>JBDIAJ010000020.1:0-36062 GCA_039812345.1 Nostocoides sp. | reverse complement strand
GATCCCGACCCGGATGCTGTTCGTGAGCGCGTCAGCGAGCGGAGGGCGGATGGGGGCGGCCGCCACCCCCTCCCCGACCCCGCCCCCGACCACGACCCGCCCCCGACTCACCCGCTCGCCGTAGCGCGATCGCATAGGTTGGCCGCATGCCCGGCGATGACGTGACCCACCTCGGCGCCGGGGCGGTCCGGGAACTCGCATCGCGGCTGGGCGTGCGCCCGACGAAGGCGTGGGGCCAGAACTTCGTCATCGACGCCAACACGGTCAAGCGGATCGTCCGGCTCGGCGAGGTCGGACCCGACGACGTCGTCGTCGAGGTCGGTCCCGGGCTCGGATCCCTCACCCTCGCCCTGGCGGCAGTCGCCGGCACCGTCTTCGCGGTCGAGATCGATCCGGCGCTGGCGGCGGCGCTGCCGGGGACCCTCGCGGCATACGCCCCCGGGCTGGCGAACCGCGTCCAGGTCCTCGCCCGGGACGCGCTGACCCTGGACGACCTCCCGCGCCCGCCCACTCGGCTCGTGGCCAATCTTCCCTACAACGTCTCGGTCCCGGTCGTCCTTCGGCTGCTCGAGCGGTTCCCGAGCATCGAGCGCGTCCTCGTCATGGTCCAGCTCGAAGTCGCCGAACGTCTCGCCGCCGCCCCGGGCAGCCGCACCTACGGCGCCCCCAGCGCCAAGGCCGCCTGGTATGGCGAGGTGCGGCTCGCCGGGACGGTGCCCCGGAGCATCTTCTGGCCGGTGCCGAATGTCGACTCGGGTCTGGTGTCGCTCGTCCGGCAGGATCCGCCCGAGACGCCGGCCACCCGCGAGCAGGTCTTCGACGTCATCGATGCGGCCTTCGCCCAACGGCGCAAGATGCTCCGTTCGGCCCTCGCCCGGCTGGCCGGTTCGGCCGCCAACGCGAGCGCGGCGCTCGAACGCGCCGGGGTCGACCCGACGCTGCGCGGAGAGCAACTCGACATCGCCGCCTTCGCCCGGGTGGCCGCTGCACTGCGTCCACCGGTTCATGGTTAGGTGGGGGGCATGACGCCGCCGCCGGGACCCCGAACCGAGGTCCTGGTGCGGGTGCCGGCCAAGGTCAACATCGAGCTGCGGGTCGGTCCCCGTCGCAGTGACGGCTTCCACCAACTCGCCACCGTCTATCAGGCGGTCGGTCTCCACGACACCGTCGGCGTGCGGAGCGCCTCCGAGTGGGGTATCACCCTGGGCGGCCGGACCGTGGCCGGCGTGCCGGACGACACCACCAATCTCGCCATACGCGCCGCCGCCGCACTGGCGAAGGCGGCCGGCGTGAAAGAGCGCGCCCACCTCGACGTCACCAAGGAGATCCCGGTCGCCGGGGGCATGGCCGGCGGGTCCGCGGACGCCGCCGGCGCCCTCGTCGCCTGCAACCGCCTGTGGGGACTCGACTGGCCCCTGGACGACCTCGAACCCATCGCCGCGCGGCTCGGCAGCGACGTTCCCTTCCTCCTTCGAGGCGGCACCGCCCTCGGCAGCGGCCGAGGTGAGCAGGTGGTCCCCGCCCTGACCCGCGGGGTCTATCACTGGGTGTTCGCCCTCGCCGAGACCGGCCTGTCCACCCCCGATGTGTATGCCGAGTGCGACCGTCTCCGAGACGCCGAGGGTGGCGCGGTGGCCGCGCCCGCGCCGACTGCCGAACTGCTCGCCGCCCTGCGGGCCGGGGACGTCCGCACGGTCGGGGGGCTGCTGGCCAACGACCTTCAGACGGCGGCGCTCTCCCTCCTGCCCGGTCTGGCCGACGTCCTCGACGAGGGGCTGACCCAGGGCGCCCTCGGTGGCATCGTCTCCGGCTCCGGCCCCACCCTCGCCTTCCTGGCCAACGACCGGGAGGCCGCCCTCGACCTGTCGGTCGCCCTCATCGCCTCCGGCGCGGTGCAGGACGTCCGGCGGGCGATCGGTCCGGTCGCCGGGGCGCAGATCGACCCCGCCGCCTGATGGCCAATCTCGTCAACGTCGAGCGTGCGACGGTGACCTCGGGCACCCGCGCGATCCTCGACGCCGTGTCGTTCGGTGTCGGCACCGGCGATCGCATCGGCGTGGTCGGCCGCAACGGCGGCGGCAAGACGACGCTGCTGCGGGTGCTCGCCCGGGAGCGGGACCTCGACTCCGGCCGGGTCACCCACTCCTCATCGCTGCGCCTGGCCGGGGTGGCGCAGGACGAGCAGTTGCCGCCCGGGACGATTGTCCGCCAGGCGGTCCACGGCGACGCGGACGAGCACGAATGGGCCGGTCAGGCGCACATCCGCGAGATCGTCGGCGGCCTGCTCGGAGACGCGCGCGCGAGCGCGGTCGGGGGCCTGGACGCCCGGCTCGACACCCTCTCCGGCGGGGAGCGCCGGCGCGTCTCCCTCGCTCGCGCCCTCGCCTCCGACGCCAACGTCCTGCTGCTCGACGAGCCGACCAATCACCTCGACGTCGAGGGGGTCGCCTGGCTGGCCGACCATCTGACGACCTCGTGGATGCGTCCCGACCGGGCGCTGCTCGTCGTCACGCACGACCGGTGGTTCCTCGACGCGGTGACCACCCGGACGTGGGAGGTGGTCGACGGGCGGGTGGAGTCCTACGACGGGGGGTATGCGGCATACGTCCTCGCGCGCGCGGAGCGCGACCGCATCCAGGCCGTCACGAGCGAACGCCGGGACAACCTCCTCCGCAAGGAACTCGCCTGGTTGCGGCGCGGCGCCCCCGCCCGGACGAGCAAACCGAAGTTCCGCATCGACGCGGCCAACGCCCTCATCGCCGACGAGCCGCCCCCGCGCGATCGCCTCGAGCTGGCTCGGTTCGCGGGCGCCCGGCTCGGCAAGGACGTCATCGACCTGCACGATGCGAGCCTGCTCCTCGGCGACACCCGGCTCCTCGATCGCGTCACCTGGCAGCTCGCCCCGGGTGAGCGGGTCGGCCTCATCGGCGTCAACGGTTCCGGCAAGTCGACGCTGCTGCGGGTCATCGCCGGCGAGCAGCCGCTCGACTCCGGACGCCGGAAGGAGGGGGTGACGGTCCGCGTCGGCTTCGTCACCCAGGACGTCCGCGAACTCGACGACCTCGGCGACGCCCGCGTGATCGAGGCGATCGAATCGGTTCGCGCGACGACGACGATCGGCGGGAAACCGATCAGCGCGAGCCAGCTCGCGACTCGCCTCGGATTTCCCGGCCCGCGTCAGCAGGCGCGGGTCCGGGATCTGTCCGGCGGCGAGCGGCGACGCCTCCAGATCCTGCGGGTCCTCCTCGACGAACCGAATGTCCTCCTGCTCGACGAGCCGACCAACGATCTCGACATCGACACGCTCACGGCCGTGGAAGACGTCCTCGACGGGTGGGCCGGAACGCTCGTCGTCGTCTCCCACGACCGGTACCTCCTCGAGCGGGTCACCGACACCCAGCTCGCGCTTCTCGGGGACGGCCGGCTCCGCCACCTTCCCGGGGGAGTCGAGGAATACCTCCGGCTCCGCCACAGCCGCCCGTATGCCGATCCCGCGCCGCCCGCTCCGGCGCCCCCCGCTGCGCCCGCCCTCGCCTCGACCACACCGGCCTCCGACTCACCCGAACGCGACGCCGCGGCACCCGCGCCGGCGACGCCCGCGGAGCAGCGGGAGGCGCGCAAGACGCTGGCCCGGGTGGAGAAGGCGCTCGCGCGAATCCAGGACCGCGAACAGCGGTTGCACGCCGAGATGGCCGACGCCGCGAGCGACCACGCCGCGCTCGCGCGCCTGCACCGTCAACTGCGTGATCTCGCGGCGGAGGAGGCGGGCCTGGAGGAGGAGTGGCTGGCCGCGGCGGAGGTCATCGGCTGACCGAACCCTCCTGCGCCCGAGGGGTCGCGCCGGGTCAGCCGGGGTCGGCGAGCCCGGCCTGGAGCCGCCGCAGGAGATCGGCGAGCAGGTCGCGGTCGTGCTGGTCGAGTCCGGCGAGCAGGGTGCGCTCGTGATCCAACAAGGTGGTCAGCGCCCCGTCGACGCAGGCCAGGCCCGAGGAGGTGAGCCCGACGATGACGCTCCTGCGGTCGCGCCGGGACGGTCGCCGGGTGACCAACTCCCGACCCTGGAGCCGATCGATGCGATTCGTCATCGTCCCGCTGGTGACGAGCGTGGCCTGCGCCAGGCGCCCCGGCGACAACTCGTATGGCGATCCCGCCCGCCGCAGGGCGCTGAGCACGTCGAACTCCCAGATCTCCAGCCCGTGCTCGGCGAACGCCGAACGTCGGGCCTGGTCGAGGCGCCGCGCGAGCCGGCCGACGCGGGAGAGCACCTGCATCGGCCGGACATCGAGGTCGGGACGTGCGCGCCGCCAGGCCGCGACGATGGCGTCGACGTCGTCCGGAGCCGTCGGCGGGCCGACCGCCGTGGCGGCGTCGGGGCTCGGTCGACTGGAGTCCATTCCCAAACGGTAGCCGGTCAAGTATCTTGACGTCGAAGCAATGGTGCGGGAGAGGTGCCGATGACTCAGTGGGACCCCGGGCAGTACGCGAAGTTCGCCGACGAACGCTCGCGCCCGTTTCACGACCTTCTGGCCCGCGTCGGCGCGACCGATCCGGGACTCGTCCTCGATCTCGGATGCGGCGACGGCCCGCTCACGCTGTCCCTGACCGAGCGCTGGCCCGGCGCCCGCGTCGTCGGCGTGGACTCCTCGCCCCAGATGCTCGACCGCGCCCGCGGTCTCGATGTCGACGGTCGCGTCACCTGGGTCGAGGCTGACCTCGCCCAGTGGCCGGTCGAGGCCCACGCGGGGGCCCCCGACGTCATCGTCAGCAACGCCGCCCTTCAGTGGATCCCACGCCATCTCGAACTGCTCAGCGACTGGTGCGCGGCCCTGGCCCCCGGCGGATGGCTCGCGTTCCAGGTTCCCGGGAACTTCGGCGCGCCGAGCCACGCCCTCATGCGCGAGGTCGCCCGGACGCACTCCCGCCGCGACGACCTCGCCGCCGCACTGCGCCGCCCCGCGAGCGCCGAGCCGGGCAGCTACCTGCAGGTCCTCGAGCGCGCCGGGCTCGCCACCGACGTCTGGGAGACGACCTATCTCCACGTCCTCGACCGCGCGGGGGTGCAGTCCGACCCCGTCCTCGAATGGGTCCGCGGGACCGGGCTGCGGCCCGTCCTCGACGTGCTCACCGACCCCGGCGAACGCGACGCCTTCCTCCAGCCGTATGCCGAGCGCCTCCGCGCCGCCTATCCCCGCACCGCCTCGGGCGTCGTCCTGCCGTTCCGGCGGATCTTCGCGGTGGCCCATCGCTGAGGGTCGCCGCGCGCCGGCGACCCGTCGAGGCCCGTGGCTATGGTGGCGGGCGATCGGTCAGGGTCGGCCTGGCCTCCATCCCGGTCAGCCCGTTCCAGGCGAGGTTGACCAGGTGGGCGGCGACCTCGGCCTTCTTGAACCGGCGCTGGTCCATCCACCACTGCCCGGTCAGGGCCACCATGCCGACGAGCATCTGGGCATACATCGGGGCCGTCCGGGGATCGAGCCGCCGAGTCGTGAACTGTTGGGCGAGCAGGTGTTCCACCTGCGAGGCGACGTCGCTCATGAGGCTCGCGAAGTTGCCGGTCTGCTGACCGGGCGGTGAGTCGCGGACCAGGATGCGGAAGCCGTCCGTGCTGCCCTCGACGTAGTCGAGGAGGGCGAGTGCGGCCCGTTCGATGAGTTCCCGGGCCGTGCCGGTCGAGCCGAGCGCGTCGGTGATGCCGGAGGTCAGTGCGGCGATCTCGCGGTCGACGACGACGGCATACAGGCCCTCCTTGCCGCCGAAGTGCTCGTAGACGACCGGCTTGGACACCTCCGCCCGGGCCGCGATCTCCTCGACACTCGTGCCCTCGAAGCCGCGTTGGGCGAACAGGGCCCGGCCGACCGCGATGAGCTGCTCGCGACGCTCGTTCCCGGTCATCCGCGCACGGGCACCACGGGCTCTGCGATCTGCCCGCGCCGCGCTCATTCCGCCATTCTTCCAGCCCGGCACCGGGACCCTCGCCAGTCCGGGGGCGCCCAGCCGGGCGCGTAGGCTGTGCGGGTTCTCCCGATCCCCGGTTGGTCTGCTGGCAGGGCCCGCCTGACTTTGAATCAGGACTAGCGTCGGTGGTTCGATTCCACCCCGGGGAGCCCCTCGCGTCCGATCCACCGGCTCCCATGATCCGTGCGTGCCATAATTCGGCGCGCGCCGGATTGACGCGCGGTAACCAACTGTGTGGAGGAACCTTCTGGTGGGCAGGCACGCGAAGAGGCGAAGCAACGCCCCCATCGTGATCGGTCTGGCGCTCCTGGTCGCGGCCCTGGTTCTCGTCGGCACCAGACTGTTCGGCGACCGATCGTCGGGATCCGCCGAGAACCCGTCGCGCTCCACGACCGCCTCCGGGGGGACGAACACGGCCGCCTGCTCGTCCTACACGATCGCCGCGCCGGCCGATTTCGCCCCGATCGTCACGAAGGTCGTCGGGGCGTCGATCGGATGTCATCCGGTCGAGTTGATCACGATGTCGTCCAACGCTTTCGTCGAGCGGATGTCGAGTGGGTCCTTCGCCGTGGACGCGTGGATCTCCGACGCGGCCGCCCGGGTCGAGGCCTACAACGCCCGTGCGCAGAACAGCGACGCGATGCCGAAGGCGACCGTCGGGCGCGTCCTCGCCTCGTCCCCGGTCGTGCTCGCGGTGCCCGCGTCGATCGCCACCCCACAGACCACCGGCCCCCAGAAGTGGGTCGACGCGCTGACCAAGCTGCCCCTGTCGGCCGCCTCGACGAGCGAGTCCACCCCCACCGCACTGGCGTTCACGGCGGTCTGGCAGATGTTCGCCTCTCTTCCGGGCGGCGAGAACGCGATCAGCAAGCCGTTCTTCGAGATCGTCCGCGGTCAGGTCCCCGCCGCGGTGGCCTTCGAGCGGGCCTCCGGAAGCACCGACGTCGCCAAGGCGTTCCCGGCCAGCGAACAGCAGATCGCCGCCTGGAACGCCGCGCATCCCGGGGCGGACGTCCAGGCGTTCACCCCGGCCGAGGGCCCACCCCAGATGACCTACACCCTCGTCCGCTTCGACGGACCGGCCGACGACGCCGCAGCCTTCTCCCAACTCGAGCAGAAGCTGACGTCGACGACGGCCACCCAGGCCATGACCGACGCGTTCTTCCGGTCGCAGAACGAGACCACGACCCGCGAACTGGTCAAGGGCGTGCCGACGACCCTCCCGGGGACCGCCCCGGTCATCAACACGCCGACGCTGACCAAGCTGCTCTCCGACATGGAGAAGATCACGCGGAAGGTCTCGATCCTCAACGTCGTCGATGTCTCGGGGTCCATGATCGAGTCCGCCGGCAGCAGCACCCGGATCCAGTTGGCGATCGCCGCGGTCAACGCGTCGATGGCCCAACTGCCGGACACCGCCCGCGCCGGGTTGTGGGTGTTCTCCAGCGACCGCCGCCCCGGGGGCCGCGACTACGAGGAACTGCTCAAGGTCGCCACCCTCGGCTCCGCCAAGGACTCCGGAAGCCAGCGGGTCGCCCTCGAACAGGCGGTCAACTCGATGTCCACCCTGGTCGCCGGCGACACCGGCCTCTATGACACGATCGCTGCCGCCTTCGAGTCCGCGCGCAAGAACTACCTCCCCGAGACCCAGAACATCGTCCTCGTCGTGACGGACGGCAAGAACGACGACCCCACGGGTGGCCTCGACGAGAAGGACCTCATCGCCCGGCTCCGGCAGCTCCAGGACGCGAACAAGCCGGTCCGCCTCGTCCTCATCGGCATGGGCCCCGACTCCGATGTCGCAGCCATGAGACGGATCACCGACGCCGTCGACGGCATGACCTCGGTCTCGACCAACCCCAACGACATCGGGTCCGTCCTGGCGGCGGCCGTGTGGACGGTCGGCGACTCGGGTGCCTACGCCGCCCTGACATCCTCGACGTCCTCGGCCTCCAAGTAGTCCCGCCCCGGTCAGCGGGCCGGCGACCCCGCAGGTAGCATGAGAGACCCGGACGAGCCCTTGGGAGCGACGCGAACGTGACCGAATCCAGACCCGCCGCCGTCGTCATCCTGGCCGCTGGCGAGGGCACGCGGATGAAGTCCGCGACACCCAAGGTGCTCCACCGCATCGGTGGCCGCACGCTGCTCGGCCACGCGATCGCCGCCGGCCGCGCCGTCGCTCCCATCCACCTCGCGGTGGTGGTTCGCCACGCGCGCGAGCTGGTCGCGGCCCACGTCGCCGAGGTGGACCCGGAGGCCCTCATCGCCGACCAGGACGAGGTCAAGGGCACCGGCCGGGCGACCGAATGCGCGCTGGCGCATCTGCCGGCCGACCTGTCCGGCACCGTTCTCGTCACGTATGGCGATGTCCCCCTCCTCACCGGCGACACCCTCCACGCCCTGCTGGCGAGTCACCTGACGTCGGCGTCCGCGGTCACCGTCATGACGGCGGAGCCGGCCGACCCCACCGGCTACGGCCGGATCCTGCGAGACCCCGACGGAAGCGTGCGGGCGATCGTCGAGCACAAGGACGCGGACGAGACCCAGCGGGCCATCAGGGAGATCAACTCCGGCATCTACGCGTTCGACGCCGACACCCTCCGCGACGCGCTCGGTCGCATCGGCACCGACAACGCGCAGGGCGAGAAGTACCTCACCGACGTCCTCGAGGTGGCCCGCTCCGACGGGAAGCGGGTCTCGGCATACCCGTGTGAGGACGTCTGGCAGACAGAAGGGGTCAACGACCGGGTCCAACTCGCCACCCTCGGACGCATCCTCAACGACCGGCAGACGCAGGCGTGGATGCGGGCGGGCGTGACGGTTGTCGATCCCGCCACGACGTGGATCGACGTCGAGGTGACCATCGGCCAGGACACGACTCTTCTGCCCGGGACGCAACTCCTCGGGGCGACGACGATCGGTCGCGACGCCGTCATCGGCCCCGATGTGACCATCCGGGACAGCGAGATCGGTGACCGGGCCGAGGTCCGGCGCGCCGAGGTCCACCTCGCGGTCGTGGGGGAGGGCGCGTCCGTCGGTCCGTTCAGCTATCTGCGACCGGGAACCGAACTCGGCCCCGGCGGGAAGATCGGCGGCTTCGTCGAGACCAAGAACGCCCGGATCGGTGCCGGTGCCAAGGTCCCGCACCTGACCTATTGCGGCGACGCGACCATCGGGGAAGGCGCCAACATCGGGGCGGGGACGATCTTCGCCAACTACGACGGCATCGGCAAGCACCCGACGTCCATCGGCGCGCAGAGTTTCGTCGGGTCCAATTCGGTCCTCGTCGCGCCGGTCACGGTCGCCGACGGCGCCTATGTCGCGGCCGGCACGGCGCTGGTGGCCGATGTCCAGCCCGGTCAGATCGCCGTGGGCCGGGGCCGGCAGCGCAATATCGACGGCTGGGTGCTCCGGGCCCGGGCCGGCACCGCCACCGCGGCGGCCGCGGAGCGAGCGATCGCCGACCGACCGACCGGAGCGGACGAGATCGTCGCGGAAGGAGCCTGACCGGCGATGGGCATCCAGAAGAAGACCCGCAAGACGCTCATGGTCTTCGCGGGGCGGGTCAACAGCCAGCTCTCGCACGAGGTCGCCCGAATCCTCGGGACCCGGCCGATCCCCACCCAGGTCTTCGACTTCGCCAACGGCGAGATCTTCGTCAGGTATGAGGAGTCGGTCCGGGGGTGCGACGCCTTCGTCATCCAGAGTCACGCGGCGCCGATCAACGAGGCGATCATGGAGCAGCTGATCATGGTCGACGCCCTCAAACGCGCCTCGGCCAAGCGGATCTCCGTCGTCCTCCCGTTCTACGGCTACGCCCGGCAGGACAAGAAGCATCGCGGGCGGGAGCCGATCTCCGCCCGCCTGATGGCGGACCTGTTCAAGACGGCCGGCGCGGACCGGCTCATGGCCGTCGACCTGCACACCGACCAGATCCAGGGCTTCTTCGACGGGCCCGTCGACCACCTCATGGCGCTGCCCACACTGAGCGCGTATGTCGCGGAGAAATACTCCGGACAGCGACTCGCCGTGGTCTCGCCGGACGCCGGCCGGATCAAGGTCGCCGAGCAGTGGTCCCGGCGCCTCGGCGGTGCCCCGCTCGCCTTCATCCACAAGACCCGCGACATCACCCGGCCCAACGAGAGCGTGGCCAACCGGGTCGTCGGGGACGTGTCCGGACGGCTGTGCATCCTCGTCGACGACATGATCGACACGGCGGGGACGATCGTGAAGGCGGCCGATGCCCTGCTGGCCGCAGGCGCGTCCGGAGTCGTCATCGCCGCCACGCACGCGATCTTCTCCGAGCCCGCGGTCGAGCGGTTGGTCGCCTGCGGCGCGAGCGAGGTCATCGTCACCAACACGCTGCCCCTCACCCCCGAGCAGCACTTCGACAAGCTGACGGTCCTGTCCATCGGCCCCCTCATCGCCGAGGCCGTCCGCGCGGTGTTCGAGGACGGCTCGGTGACCTCGTTGTTCGACGGCCGCGCCTGATCGAGGGGCACCGGACCGGGGCGATTTCACGGCCGGTGTGACCCCCCGGTAGGATGAGCGATCAAAGCCTCGGCGAGGGACTCTGTGGCGTCAGCCTCGGATCCGTGATCGACGCGGTGGTGCTCGACGACGTGCCACCCCGCGCTCGCCAGGCTCCACCGCCACCGAGCCCCGGTCCATCCCGGCCCGCCTCACGGATCGCTTAGGAGTCAGTTGTGTCCACCGACAATCGCTTGATCGTCGACCTGCGCACGGAGTTCGGCAAGGGTGCGGCCCGCCGCGTCCGGCGCTCCGGCCGGGTCCCGGCCGTGCTCTACGGCCACGGCAGTGACCCCATTCACATCGCCATGCCGGCCCACGACGCGATGATGGCGCTCAAGCACGCCAACGCCCTGCTCAACCTCGTCATCGACGGCCGGGAGCAACTCGCCCTCGCCAAGGACGTGCAGCGCAATCCGGTCAAGCCGGTGATCGAGCACGTCGACCTCGTCATCGTCCGCAAGGGCGAGA
Source organism: Nostocoides sp. (assembly GCA_039812345.1). Classification (GTDB taxonomy): domain Bacteria; phylum Actinomycetota; class Actinomycetes; order Actinomycetales; family Dermatophilaceae; genus Nostocoides_A. The sequence continues at coordinate 25,106 of JBDIAJ010000020.1, read as the reverse complement.
AGGTCACGGTCGACGTTCCGGTCCACCTGGAGGGCGAGGCCGCGTCCGAGACCGTGGTCACGGTCGAGAGCAACACCCTCGAGATCCAGTGCGAGGCGACCCACATCCCCGAGGCGATCGTCGTGGACATCGCCGGCGCCGAGGCGGGCACCCAGATCCTCGCCGGGACCATCGTGCTCCCCGAGGGGGTCGACCTGGTCACCGACGCCGATGCTCTCGTCGTCAATGTCACCGCGATGATCTCGCAGGAGGCGCTGGACGCCGAGCTCGCCGGTGCCGAGGGCGAGGCCGCGGAGGCGGAGGCCTCGGCCGAGCCGGCCGCGGACGCCTCCACCGAGAACGCCGAGTAACAGAGGTGAACGGGGTCGCACGCATGGACAGAAAAGGAACAGTTCATGCGTGTGCCCCGATTCGATCGGCGCGTTCGCCTGGTCGCGGGGCGACCCATGCGGTAACGTCCGTGCGGCGACACCCGCACACGACCAGCGTGTCGGAGGTCGCTGGAACGTCTCGGTCGGGGGGATCGGGTCGCACCATGTATGGGAGGTACAGGTGAGCGGGACCGCATACGGGGAGCCCGAGATCGAGTCCGGCGCGCTCGCCGGCGCCGTCACGCCGGTCCCACAGACCGTCGCGTGGCATGTGCCGGAGTTGCCGCAGCGTGATTCGTCGCTGCCGATCGGCATGTGGCGCGGTCGCTATCGGCGACGGGTGATCGTCGGTGACTTCGTCGCCGCACTGATCGCCTGCACGACCGCCGCGCTCGTGCGCTGGGGCGGCATCCCCAACTTCCGGGTGGCCCTGCTGGCGACCGTCCTGCCGATCGTCTGGCTGGTCGTCGTCGCCTATGCCGGGGGCTACCGCCTCGCCTCGCTGGGCATCGGCCTCGACGAGTACCGCAGTATCGGCAAGGGTCTGGTCATCCTCCTCGCCCTGGTCGCGTTCATCCTCGTCTCCCTCGGGTGGCAGATGTCGCGCCTGCTCATCGGCGTCGCGGTTCCGTTGACGTTCGCCCTGACCGTCGTGGCGCGATGGCTCCAGCGCGGCCGGCTCGCGGCCGCGCGCGCCCGCGGCAAGTGCCTGCAGCCGACCATCGTCGTCGGCCGCGGCCTGGCCGTTCCGGAGATGATCGCCGAACTCGAGGGCGACCCCCACGAGACGGGCATGGTCGTCGTCGGCGCCTGCGCGTCCGATCTGCCCGACCCCTCGTGGATCCAAGACGTCCCGCTCTACGGCGGCCCCGAGACCGCGCTTCTGGCCGTGCGTGAGACCGGCGCGGAGGCCGTGGTGATCGCCTCCGACTCCGCGTTCTCGGGCAAGGCCCTGCGCCGCCTCGGGTGGGCGCTCTCGGAGATGGGTGTCGATCTCTACGTCCACCCCGGCATCCACGAGGTCGCCTCGCCCCGGCTCACCCTGCGCCCCGCCGCCGGCATGACCCTGCTGCACGTCGAGGGCCCGACGATCGGTGGCGTCGACGCCATCGTCAAGCGGACCATCGACATCGTCTGCTCGGCGGGCATCCTCCTGATCACCTCGCCCGCGTGGGTGCTGATCTCCCTGTGGATCAAGCTCGCCGACCGCGGCCCGGTGTTCTTCGTCCAGCAACGCGTCGGCGAGGAGGGGCGGACCTTCCCGATGGTGAAGTTCCGGACGATGGTCGTCAACGCCGAGGCGCTGCAGGCGAGCCTGGAGGCCAGCCATGACCAGGTCAACGCCATGCTCTTCAAGGACCGGGCCGACCCGCGCATCACCAGGCCGGGCAAGGTCCTGCGCAAGTTCTCGCTCGATGAGCTGCCGCAGCTGTTCAACGTGATCAAGGGCGAGATGTCGCTCGTCGGGCCCCGACCGCCGCTGCCGCGCGAGGTCAGCGCCTATGAGCCCGACGCCATGCGCCGGCTGCGCGTCCGCCCCGGCCTGACGGGAATGTGGCAGATCTCCGGCCGCTCGGACCTGAACTGGGAGGACTCGCTCCGGCTGGACCTCTGGTATGTCGACAACTGGTCGCCGGTCCTCGACGTCATGATCCTCTTCCGGACCGTCCGGGCCGTGACCAAGGCGGAAGGCGCCTACTGAGGCTCCGGCGCCGCGGGGGGCATCGGGACCGGATAGCCGTATCGGGCCAGGGCCGGCGCGATCGCCGCCTCCATCGCCTCGATCTGAGCCGGGCTCAGGTCGCCGCGGAACGCCTCGACCCGGCCCGGGGAGAGTGTGTAGCGGGCGAGGCCGGCCTCGAAGGTGTCGTTCCACGGCAGGCCGATGTGTTCGAGGATCCGGGTCAATTGGGCGCGCGGATCGTCGAGCAGATCCTCGTAGCGCACCGTGAGCCAGCGTCGGCCGAGCTGTGCCGAGCAGCTCTCGGAGGCGTCGGTGAGCAGGCGCCAGGCGAGCGCGGCGAGCACGGGCTGGCTGCGGCCGCCGTCCTCCCACAGCGCCGCGAGGTCGTCCGGGAGCGGGCCGAAATGCCAGCCGGCGGGCCCGAGATGGCCCCGCCACCAGTCCATCTGGAGCCAGGAGTTGGCCACGGCCCGCCCGTCGCGCACGATGTGGACATACCGAGATCCCGGGAAGGCCGCGTCCAGCAGGCGGGCCCGCGGCCACCCGGTGAACTTGTGTACGAAGACCTCGGCCGATTCGAGGTGAGTCATCCGGGCGTCGACGAAATCCTGCAGCCGCTGGGCCAACCAGGGGGTCAGGTCGGCCTCGGTGAGGTCGGCGGCCGGGTCGACCAGCATGGGGGAGACCTCGCGGGCGACGACCCGATAGCCCTCACTCGGCGCGAGCCGGGCCCGGCCCTTGTCCGACAGGGCGGCCGGCAGCCGCCGCCACAAGGTCAGTTGCTGGGCGTTTCCGCGTCGGATCCCCAGGTCGTCGAGGTTGGTGACGAAGCCGACGGCCGGATGCCGGGCGACGATCTCATGGACCAGCGTGGACCCGCAGCGGCCGGTCCCCAGGATGAACGCCGTCGGTCTGCTCGTCATGACCGGTACCCCAGTTCCTCGAGCCGGGGGGTGAGGACGGCCAGCGCGGCGGCGCGGCTGGGGTCGTCGTCATCCCATGTGCAATTCCTGTCGGCGAAGTCAACCGCCGCGAGGGCCGCCTGCCAAGCCGCCACGCCCGGATCGAGACCGGCGAATCGCGCGGACCGGGCCAACTCGGCCCCGGGATCGGCGACGAGATCCTCATACGACAGGCGCAGCACCCGCTCCGGACGTATGCCGATCAGCCCCTCCCGGATCGCGTCCACCTCCGCGACCCAATGCCGGGCGGCGGCCTCCGCGGGATCACCGCCCGCGGCGACCCAGTCCGCGGGGCGGGCGCCGGCCCGCCACCACCACAGGTCGGCCTGCGGCCACCAGTCCACGCGCAGCAGGGAGTCGGTGACCGCTCGCCCGTCCCGGGTCAGCACGACGAACCGGGCCTGCGGCCACACCCGCGCCAGCACCGGGATGCGCCGGTTGTGCGCGATCCGCTTGCTGAGCAGGACCCGGCCGCCCGAGGCGGCGGTCATGCGGGCCATCGCCCGGCGGAGCCGGTCTCGCATGGCCGGCTCCGGTTCCCCGCCACCGGCGGGTGGCAGGCCGTAGGCCGCGAACACCGGCTCCCCCTCGACCGGTTGGGGCCACGCGCGGTCCAGGCGGCCGCGGACCCGCCCATAGGGATAGGCGGCGTCGCCCCAGGGACCGAACCATGCGGCATACGTCCGTCGGGGCGTGTGCCGGGTGATGCGGGAGAGGGCGGCCAGCGGCCACGCCCGGGGAAGGCGCCGCTGGAAGTTGGAGATCCATGCGGCGTCGGGGTGGAGGGCGAGGCAGCGATAGAGCAGGGTCGTGCCGGAACGCGGCGCGCCGAGGAGAAACACCGGCGGCGGCGCGGACGGGCTCACGAGCACTCAGGGTGTCACGCCGGAGCCGGCCGCGCCGCCACCCGGACGATTCGAGCTGTCGGGGCTCCCGTGTAGAGTTGTCGCCCGGTCAACGAACGCCGCCCGGCACGCCAGGAACCCGGAAAGAACACCCCACCTCATGGAACTACGCGAACTGCTCTCGCACCTCGGGCGGCGGCTGTGGCTGCTGGTCATCATCCCGATCGCCGCCCTGCTCGTCGTCGTGGGGTTGAACGCGCCCAACGGGACCAAGTACAGCAGCACGGTGGATCTGCGCGTCGTCAACCCGACGGGCGACCAGACGGTCGCGGCGATCAACCTCGTCGCGGGTTCGCTGGTCAACGCGGCCACCAGCGATGACGTCGTCCGCGAGCTCGCCTCCGAGGGCGGCGCCACCGAGGACCGCATCCGCAAGGGTCTGTCGGCGGCGCGGATCGCCGACACCGAACTGGTCCGGGTCACCTTCGCCGACCCCGACGAGGGCGTGGTCAACAAGGTCATCGCCCAGGTCCCGACGGCCATCCAGAACCAGATCTTCGCCCCGGCCTCACGCCAGGCGGAGCGGGCCGAGACCGAGGCCCAGAACCAGCTCACGGCCGCCCTGGACGACCTCGACAAGGTCCGCAAGGACACCGGCCTCAACGACCCCGATCGCGAATACCAGGCCGCCGCGGACGCGGTGACCCAGTTCCAGGTCGCCCTGGCGACCGCGAAGGGCCGGGGCGACAACATCCGCTACCTCGACACCGCCCTCGCGGCGGCCCAGAAGCATCTCGCCGACATCGTCCAGAACGAGCCGGCCTTCGTCGGCCCGCAATATGCGGTGGACAACGCGCGGCAGGAACTCGCCGACCGGACGACCGCGATGGCCGACATCAAGGCCCGTCAGGCGGCGACCATCGCCGAGTCGGTCGGGACGAAATCGGCCCCCCTGGCCTGGTACACCATGATCTTGCGCAAGGCCCTCACGGCGGTCATCATCGGCCTCGCCGTGGCCGTGCTGCTCCTGGCCATCCCCGAGGTCCTGCGCCGCTCCCGCCGGGAGAGCGAGGACGAGCTCTACGAGCCGGACGCGGAGGAGATCGCGTGGGAGCAGCAGGGAGCCATCGCCCCGCGCACCCCGCGGTCGGCCGGGCACGCTCACGGCCCGGTGACCGACCCCTGGGCGCCGGTGGCCCGGACCGTCGGGGAGAGCACCACCCCGCGTGGCCAGCTGGGCGAGGGCGGCATCTCCTTGACCAAGCCGAGTGAGTGATCGGCTCGATCCGGCACCGGTCGTCCTCATGGTCGGTGGCACCGGCCGCAGCGGCTCCACCCTGCTCGCCGGCCTCCTCGGGTCGCTGCCCGGGGCCGTCGACGCCGGCGAGGTCCGCTTCCTCTGGCAGCGGGGCCTGATCGAGCGGCGGCTGTGCGCGTGCGGGGTGCCGGTGCCCGAATGCCCCTTCTGGCGGGCGGTGCTCGATCGCGCGTATGGCGCGCACCCGCCCGACCCGGCGGACGTCCACGCGGCGCTGACGCGCCTGACCCGGCTGCGGCGCCTGCCCACCTGGCTGCGTCGCGCCCCCGACCCGGGCGAGTTGAGGATCGTCCTGCCGCCCCTGTATGCCGCGATCGCGGCCACCGCCGGAGCGCGCGTCGTCGTCGACTCCAGCAAACTCCCGACGTATGCCGCGTTGCTCGCCGCCGTCCTTCCCGAACCACCGCGGGTGGTGCACCTCGTCCGGGATCCGCGCGGGGCGGCATACAGCTGGCGGGAGGCGAAGGCGACCCGGGACCCGAGCACCGACCCGCTGATGGAGCGCCGTGGGGTGCTGCGATCGGCGCTCCTGTGGTCGGTGTGGAACCGGTCGATGACGGCGTTGTGGCGCGATCGGCGCGGGTACCTCCGGATCCGCTATGAGGACCTCGCCCGGGATCCACGCCGCGTCGTCGGCGAGGCGGCCGCGCTGGCCGGGCTCGACGGCGTCGAGGACCTGATCGGCGCGGACGGATCGTTCGTCCGCCTCGGCTCGCATGCGGTCGCCGGCAACCCCGGTCGGATGGCGTCCGGTCCGGCCCGCATCCGGCGGGACGATCGGTGGCACGACGGACTCGGGCCCATGTCACGGCACGCCGTCTGGGCGATCACCCGCCCGGTGCGGCGCCGCTTCGGCTACCGCGCGGGGGCAACCCGGTGAGACGGCGCAGCCTCGGACTGCTGCTCACCGCCGGGCCCGCGTTGGTCGCCGCGTGCGACGGACCGGGGGCTCCCCCGATGACGAGCCTGAGCATGTCGACCGGGCGGCTGCGGGAGCCGGTCGCGCCGATCGTCCGCGGCCCCGGCGCCGTGGACCTCGGCCTGAAGTGGAACACCTTCCTCGAGCCACCGCTGACGTATGCCGCCTCGCTCGGCTCCGGGGTGACCTTCACCGAGGTCGAGTGGTGCGCCATCCGGGACCTGGCCGAACCGCAGCAGTTCTCGGCGACCGATCGAGCCCTGGACCAGGCGAACGGCTACGGCTTCGGGCTGATGATCAAGCTGCGCGTCGGGGACTCGTCGGGGGCGGCGGCCGTCGCCGAGCCCGACGAGGAGGCGCCCAAACACCCCAGCACCGCGCCGGATGATCCCGAGCGCTATCGGGCGTGGGTCGTGGCCATGGTGCGCCGCTACCAGCCCCGGGGCGTGCGGTTCTGGGCGGTCGAGAACGAGGTCGACGCGGCCAACTTCTGGTCCGGCACCCCGCAGGCGTATGCCGATCTCGTCCGCCTCGTGTCGGCGGCGATCCGCTCCGTCGATCCGTCCGCGGTCGTCCTCGACGCGGGGATCTCCAGCACGGGATACGGGATCGCCATCGCCGGCGAGCTCCTCGACGCGGGACGTGAGGAGGAGGCGCTCGCCTACTACACCGCCTACTACCGGCGCCGCCAGGAGGCCGGGGCCTCGCGCTTCCCTCCGGCGGACACGATCGAGGCCCTGCGCAGCGTGCTCACCGGCGACCGGGCCGCGCGGGCGCGGGCGATGGTCGCGGCGAACTGGGAGGCGGTCAACGGCGGGGCGATCGGAGCCTGCCAGCTCCACTTCTATGAGGACCCGGTCGTCCTGCCCCGGCTGCTGCAGTATGTCGACGACCACCTCGAGGCGCGGATTCCCGTCCAGGCGTGGGAGATCGGCACGGCGTGGCCGGGGGCCAGCTACACCCCCGAGGCGCACGCCGCCGAGGTCGTGCGGGTCGTCGGCGGCCTGCTCGCCCGCCGGATCAGCCCGATCGTCTATCTGCCGCTCGCGTTCACGCCACGCTCGGGGAAGGTCCAGGTGTTCCGGGGGTTGGTGTCACCGGAGGGCGAGGTGCTCCCGGCCGGCGTCGCCTTCAAGCGGATGGCCACCGCCGCGGCGGCCAGCGCCGCCGTGGTCCCGGTGGTGGTCGGGAGCGGGGTCTCGGTGAGCTCGTCGGTGGCCGGCGCGTCCTCGCTGGGCTCCTCTTCCGCCGGTTCGTCCCCCGCGAGCACCGCTCCCGCGGCGGGCGGCGGCGCCGTCCTCGTCGGCACCGGAAGCTCGCTGGGCCTGCTGTGGACCGCGACCGGCGACCCCACGCTGCTCGACCTCCCCGGCGGCCGGGACGCCGCCCTCGCCGCCGCGACCACCGCCCTCGGCGAGCCGGTCACGGCGGCCGGCTGAGCGGCATACCGTCGCGTTCCCCGCCGTTGGGCCCGGGTGATCGGCGCCGGAGGGAACCGAATCACCCGCCCGGGTGCTCTTAGCAGGTGAGGGAGGCATCGGCATACGGCCGGAGCGAAGCGGAAGGGACGGCGCGTGGCGCAGGCGGAGGACTTCGAGGGGTTCGTCGAGGCCCGGTATGCCGCGCTCGCCCGGACCGCGGTCCTCCTCACCGGGGACCGCGGCACCGGGGAGGATCTGGTCCAGGAGGCCCTCATCCGGACCTACACGTCGTGGGGCCGGGTGCGAGATGTCGGCGCCGCCGAGGCCTATGTCCGCACGACGATGGTCCGCCTCCTCCTGCGTGACCGTAGGCGGCGGTGGTCCGGCGAGATCCCGCACGCCGACCTTCCCGACCGGCCGAGCCCGCCGGCCGACCCGGCGACGGCCCACAGCGTCCGCGCCGCGCTGCGCCTCCTCCCGACCGATCAGCGCGCCGCGCTCGTCCTGCGCTTCTATGCCGACCAGAGTGAGGCCCAGATCGCCGAGACGCTCCAATGCGCCCCGGGGACGGTCAAGTCCCGGATCAGCCGGGGTCTGCTCGCCCTCCGCGCCGGTGGCCTGCTCACCGACGAGACCATCGCGACAGGAGCGTCGTCATGACCAAACTCGAGGATCTGCTCGAGGACGCCGTCGCGGGGGAGGAGTTCACCCCGCCCGGCCCGGGCCTGTATGCCGCGGCCGCCCGCCGCCGCCGTCGGGCGCGGCTGCGTCCGATCGGCGCCGCCGCCGCCACGCTGCTGGCCGGCGGCGCCGTCTTCGCCGCCGTGAGCGGCCGGCCCGGGCCATCCGACCAGGCGGCCACGCTGCTGACCGACACCTCGACCGTCCCGGCGTGCGTCCGCGCGGAGTTGGCGCAGATGCGCACGAATGTCACCACCAACGACCAGTCCGCGGTCGTCGTCGACATCCCGGCGACCCCGAAGCAGCTGATGACCCAGGGGGTGACCAGCGGCTACGGCTGGGTGGGGGTCAGCACCGTCCGGGTGCTGCGCGACAACGCCGGGAACACCCCGCCGGCGTCGTTCCCGATGTGGGAGGGCACCACCCCGGACGCCAACCCGGCGCCCGGGCGGCACCTGATGACGGTGTGGCTGGACACCAGCCCGAAGACGCCGGGCGGGACCTACGGCGAGCCGATCTGGGGGTTCAATGACACCCACTTCCCGGTCGTCGGGGGTGACGCGGTCATCGGCTGCGGCGGTGGGACCTACCGAATGTCGCTGGACCAGATCGCCTCCCGGTGGCTCACCCCCGGGACCTCGACCGCGCTGCCGCTGACCCAGTGGCCGGCGCGCGGAGACCTCACCGGCGACGCCGCTCTGATGGCGGCGGCCGCCCGGCTCGACGGCACCGGGACGCGGGTCGTCTATGCCGGAACCCAGCCGGGAGGGATCGGGCTGGTCGTCGCCGTGGGGGCGCACGCGATCGCCGTCCACCGCGGCTCGCCCGATCGCCCGCTGGCGGACTGGGACCACGTCAGCGGGGCGGCACCGAAGGCCGGGTGGCCCGATGTGCTCGCCGTCGCGCTCGGCGAGCGGGACCCGCGGCTTGTTCTGCTCGCCGCGCCGGGGACCACCAGCATCGCCGTCTCGCCGGAACCGGTCATCGCCGGCGCTCTGGTGGTGCGCGGCCCGTGGCGTGCGATCCCGGCCACGGACGGAGTCGCGGCGGTCGAGGTGACGGCACGCACGGCATACGGCATCGCCGTGCGTGGTCCGTCGGGACGGCAGCAGCCCGTGGTCGAGGTCCTTCCCGTCGCGGGCAAGGAGCCGCGCGTGCCCGAGACCGGAGCGGTCGACACCCCGGAGGCGCTGGCGCGCCGCACCGTCGCGCAGACGTGGGCGACGCCGGCGACGGTCATCGACTCCCGGCATCTCGCGGCCCCGTCCGGTGCGACGATCGACGGACGCACCCTGACCGGCATCGACGTGACCCGGCTGACCGTCGACGGGCATCCCTTCCTCAACGTGGCCGCCGACCTCACCGGCCCCGACTCCCAGGCCTCCGACATGGTCGTCCAGGCGAGCCTCCTCGAGGGCGCGTATGCCGTCCGGGCCGTCCTCGTGACCGCCGACGGCCTCGGCCCGGTCATCGCGTTCCCGGTCGTCCCGGTCAGCGGGGCGGCGTCGGGGCAGCTGGTGGCGGCGGACGGCCGGGTCCTCGCCGTGGCCTCGGCTCGCTCCGACGGCACGCTCGTGGTCACCACGAAGGTGTCCGCGAGCGAGGTGTCCCAGCTGCGACTCCTCGACGCGGCCGGTGCGGTCGTCGCCGACATGCCGGTCGCCGACCCGCGCGATCAGGACCCGCTCGACGTCCACGGGTGACGCGGAACCTCGTCTTGGGTCCTGCGCTCCGCGCGAGAGGCCGGTTCAGGGTCGTCGAGAGGCCGGTTCAGGGTCGTCGAGAGGCCGGTTCAGGGTCGTCGAGAGGCCGGTCCAGCCCGCTCGGGTCAGAGAAACCCGCGCAACGTCGCCGTGAACTGTGGGCCGGCCGTGTTCCAGTCGTATGCCGCCCGGGCCGCCGCATGGCCGGCCGCGGCATACGCTCGGGCCCGGTCGGGATCGTCGCGGAGGGCGAGGATCGCCTCGGCCGCCGCCGCCGGGTCGCCGAACGGGACGACGACCCCGGCACCCGCCGCCTCGACCAGCTCCACGGCCACCGGGAGGGGGGTCGTGACGACCGGGACGCCATGCGCCATGTACTCGACGATCTTGGTCGGGCGGGAGTGTCGGTAGTTGGGGAGATCCTTCAGGAGTGACAGTCCCGCGAGCGCCCCCGGCAGCATCCCCAGCGCCACATCACTCGGCACGAACCCGAGCCAGCCGAGATCCCCTGCCTCGGCGGCGGCCGTGAGCAGCTCGGTCGCGGCGGGGTCGCGGGAGCCCCCGATGATCTCGACACGGCAGGCGCCCTCGGTCCGCGTCCGCAGGATCCGGGCCACCTCGACCATCTCGGCCGCCCCGCGGGCCATCGTCACCATGCCGAGATAGACGACCCGGTCACGGCCGGGACCGGTCACCGTCGCCGGCACGCGCACGGTGTTGGGCACGACGGGATGGGTGCGCCGGAAGCGGTCCTGATAGGCGGTCTCGGCGAGCAGGAGCCGATGCCGGCGCTCGGCCAGCCGCTCGGCCCCCCGCCAGAGACGCCCGACGGGGCCCGTCAGCGGGCGCGGCAGCCAGTCCTTCGCGACGAGCGCGGCGGCGGGATCCTCGTGGACGTCCCAGACGAGGTTGCTCAGCCGCAGCCCGGCGAGAGCGGCGACGAGTTCGGGATCGTGGACGAGGACGAGGTCGTGCCGGGGTGCCTCGGTTCGGACCAGCGCGCGCGCCGCACGCGCCGCGTGGAGCCGGTCACGACCCTGCGCGCGGGGGAGGTCGACGGTCCGCAGGCCCGGGAGCAGCGGGGCCGGGCGGGCGTACGCGCGGAAGGGCGCGGCATACGTCACCCGCCAGGCGTCGGAGAGGAGCGCCGGGATCTGCCGGTGCCGGATGCGCGAGTCCTCCGGGTCGTGCACCACGGTGACGACGAGGATGCTCGGCACGGTCAGGCGCGGGTGGGGTCGGCCGGCGGCATCGCGGGCAGCGCGCCCGCGGGCGGCGGCGTGGCCTCCGCGGGCGGCTTCGGCTTGGGTTTGGCGGGCGGCTTCTTCTTCGGCATGCTCGCCTCGTATGCCGCGACGACGTCCTCCGTCGGTCCGTCGGCGAGCAGGACTCCCCGGTCCATCCACAACACCCGGGTGCACAACTCGCGGATGCTCGCGTTCGAGTGGGACACGAGGAAGACCGTCGAGGCCTGCTCGCGGACCTCGTTGATCTTCTCGGCGCTGCGCTCCTTGAAGTCGGCGTCCCCCGTGGCGAGCGCCTCGTCGATCATGAGGATGTCGGGAATCGTCGCCGTCGAGATGGCGAAGCGCAGCCGAGCGGCCTGTCCCGAGGAATAGGTCGACATCGGCCGGTTGACCGCCTCGCCGATTCCCGAGAAGTCGACGATGTCCTGGAACCGGGCGCGGACCTCCGCCTTGCTCATGCCCTGGGCCTGACAGCCGATGAAGATGTTGCGCGCCCCGGTGAGCTTGCTCATCAGCACCGCGTTGACGCCGAGGAGGCTCGGCTCGCCCGAGACCCACACCCGGCCGCGGGTGGGCGGGATCAGGCCGGCGATCGCCCGCAGGAGAGTCGACTTGCCCGACCCGTTGCGTCCGATGATGCCGATCGACTCCCCGACGTGGCCGACGAAGGAGAGGTCCTTGACGGCCTCGACCGTCTGGATGGCACTGATGTCCTTGCCCCGGTTGAACAGGCTCCGGAAGAGCGACTCCTCCTCATCCTCCGGTGAGGACGTCCCGAGCTTCTTGGCCCCCTGGACGCGATAGGTGATGTCCAGGTGGGAGACGACGACGGCGATCTTCCGGTCAGCCACGGCCGTATTTCGCCTCGTCGAACCAGAACAGCCACAGCCCGAGGCAGAACAGCACGACCGCCCAGCCGGCGGCCGCGAGCCAGTAGCGCAGCACGAGGGGCTGACTCGACATCAGGCACTGGCGGGCCAGCGAGATGGGTAGCGCGAACGGCTGCATCTCGAGGATCTCCCGCAGCGTCGGGTGGTGCTTGGTCCGCAGGCCGATGTCGAAGAACACCCCGGAGACATAGCGCAGCAGCCGGATCGTCACCGGGATGAGGTTGCCGAGATCCCGCGAGACGTTGAGCAGGCGGGCCCCCATCATGACCAGGCCGGCGAGGATGAAGCTCTGGATGACGAGCGCGACCGGCAGCAGCAGCCAGTGCCAGGTCACCGGTTCCCGCGTGACGAGCATCAGCGCGATGAGCACGCCGAGCGCCGGCAGGGTCGTGATGAGGTCGGTGATCGTCGCGGCCAGGGGGAGCATCGCGCGGGGGAAGCGCAGGGCCCGCACCAGCCCGGTGTTGTTGATGATCGTCCGGGTGCCCTTGGTCATCGCCGTCGAACTGAACCCGAAGATGACGACGCCGACACTGAGGAAGCCGATGAAGTTGGGGACCCCGCGCTTCTGGTCGAACAGGAGGCCGAAGATGAGGAAGTAGCTGCACACCAGCAGCAGAGGGTTGAGCACGGTCCACAGGACACCGAGCCGGTCCTCGGAGTTCTTCTCCTCGGCGTCGGCCTGGGACAGGGTCCACAGGAAGCTGCGGCGCTTCCAGAGGTTGCGGACGTAGGTCCGAAACGGCGGTCGCGCACCCAACTCGACGAGGCCGCCCGCACGGGCCAGCGCGGCGGCCTGCTCGCTGCTGAGCGCCGGGCGCAGCGCGATTCCCGGCGGGATCGACGTCACAGGCGGGCGACCCTCTCGCTCTCGGTCGCCACGCCGCGGGTGTCGAAGAAGCGCTTCGAGGCGCCGGCGAGGGCGTCGACGTCGTACTCCCGGTGGTTCTGGATGAGGATGACCAGGTCCGCGACGGCGACACCGGCGGCCACGTCGTCCACCCGGCTCGCCCGGTCGCCCAACGCCCGCCACTCGAGGACGTGGGGATCGTGATACCGGACGACGGCGCCCTTGTCGGCGAGCTGCCGGGCGAGGGGCACGGCCGGCGACTCGCGCTGGTCGGCGATATTGGGCTTGTAGGTCACCCCGAGCAGCAGGACCGTGGATCCGCGCAGCGGCTTGGCGTCCTCGTTGAGGAGATTCTGCGCGCGTTGCACGACGTAGGCCGGCATGGTCGCGTTGATCTCCTGGGCCAGCTCGACGAACCGGAAGGGGTAGCCGAGTCGGGCCCGGACGTTGTGCGAGAGATAGTTCGGGTCGATCGGGATGCAGTGTCCGCCGACGCCCGGCCCGGGATAGAACGCCTGGAACCCGAACGGCTTGGTCTTCGCCGCGGCGATGACATCCCACAGGTCGATGCCGAGGTCGTGGCAGAACCGGGCCATCTCGTTGACGAGGGCGATGTTGATGTGCCGGTAGGTGTTCTCCAGCAGTTTCGCCGTCTCGGCCTCGCGGGTGCCCTTGGCCCGGACGACCGTGTCGACGAACTGGCCATAGAACGCCGCCGCCGCGTCGCCGCACGCCGGGGTCTGGCCACCGACGACCTTGGGCGTGTTCTTGGCGCCGAACTTCTCGTTGCCCGGGTCGATCCGCTCGGGGGAGAAGGCGAGGTGGAAGTCCTGCCCGGCGACCAGCCCGGTCTCCTCGAGGATCGGCCGGACGACCTCGTCGGTGGTGCCGGGGTAGGTCGTCGACTCGAGGATGACGAGCATCCCCTTCTGGAGGTTGTCGCGGATCGTGGTGACCGCGGAGACGACCGGGCCGAGGTCGGGCCCGCCGTCCTCGGACAGCGGCGTCGGCACGCAGATGACGATCGTCTTGGCCTCGGCGAGCCGGCCCGCGTCGGTGGTGGCCTCGAACCCGGCGGCGCGCATCTCGGCGATGTCGGCGTCGGACAGGTCGTCGACGTGGGAGCGGCCCGCGTTGAGCCCGTCGACGACGCGCTGGCCGATGTCGTAGCCGAGGACCGTCAACCCGACCCGGGACGCCTCCTGGGCCAGCGGCAGACCGACATAACCGAGACCGACGATGGCGACGTCGACGGACATCAGGCGACTCCTAGGAAGTGGCGCGAGGGTTGGGGACGCGTGCGCGGGCCGCCGGAATTCTAGCCCAGCCGCATCCGGCGACGAATCGCCGACCCGCGGGCCGCCGGCACGCGCGGCTGGTCACCGGCCGCCGCGCCGGGCTCCGGCCGCGGGCCGGTGGGCGTGACGTGCGATGATCGGCGCATCATGGCCGCCACCGCCCCGCTCGTGCTGCTCATGTCGAGCAATGGCGCCGGGATGGGTCACCTGACCCGCCTGCTCGCCTACGGCGCCCGGCTGCCCGCCGACGTGCGGCGCTACGTCCTGTCGATGTCCCAGGCGGTCCCGGTGGTCACGCAGTACGGCTACCGCTACGAATACCTCCCGTCCGCCGGGGCATTGGGGATGGCCGCGTCATCCTGGCAGCCGCTGTTCGAGGAGCGGCTGCTCGAGACCGTCGAGCGGGTCGCCCCGGATCTCGTCGTCTTCGACGGCACCCACCCCTACACCGGGATCGACGCCGCCCGGGCCGCCTTCCCCGACACGCGCTGGGTGTGGTCGCGCCGCGGAATGTGGAAGCCCGGGGTCAACGCCGATCAGCTGGCCAAGGCCTCGTGGTTCGACGAGATCATCGAGCCCGGTGACCTCGCCGAGCCGTATGACGAGGGCGCCTCCGCCAGCGCCCTCGCCCACCGCGTCGGTCCGGTCACCCTCGTCGACCGCGCCGACCTCCTTCCGCGCGCGCAGGCGCGCGCGCGGCTCGGCCTGCCCGCGGACGGCCCGATCGGCCTGATCGCGCTCGGCGCCGGGAACATCAACGACACGAGCGGCGACGTCGGGGCGGCGGCGGAGGCGCTGCGGCATACGGGATGTGCCGTGGCCGTGACGCAGGCGGCGATCGCCGAGGACGCAGTCGACGGCGACGTCCACACCGTCCGCGCCTATCCGCTCGCGCCGTGCTACTCGGCCTTTGACGTGGCCATCGCGGCCGCGGGCTACAACTCCTTCCACGAATTGCTGCGGCTCGGGATCCCGAGCGCGTTCGTGCCCAATCGGCAGACGTCCGTCGACGATCAGGACGCCCGGGCGCGGTATGCCGAGGACCAGGGGTGGGCGGCGCGGCTCGACCACGTCAGCGTCGACAGCGTCACGGCGGTCTTGTGGCGCCTGCTCGAGCACGGCGAGGAGATGGCCGCCCGGGCCCTCGCGGCGGACCCCGGCAATGGCGCGACGGCGGCGGCGGACCGGCTGATGGAGGTGATCGGGCGGTGAGCCGGCAGCGCCGGGCGGCGCGGCCGCCGGCGAGCGCGCCGGGCTGGCTGCGGGGGGCGGCGAAGACGATCCGCAACTCGCCGCGACTGACCTCGGCGACGGACCGGGTCTTCGGCGCGGTGCAGGGCAACCGGGTGCTCGTCGACGTCGCGACACGGGTGTTCGCCTGGGACGGGGCGGTGCCGGTGGCCTTCCTCGAGGCGGGCCGCCCGCTCGACGGGATGGCCGAGACCGAGCGGCTGCCGATCGTCATCGTCGACGCGATCGGTGCCGGTGCGGCGCTCCCGCACGTGCTGCGCGAGGTGGCGATCCTGCAGGGGGAGACCCGAGGGTTCCGGCCGGTCCTCCTCCTCGACCAACCGGAGTTCGCGGCGGTGCGGGCCTACGGCTGGCCGATGGAACTCCTCCTCCCCGAGGCCGAGTGGGCCTTCGCCGGGGAGTGGGCGGACTATCGGGCGCGCCGCCTGGCGATGATGCTCGCGCGCTATCGGGCATGGACGATCGTCGGCGTGCTCGACGGGCAGCTCGAGCCCGGTGGCCGCCGGCTGCTCGGGGCATTGCGGACCTATCGTCCCTGGGAAGTCCGGAAGATCTGAGTGCGCCACTGGTCCGATGTCGCGGTCGCCGACCTGCTCGCCGCGCGGGCCGGGCAACGGGTCTCGGTCGTGGTCCCGGCGCGGGACGAGGAGGCGAGCATCGGCGGGGTCGTGGCGGCCCTGCGCCGGGACTGGGTCGAGGGGGTGCCGCTCGTCGACGAGATCGTCGTCATCGACAGCGACTCGGTGGACGCGACCGCGGCGGTGGCCCGGGACGCGGGGGCGGTGGTGTTCTCCGCCAAGGAGATCCGGCCCGATCTCGGGGTGGCCGAGGGCAAGGGCGAGGCGTTGTGGAAGGCGCTGCACGTCGTCGGTGGCGACCTCCTCGTCTTCATCGACGCCGACCTCGTCGAGTGGGGGACGCACTTCGTGCCGGGCCTGCTCGGGCCCCTGCTGACCGACCCGGGCGTGGCGCTGGTCAAGGCGGTCTATGATCGGCCGCTGCTCGACCCGCAGGGGCACGAGGCCGAGAGCGGTGGCCGGGTGACCGAACTCGTCGCGCGGCCCCTGATCGCCCTGCACTGGCCGGGGCTCGCCGGGATCGTCCAGCCGCTGGCCGGGGAGTGGGCGGTGCGGCGCGGGGTCTTCGAGACGCTGTCGGTGCCGGTCGGGTATGGCGTGGAGATCGCCGCGCTCGTCGACGTCGCGACCCGGTTCGGGGTCGAGGCCGTCGCCCAGGTCGATCTCGGGCGGCGCGCGCATCGCCATCACCGGCACGACACGCTCGGGCCGATGGCCGTGCAGGTGCTCGCGGCGGTGGAGGCCCGGGTCGGCGCCCGGACCGTCGCGCGGGCGGCGACCCCGGTCGACCTCGTCCAGTTCGACCGCACGGCGACGGGGTTCACGGCGAGGGTGCGCCGTCCCGACATCCGGGAGCGCCCGCCGGCCGTCGCGGTGGCGGGCTATCGGGAGGGGCGATGACGGCGTTCCGGTTGGGTCGGCATACGTATGGCGCGGACGCGCGCCTCGTGATGGCGATCGTCAACCGGACGCCCGACTCCTTCTATGACCGGGGCGCCACCTGGGCGACCGACGCGGCGAAGGACAGAGTCCGGCAGGTCGTCGCCGAGGGCGCGGACATCGTCGACATCGGCGGGATCAAGGCCGCACCGGGGGCCGAGATCGACGCCGAGGAGGAGAAGCGCCGGGTCGTCGACTTCGTCGCCTGGGTCCGTGGGGAGTTTCCGGACCTCGTTATCAGCGTCGACACCTGGCGGGCCGAGGTCGGCCGGGCCGTGTGCGCGGCCGGGGCCGACCTGCTCAACGACGCCTGGGGCGGGGCGGATCCGGACCTGCCCGCCGTCGCCGCGGAGCATGGCGCGGCCCTGGTGTGCACCCACACCGGTGGCGTGACGCCGCGGACCCGGCCGTTCCGGGCGGAGTATGACGATGTCGTCGCCGATATCGTCGCGTCGTTGGTGGGCCAGGCCGAGCGGGCGGTCGCGATCGGCGTCGACCGCGACCGGATTCTGATCGACCCCGCGCATGACTTCGGCAAGAACACCTGGCACTCGCTGGAGGCGACGCGCCGGCTCGGGGAGCTGGTCGCGACCGGATGGCCGGTGCTGGTCTCGTTGTCCAACAAGGACTTCGTCGGGGAGACGCTGGACAAGCCCGTCGGGGAACGGCTGATCGGGACGCTCGCGACGACGGCGATCTCCGGCTGGCTCGGGGCGCAGGTGTTCCGCGTTCACGAGGTCGCCGAGACCCGGCAGGTGCTCGACATGGTGAGCACGATCGCGGGACGACGCCGTCCGGCGACGATCATCCGAGGCCTGCAGTGAGCCCGGTCGCCGCCCTGGTGGTTCCGAGTGCCCCGCACCTGCTGCCGGAGTATGCCGGGCAGGACGACCTCGGGGCGCCCCTGCGCGCCCGCGCGGTGACCGCGCTGACCGAGCTGATCGCGGCCGCCCGACCCGACCGGATCGTCGTGGTGACGGGACACGAGCGGAGGCCTCGGCATACGAGGGGCGCGGTGGGGGCGCGGGTCGCGCGAGTGATGCTCGCGGAGGCGGGCTGGTCCCCGGACGTGATCGAGGTCGGCGTCCCGTTCGACGCCTCCGCGGGCGAGGTGGCCGCCGCCGTCGCCGAGGTGCGGCAGGTCCCCGGGCGAGCGCTGCTCCTCGTGGCCGCCGACGGGACGGCGAAACGGAGCGAGAAGGCACCCGGTCACCTCGACGATCGCTCCGTGGCGGTCGACGAGCAGATCGTGGGCGCCCTCGCGCGCGGCGACGGCGCGGCGCTGTCCAGGCTCGATCCCGTTCTCTGCGAGGAGCTCTGGTGCACCGGCCGGACCGCGCTCGCGGTCCTCGCCGGATGCTTCCCCAAGGGCGTCACCGAGGCGGACGTGCTCTGGACCGACGCCCCGTATGGCGTGCAGTACGTCCTCGCCCGCTGGGCGTGCTGACCCGCGACGGGGGTCGATCACCGAGTCCGCTGCGGGTCGGGGGTGGATCTCGCCACGATCGAGGCGACCCCGGCTCGTGACGCCACCGCGAGTTTGGCCATGACCTTCGCGAGATGACCCTCGACGGTCTTCTCCGAGATGCCCAGTTGCCTGGCGATGAGTCGGTTCGTCAAACCATCGCCGACGAGCTCCGCGACCGCGCGTTCGCGAGCCGTGAGCCCGGCCAGGGCGGACGCGGCCGGCGCCTCGGGGGGCGCCGTTCGGACACCGCACGTCTGGAGGAGGGCGATCGCCGCGCGGCGCTCGTCCCGCCCCCGGTCGCCGAGCAGTTCGGCCAGAAGCACCCGCGCCTCGGCCTCCTCCAGGCGCTGGTGGAGGCCGGAGAACCCGTCGACCGCCTGTCGTGCGGCACGCACGGCCTCGTCGCGCTGACCCGTGCGGCCGAGTACGCGGGCCGCGATGAGATTCCCCGTCGCTGTGGCTCCTCGCTGGTCGAGTTCCGCGGCGAGCGTCGCCGCTCGCCCCGCCCAACCGGCCGGATCCAGTCCGGCGCCGAGGGCGGCGCGAACGCACAGTTCATAGAACTCCAGTCGGTAGGCCGTTGGCACCCGGGGGAGGGCGAGTCCGCCACCGCCCGCGGCGAAGGCGTCCAGCGCGGACGAGAAGTCGCCGGCCGCGAGGTGGGCGTGCCCCAGGCGCAGGGTTGCCAGCGAATGCCACCAGCCCTGGATCGGCAGGGCGTGAATCTGCGCCTCTTCCGTCCGGCGCAGGCCCGCCTGGTGGTCACCGCGCAGAGTGAGCACCCACGAGTGCAGGCACAGCGCGAGCACGAGGAGGTCGGTCTCGGCGTGCGCGGTGAACTCGACGGCTTCCTCGGCCGCCGCCTCCGCCTGGCTCAACTCGCCGAGCCACCGCAGGACATTCGCCCGACCGCACAGGAAGTTGCCCTCGAGATAGCGATGGCCGATCGCGCGGGAGACCGCCAGGCCGCGCTCGTAGTGATGAAGTGAGTCGGGGTAGCGGCCGAGACGCAGTTCGCTCCAGGCGAGCCAGCACACGGCGTCCAGTCGAGTCGCGACCTCGCGGTCCGTCGCACCGTCGACCTGTGCGGCCGCCTGCGGCAAGCCGGAGTCATTCGTGGTCACCATGGCGACGAGCGCGCGCGCCCCGGCATCGGTGACGACATCCGAGGCGTCGGCGGCCGAGGCGCGCACCGTCGCCAGCACATCGAGAATCGCCGACTCGGGTTCGGCCGTGCTGAACATCGAGACCGCCAGGCCGAGGCCGAGCACGCCGACGGTCTGGGGTTCGTCAGGGTGCCGATCGATCTCGCGCTGGGCAAGGGCCCGCGCCTCGCGGTGCCGGCCGAGGGCGCGCTCCATGTGGGTGCAGAACGAGACCACCTCCAGCCGTATGGGGTGGTCGTCCGGCACGCGCGACAAGAGGTCGTGCAGCGCCGTGCGGCTGGCCTTCAGATCGCCGGAGAGGCCCATGGCTCGGGCGCGACCCAGTTCGAGGGACCAGGCGGCCGGCCCGGCGAGTCGCAGCGCCGCGGTGAACCACTGGGCGGATTGCACCGGGGACGTGCGCAGCGCCTGCTGGGCCGCCTCGCCCAGGAGGTCGATCGCGGCGGCGTCACCTCGGCGTCCGACCATCGCGACATGCGGCGCGCGTTCCCACGAGGTCGCGTCCGCCTCGGTGAGGATCCGGTCAGCCTGGCGATGTGCGTGGAGTCGGCGACTGCGCGCCGTGGCGGCGTGAATCTCGGTGCGAACCAATGGGTGCCGGAAGGTGAGGGCCTCGCTGTTCGGCGATCGTCGAAGCAGGTCCGCGGCGACGAGCCGGTCCACGATGTCCTCGACCTCGATCACGTCGAGTTCCGCCACGTCGGCCAGCAGGTCTGGGTCCGCGCCGTTCTCGAAGATCGCCGCGATCTCGAGGAGTGCGCGTGCGGCCAGATCGAGTCGGGAGAGGTCGTCACGAACCGACTCCGCGAGGTCGCTCCGGCGTCCACTCGCAGCCAGAAGATATCGTGGAATACCTTGCCCCGCAACGGCATACGGCTCCACCCTGGCCAGGGTCAGGCCGAGCAACCGGGCGGCGGCCTCGGGATCCAGCGGTGCGAGGTCGATGGCATATGCGTGGTCGAGCCGGACCTGGCGAGGCCGCACGGCCGTGAGCAGCACGGCACCGGTCGGTGCGGTGAGCGTCCACCTGCGCACGAGATCGAGCGTCGGCTCGTCGGCGAGGTGCAGGTCATCGAGGACGATCACGGTGCGCGCCGAGGCGACCGACGCAAGGACCTCGCGAAGAGACCGCTGCCGCACGCCGGAGCCGTGGGACTCGGGGTCGGCTTCGTCGCCCCCGGTCCGAGTCAACCCGTCGCGAGCCGTGGTCGACGCCCACAGGACCGGAAACCCGAGGCCGCGCAGCCGCCGAACCGCCTCCATGAGCAGGGTCGTCTTGCCGATGCCGGGATCCCCCCGAACGGCGAGCACGCCACCCTGCCCGGCCGGGATGGCGGTCAGGCGAGCGACGAGGTCCGACAACTCCCTGGCCCGCCCCTCGACCGGGGGCCGAGGGATTTCCCCTATATCGGACGCGTGGCCGGTCAATGCACTCTTCTCTCGCGAGGCCCGGCCGGGGTTCGCCGGGCGATCAAGAGCCAACCCAGGAGAGCATCATGAACGACGGACAGACCAGCACCACGACCCCCTCTCGCCGCCTCGTCGTCGCTGGCGCGGTCGGCGCACTGTTGACCGCGGGACTCGCCGCGGGCCCCGCCTGGGGTTCAGCCACCGCCCCTGACCTGCAGGTTAGCGCGTCGGCGACCCGCGCGACGTACCCGAGCCGGACCGACATCAAGTCCGCGACCTATTACCAGCTCCTGAAGCCGCGCTACTTCCGGACGTCGTCGTCGGGTTCCCTCACCACGAGCAAGCCGCAGCTCACCACCTACCCCAGGTACAACGCCCTGAGCAGTTGGAACATGTTCAACAACTACAACGGTAAGGCATGGTGCGGCTACTTCGCGCAGTACGTCTGGACGATGGGACATCAGAAGACGAACACCCAGGTGCCGGCCGACTACCCCAGCTCCCAGGCGTGGATGACGGAGACGGGGTCGCGCTTCCACCCCTATTCACCGAACGTCATGCCGCAGGTCGGCGACGCCCTCGTCTGGACCAAGAAGACGGACCCCTCGCGTGGTCACGTCGCCGTCGTCGTCTATGTCGACCCGGTCAAGCAGACGCTCACCTGGATCAGTGGCAACGACTCGGCTGCGGGGCACTCCAATTCCATCGTCGAGCGCAGCGCCTACTGGACCAAGAGCATGAACCAGTACCCCGACCTCTACTTCCGCGGGTTCACCAGCCTCACCTGATCGACCACCCGACCACCCACGTCATCCACCCCTTTCACCGCATCACCTCGAGGAGTTCCATCATGCACGCCACCCACCGCGCCCTCGCTTCCGCCGCCACCTTGGCGCTCGCGAGCGGGGCCATCCTCGCCTCGACCGCGAGCACGGCCACGGCACAGGCCCCGGCCCCGGCCACGCGCGCCAGCCAGGCCGACGAGCAACGTCTCACCCAGGCCCCCACGGACATGGCCAAGAGCGCGTTCCTCACCGCCCAGGGCCGGATCGGGATCCCGGTCGCCGACGCCGCCGAGCGGGCCGCCGTCGATCGGGCCGGGTTGCAGCCCGTGACGGAGAAGCGCGGCTACCACGCCCTCCTGGCGTTGATGGAGGACCTGACCGCCAGTGACACGGCGAGGAGCGCCGTGAGCATCGGGATCAACCCCGCCGCCGCGCGCGTCGATGTTGCGGTCCTGGACTCCGCCCGCGGCAGTGCCTGGGCGGAGGCAGCGGCCCGCCGGGACGGCGTGTCGATCTCCACGGTCACGGCCCGGCCCACGGCGGGCGACGCGCCGGCCCCGGCGAACGCCGCCCGAGCCGGTGCGGCGATCTACGGCGGCTTCACCGCCTTCTATCCGGGATCCGTCTGCACGGCCGGCTTCAACGCCTACGTGGGTGTCAAGCCGGTGATGATCACGGCCGGCCAGTGCACGATCAAGTACCCGACGTCCTACACCCTCGGGCAGCCGCTGCGCATCGGCAGCCCGACCGGCACCCAGGTGGGGACGACGGCGAGCAGCCTCTTCAAGCAGGACGGCTACGACATCGGGCTCAACAATCTGATTCCGACGGTGGCCACGCCGCTGTGGGTCGCCCGCCTCGACAAGAGCAGCGTCGTCGGCGTCACCACGGCGGTGACGCCATACGCCGGCCTGCCTGTGTGCCACGAAGGCGCGACGACGCGCGAGAAGTGCGGAACGGTCATCAGCCCGAGCGTCACCGTGACGATCATGGAGAACGGCACCGCCGTGCGATTGCAGGATCTCGCGAGCAGCAACCTGCCCGTCTCCAGCTACGACGCGGGCGGGCCGGTCATCACCTCCGTTCGCGACACGACGGCCACGGGCGTCGGTATGACGAGCGGTGCGGTGGGCTCGACGAGCTACTTCTCGAAGCTGACCTCGGCCCTGGCGCACTACGGCGCGACGCTCACCACACCGGCACCGTCGTACCCGGCGAAAGACGACTACCCCTACAAGGGCCAGGACGGGGTGGACCCCTGGGGCTTCTACAAGGGCGAATGCACCAGCTTCGCCGCCTGGACGATCAAGAGCCGGCTGGGGATCTCCGGGTTCAGCAACTACTACAAGGGTGCGCACTTCGGTGACGCACATCTGTGGGACGACGCGGCTCGCCAGGTGGGCATCCCGGTGTACAGCACGCCGCGGGCGGGGGACATCGCTGTGCGCAACAGCGGCACGTGGGGCCACGTCGCGTTCGTGACGAAGGTGAACAGCAATGGCACCTTCGAGGTCGACGAATACAACCACGAGACGCATCACGCGTACAGCCACCGGACCGCCTCCATCGGTGAGTCCAGCAATCAGTTCAGCGCCTTCATCCGGTTCACGTGATGTTCCCCGAGCCGATGGCCGATCCGGGTGACCTGGTCACGCCGGGCGACCTCGGGCCCCGTCGGCACCCGGTCGGTGGGCCGGGAGAGGACGAGACGTCCCCCGGTCCACCACCGACGGGGAGCGCCGCTGGTGTCGCGAACGCCCGAGTGGCAACTGCCCAGACAGTTCCCCAGCGGACGCGGTGATCAGAGGGCGGCCAGGGTCAATTGGGCGAGGGGACCGGCCGGGGGGGATCGCTGGGTGAGGGGGCCGTCCCGGGGAGGTCTCCGGTCGAGGTCCCGCCGGCGGGCGCTCCCCCGCGTGGGACCGGGTCGCCCGTGGGCATCGCCGGCCGCGGGGAGGGCGGCGCTGACGGGCTGGGCGGCGCTGACGGGGTGGGCGGCTGGATGGCGGCCTCCTCCACGCACGGGCTGACCGGCCCCTGCGCGATGCCGACCCGCATCGCCCAGGTCCCCTGACTCGGCCACATGGACTCGAGGACGAGCCTCTGGCCGGTGCCGATCGCGTTCCGGGGGATGGTGATCGACTGACCCCCGGTCGAGTTCATCGAGGCGGACAGGCGCACCTGCGGGGGGCCGGAGGGCGGGGGAGCGTCGGCATACCGGCCGTCCCGGCACTGCGTGCCCTGCGTCGGGAAGGTGACGTCCGCCGGGATGCCGGCGTCCTCGAGCGCCTTCTCCAGGGCCTGGGCCCCGTCGAGCCGGTTGACGGTCACGGTGACGTCCCCGTCGGCGGCGGTGGTGACCGCGAAGGCCGGTGTGGATCCCGCGGGGGACAGGAGGTACCCGCCGACCCCGGTGGCCACGGCGGCGGCGGCCGCTGCGAGGCGGACGGCGGGCCGCCGCAGGAGGGGACGGCGCGGCATACCGACCGGGTCGTCGACGGGACCGGATGTCGCGGCCGCCCCCTGCGCGGCCGCGACCTGGCGGAGTTCGGCGAGGAGCGCGACCTCGAAGCCGTCGAGCGGCGCGTCGCGAGTGGTGGTGTTCATGACTGGACCTCCTGAAGTGCTGGGGCGACGAGGTCGTCGCCGAGGTGGGTGGTGATCCGGCGCCGGGCCCGGTGCAGCCGGACCCGCGCGGTGACCGGCTTCACCCCCAGCACTGCGGCCACGTCGACGAGGGTGAGGCCGTCGAGGGCGACGAGTTCGAGGACCGCCCGATCGTCGGGCGGCAGGGCGGCGAGGGCGGCGTGGAGGCGCCGGGCCTCCCGTTCGGCATCGAGTCGTTCCTCCACGCGCGCAAGGGAATCGGCGTCGAGGAGGGCTCGTCCGGCGATCCTGCCGGCCAGGCGGACCGAGCGCGTCGCCTGCCGCTGGTGGTCGGCGACCGTATGCCGCGCGATCCCGTAGGCCCATCCGAGCGGCGAGCCCAGCTCGCGACGGTAGGCGGCGGCGTGCGTCATGAGAGCGAGGAAGACGTCCGCGGTGAGATCGGCCGCGTCGTGCGGGTCGGCGACCCGGCGGGCGATGAAGCGCTCGATGTCCCGCACGTGGGCGCGATAGAACGACTCCAAGGCGTCCGGGTCGGTCGCGATCCGCCGGATGTCGTCCTCGGTCAGTGGGTTCATGCCCGTACTTCGCCTCCGGGGCCGCGAGCGTTACCGCGGCGGCGCCGATTCCGGCCCGGGCGGCGGCGGGTCGGCCGCGCGGGCCACGGACTCGGCGACCCAGGCGGCATACGGAGCCGATGCCGTGGCGGGGGG
>JBDIAJ010000019.1:0-37684 GCA_039812345.1 Nostocoides sp. | reverse complement strand
ATCTCGTATGCCGTGACGAAGCTCTCGGTCGTCTCGCCGTAGTTCCAGCCCGCCTCCAAGGCGGCGAGGTTGGCGGCGAGGATGTCGGGCCGGACGCTGAACTTGCTGCGCAGGAACGCCTTCGTCGACTCGGTCGGTCGGCTGTACATCCACGACAGGAGCCCGAGGGCGAACATATTCTTCGCCCGCTGCTTGTCCTTGCGCGTGAGGGTGTCGAACTCGGCGAGCGCCTCGACGGTGATCGACGTCAGCGGGACGCGGTGCAGCTGCCAACTGTCGAGCGAGCCGTCGTCGAGGGGGGAGGCGGCATACCCGACCTTGGCGAGATTGCGCGCGGAGAACTCGTCGGTGTCGACGATGAGCGTCGCGCCCCGGGGGAGCTCGGGCAGGTTGGCCTTGAGGGCGGCCGGGTTCATCGCGACCAGGACATCGGGGGCGTCGCCGGGGGTCAGGACGTCGTGGTCGGCGAAGTGGAGTTGGAAGCTCGAGACCCCCGGCAACGTCCCCTGCGGGGCGCGGATCTCGGCGGGAAAGTTCGGCAGTGTGGACAGGTCGTTGCCGAGGCCGGCCGTCTGAGCGGTGAAGCGGTCACCGGTCAACTGCATGCCGTCACCGGAGTCACCGGCGAACCGGATGACGACCCGCCGCAGGCGGGTCGGGGCGGAACTCGTCGGCGTCTCGGTCTCGGTCGTCATGGTCACCTCGCTCGCGACCGGGAGGTCCCGGCCGCCGACCATGGTAGGCCTACCTAACCTGAACGCCGCGTGACGGACATCACGTGAGATCGGATGTCCTCCGGTTGAGCGACTTGCCCCACCCCGGCCGACCCGCGAAGGTGGCGGAGTCGAACGGAGGGAGGGCGCCATGCGCCGGGCGGTGTGGAGGGTTCTGGTCGGTCTCGCGGTGGTCGTCACCTACGGCATGGCGGTGACGCCGGCGAGCGCGCCCGCGGGGGCGAGCCCGCGGCATACGGTCACGGCGGCGGTGGCGCGGGCAGCCGGAACACCGCCGAACGTCATCCTCATCAAGACCGACGACCAGGTCTTCGACGCGCCCGCCAGGATGGCGGCGTTCATGCCCAAGACCGTGGCGTTCTTCACGGCCAACGGCGTCAGCTACGTCAAGAGTCAGGTCTCCTCCCCGTCGTGCTGCCAGAGCCGGGCCTCGACCTTCGTCGGCCGATACCCGCACAACGAGGGCGTGACCAGCCAGGGCCTGGGCAACGTCCTCGACACGCGGGGGAGCATCGCCGCCTACCTGCAGCGGCGGGGCTATCAGACGGCGTTGTTCGGGAAGTACCTCAATCTCGTGCCGGTGCCGCCGCACGTCGACGACTTCATCACCGTCATGGGCTCGTGTGACAACGGGCAGACCAATGAGTACTGCACCTCGGAGATCGAGCCGGCCTGGTACTACAACTTCCTCGCGACCTTCCCCGACGGGAGCCTCCGCAAGATCGTCGGC
Organism: Nostocoides sp.; assembly: GCA_039812345.1. GTDB lineage: Bacteria > Actinomycetota > Actinomycetes > Actinomycetales > Dermatophilaceae > Nostocoides_A. The sequence continues at coordinate 36,220 of JBDIAJ010000019.1, read as the reverse complement.
AACGTGCTCACGGGGGCGAATTACCAGACGACGTGGCTGGGTGGGCAGATCGACACCTATCTGACCGGCGCGCTCGCCAGCGGACGTCCGTTCTATCTCGAGATCGATCCGACGGCGCCGCATCTGCACGACGAGGCGAACACCGCCCGGAACATGACCGAACCGAAGTACCGGACGCTGGCCGTGCCGGGGTGCCCGGTGCCTCCGGTGGAGACGGACCGGCGGGACAAGCCGGCCTATGTCCAGGCCTTCCCGCTGACCGATCCCTACAGCTACGGGGTCGTCTGCCCGGTGGCGCAGCGCGCGCTCAAGAGCATGGACGACCTCGTCGGCGCGGTCATCGACCGGCTGCGCGCCTCCGGCCAACTCGCCAACACGCTCGTCGTCTTCACCTCCGACAACGGCCTGATGTATGGCGAGCACGGCCTCTCGAAGAAGTACGTCCCGTATGCCCCGTCCGTCCGGGTCCCGCTCATGCTCGCCTACCCGGGCGTGTTCGCGCCGGGCACGGCTGCCGCCCGGGCCGCCAAGACGGCGAAGGTGTCGAATATCGACATCCTTCCGACCATCCTGTCGGTCACCGGCACCCCGGTCGATCCCACCCTGCCGCGGATCGACGGCCGGTCGCTGGTGACCTCGCCCCGCGGCCACACGGTGCTGCTCGGCGAGTACTGGCGCGACCCGGGTTGGTCACCGGGCAAGCCGGCGCCGATTCCGACGTGGGCGAGCCTCTACGACGGGCGCTACACCTTCATCATCACCTACGACGGCAAGGGCGTGGCGGTGACGCAGGAGTTGTATGACGCGGTGGCCGACCCGGGTCAGCTGACCAATCTCATCCCGCTGAAGGCGGGCACGACGTCGACCACCTACGACGTGCCGAAGTGGACGGCCCGTCTCGTGGCCGAGCGGGTCTGCGCCGGTGTCGGGGCCGGGGTGCCCAAGCCGTGTCACTGACCGGCTAGCCTGGCGGTCATGCGCGCGTATGCGGTCGTCGCCGCGGTCATCCTCGCCGGGATCCTCCTGGTCGTCGCCGCCATGATCGCCCGGTGGCTGCTCGCCCCGCGGGCCGCGACCGGCGCCAAGCTGCGGACCTACGAGTCCGGGGTCGACCCGGTGGGCCGGGACTGGGCGCAGACCCAGGTGCGTTATCTCGCCTTCGCCTTCCTCTATGTCGTCTTCGCCGTCGATGCCGTCTATCTCTTCCCGTGGGCGCTGGTGGCGCGCACCGACCTCGGTGTCGCCAGCCTCGTCGAGGTCGGGGTGTTCGTCGGGATCGTCCTCGTCGGACTCGTCCACGCGCTGCGCCGCGGACTCCTGCGCTGGGTGTGAGACCCGTCTAAGGTGGCCCGTATGCCGCCCGTCGACCTCCCGACGCCCACCCTGGGCCCGCTCGCGGCACACGCCCCGAAGCCGATGCGACTCGTCCTCAACTGGGGTCGGCGCTACAGCCTGTGGGTGTTCAACTTCGGCCTGGCCTGCTGCGCGATCGAGTTCATCTCCGCGTCCATGGCCCGGCACGACTTCATGCGCCTCGGTGTCATCCCGTTGGCGCCGGGTCCGCGGCAGGCGGACCTGATGATCGTCAGCGGCACGGTCACCGACAAGATGGCGCCCGCCGTGCGCCGGCTCTATGACCAGATGCCCGAGCCGAAGTACGTCATCTCCTTCGGCGCCTGTTCCAACTCGGGCGGGCCCTACTGGGACTCCTACTGCGTGACCAAGGGCGTCGACACGATCATCCCCGTCGACGTCTATGTCCCCGGCTGCCCGCCACGGCCCGAGGCGCTCCTGCACGGCATCCTCAAGCTCCAGGAGAAGATCGCCGCCGAGCGGCTCTCCTCCGCGGGCCTCCGGCAGCGGTATGCCGGGCACCGGCTCGCGAGCGCCGGTGAGGTCCAACGCGGCCTGGTTCCGGCGCCGCCGACACCGGGCTGACCGCATCCGGCGACGGCGTGCGTCCTCAGCCCGTCGGCGACCTCCGCACGGGTGTCGCCGAGGCTCGCTAGGCTGCCGATGTGGTCGATGAGCGGCGCATGGTGACGGTGGGCGAGTGGGTCGCCGCGATCACCGCCGCCCGCGACGAGGGCTTCGACTACTTCGACTGGCTCACCGCGGTCGACCAGAGCGACGGCGAACCGGCCGGTTTCGACATCGCCATCCACCTGTATGCCGCCGGCGAACCCGGCGCGCTCGCCGGTGTCCTGATCTCGGCCCGCCTGGCCGCGGGGGAGACGCTCCCGAGCGTCACCGCGGTCTTCCCCGGCGCCGCCTGGCACGAGCGGGAGGTGGCGGAGATGTTCGGGATCGCGGTGGCGGGCTTCGACGACGGCTCGGGGCTCGGCATACGGCCGCTGCTGTTGCCGGACGGGTTCGAGGGGCACCCGCTGCGCAAGGACTTCTATCTGACCGCCCGGGTGAGCAAGGACTGGCCGGGCGCCAAGGAACCGGGGCAACCGCACGGCGGCGGCCCGGGACGGCGCAAGATGATGCCGCCCGGCGTGCCCCCACCCGAGTGGGGACCGCGATGACCTGGGTGGAGATCGCCATACGAGCGGTGGGGGTGTTGGCGGCGTTTCTCGTCCTGCCGCTCCTGGTCGGGCAGACCGAGCACAAGGTCATGGCGCACATGCAGGGCCGGCTCGGGCCGATGTATGCCGGGGGCTACCACGGGTGGGCGCAACTGGTCGCCGACGGGGCGAAGTTCGTCCAGAAGGAGGACATCGTCCCCGCCGCCGCGGACAAGCCGTTGTTCAAACTCGCGCCGGCGCTCGCCCTCATCCCCTATCTCGTCGCGCTCGCCGCGATTCCGATTCACCCGGGCTTCGCCGTCGCGGACCTGCCGGGCGGGGCGCTGTTCGTCCTCGCGGCCACGAGCGTCGGGATCCTCGGGACGCTCGTGGCGGGCTGGGCGAGCGCCAACAAGTACGCCCTGATCGGCGCGATGCGGGCGGCGGCGCAGTTGCTCGCCTACGAGCTGCCGATGGCCCTCGCGGTGGCGTCGGTGACCCTGGCCGCGGGGACGCTCAGCCTCGGCGGGATCGTCGCGGCGTGGCGCCCCTGGTGGCTGCTGTGGCAGCTGCCCGGAGCGATCGTCTTCCTCGCCGCGGCGGTGGCGGAACTGAACCGGACCCCCTTCGACATGCCGATCGCCGACAGCGAGATCGTCTTCGGCCCCTACACCGAATACACCGGGCTGCGGTTCGCGCTCTTCCTGTTGTCCGAGTATGGCGGGATCGTCGTGATGTCACTGCTGTTCTCGACACTCTTCCTCGGAGGCTGGCGCGGGCCGTTCGACCACGTCGCCGGCTGGGCCTGGACCCTGCTCAAAGGCTTCGCCATCGCCGTGCTGATGATCTGGATCCGGGTCTCCTGGCCGCGGTTGCGCGAGGACCAGCTCCAGCGCTTCGCGTGGCTCACCCTGATCCCGCTCGCCCTCGCCCAGTTGGTCCTCACCGCCCTCGTCGTCGTCCTGGCCTGAACACCCGCGCCACCACCGGCGCGGCAAGCCTCGCCCCGGTCCCCGGCCCCGGCTAGGTTGGAGCCCGTGAGCGGACGGAAGGGGCTGGTGCCCGGCCTGCTGAAGGGCATGGCGACGACCGCGCGCACGCTGACGCGGCATACGCACACGGCCGAATATCCCGACGTCCGCCCGGAACTGCCACCGCGCACCCGCGGCGTCATCGCCCTCCTGGCCGAGAACTGCACGTCGTGCATGCTCTGCGCCCGGGAGTGCCCCGACTGGTGCATCTACATCGACGCCCACAAGGAGACCATCCCGGCGGCGACCCCCGGCGGCCGGGACCGCCAGCGCAACGTCCTCGACCGGTTCGCCATCGACTTCTCGCTGTGCATGTACTGCGGGATCTGCGTCGAGGTCTGCCCGTTCGACGCGCTGTTCTGGAGTCCCCAGTTCGAGTATGCCGAGTTCGACATCCGCGACCTCCTCCACGAGAAGGACCGGCTCGGCGACTGGATGGCCACCGTCCCACCACCGCCCGCCCTCGACGCCGCAGCGGCCGACCCCGCGGAGGTCGCCGGCCAGCGCGCGCCGGCCCGCCCGGTCCGGGTGGTGCGGCCCGCGCGGGTCGTGACTCCGAAGGACGGCGAGTGACCACCCTCGACCTCGCCTTCGCCGCCACCGGCGTCGTCACGATCGCCGCCGCCCTGCTCGCCGTCACGACCCGACATCTCGTGCACTCCGCCCTCTGGCTCGTCCTCGCCCTCGGCGGCCTCGCCGGCTGTTACCTCGTCCTCGGTGCCGAGCTCGTCGCGCTGGTCCACGTCCTCGTCTATGTCGGCGCGGTCGTCGTCCTCGTCATCTTCGCGCTCATGCTCACCCGCGCCCCGATCGGCCCGAGCCCCGACCACGCGACCTCGCCCCTGCACCGCGCGCTGGCCGGTCTGCTCGCGGCCGGCACGACCGCCCTCCTCCTCGCCGTCCTCATCCCGCTCGCCGGACACGACGCGGTTCGGCGCACCCCGGTCGCCTCGGGTGACATCGCGGCCCAACTGTTCGGCACCTGGGTGTGGCCGTTCGAACTCCTCTCCCTCCTCCTGCTGGCCGCGCTCGTCGCCGCGTTCGCGGTGGCGCGGGCCACGCGGCATACGGCCGGGGGTGGACGATGATCCACCTCTTTCTCCCGTATGCCGTGGCCGCCCTCCTCGCCGGCATCGGCACGTATGGCGTCCTCGCCCGCCGCAACGCCGTTCTCGTCCTCGTCGGGATCGAGTTGATCCTCGCCGGTGCCGGGCTGCTCCTCGTCACCGCCGGTGCGGTCCAGCGGGACCGGTGGGCGGTCGGCAACGTCCTGACCCTGTTCGTCATCACCATCGCGGCGGCCGAGGTCGTGCTCGCCCTCGCCGTGATCGTCGCGGTCTTCCGGGCGCGTGGCCGGATCGACGTCACCGATCCGTCCGGTGTCCCGGTGCCGGCCGAGCCCGCGGACGCCCCGCAGGTGCGCCGGTGAACGCGGGCCAGGTCAGCGCCATCGCCCTGGGTCTCCTCCTCGCCGGCGCGCCGCTCACACTGCTCGCGGGCCGGGTGGGGCGCCGGGCCGCCGCCGGATTCGCCTCCATGGTCACGGTGCTCGCCCTCGCCGCGGGGATCGCCGCGCAGGTCGCGGCGCCGGGCTCGTGGCGGGCCCGCGTCCTCGTCACCGACGTCCCCGGTCTGGCCATCGGCAACCGCCTCGTCGGCGGCGGCGTCGTCGGCGCCGTCGCGCTCACGGTCATCGGGGTCACCCTCGCCGTCCAGGTGTTCGCCGCGTGGTATCTCGCCGACGACGATCGGTATCCCCGGTTCGCCGCGACGGTCAGCCTGTTCGCGGGGGCGATGCTCCTGCTCGTCGTCTCGCGGGACCTCCTGCTCACGCTGGTCGGCTGGGAGGTCATGGGCTGGTGCTCCTATCTCCTGATCGGCCATTGGAGCCGCCGGGAGTCGGCCCGGCGCGCGGCGCTCAAGGCGTTCCTCGTCACCCGGCTCGCCGATATCGGCTTCGTCGTCGGTGTCGTCGCCCTGATCGCGACCTTCGGCACCACCGACATCGGCCGGATGATCCGACTCGGCACGAACTGCGAAGGTGTCACGGCCTACTGCCAGGACCTCGGGCCCACCCCGGCGGTGGCCTTCGGGCTGTCCGCCCTCGTCATCGGCGTGCTCGGGAAGTCCGCCCAGATCCCGTTCCAGGACTGGCTCGTCGACGCGATGGAGGGTCCCACGCCCGCGTCCGCCCTGATCCACGCCGCGACGATGGTCGCGGCCGGGACGTGGGTCCTCGCGCAGTTCGCCCCCCTCCTGACGTATGCCGCGCTCGCCCACTGGGTCCTCGCCGTCAGCGTCTCCGCGACGATGGTCTTCGCCGGTTTCACCGCCTTTCTCCAGACCGACCTCAAACGGCTGCTCGCCTGGTCGACGATCAGCCAGATCGCCGTCATGCTCGCGCCGATCGCCGCCGCTCCGGCTGCCGCGGCGGTGGCGAACCCGAGCCAGGCCGCCGCGGACGCCTCGATCGCTCACCTGTACGCGCACGCGATCTTCAAGGCCCTGCTCTTCCTCACCGTCGGCTGGCTGTCGGTCCTCGCGGGCGGCACCTCCGCCCGCGCCCTCACCGGAGCCGGGCGCCGCGCCCGGCTCGCCCACGTGGCCTGGGCCCTCGGGCTCCTCTCCTTGGCCGGCGTCCCGCTGACCGTCGGCGGGTTCTCCAAGGAGCAGGTCATCCACGCCGCCACGAACGCCGGCATCGAGGGCGCGAGCCCCGGGCTGCGGCAGTGGATCGTCACCGGCGCTCTGCTGCTCACGGTCGTCTTCACCGCCGCGTATGCCGCGCGCGCCTTCGCCGTCGTCTCCGCGCCGCAGGAAGGCGAGGCCGCGGACGCCGCGCACGACGCCACGCCCGCGTCCGACGCGGTGCCCGCGCACGACGCCACCCCCGCGTCCGGGCCCACCCGAGCGGTCATCGCCCTGCTCGCCCTCGCCTGCCTGGCCGGGTCGCTCGTGTTCGTGACCGGCCCGCTGCGCGGCGGCGAGTTCTCGCTGCTGGTCCTCGGCCTCACCGTCGGCCTCCTCCTCGTCGGCGGGATCGTCGGCTGGTTCCTCCGCCCCGACGACGCCCTCGAACCGTCGGCGTGGATGCGCCGCGCGAGCACCGGCTTCGGCGCCGACCGGGCCTACATCGCCCTCGTCGCCACCCCCGTCCTCGCCCTCGCCCACGGCGTCGCCTACCTCGACCGCGAGATCGTCGACCTCTACGTCCGCGCGGCGGCCGGCACCGCCCGCGGCTTCGGCGCCGCCGGGACCCGCGCGCATGCCCGAGAGCGGGTCGGGACCAATCTCGTCTGGGTGTTCGTCGGGCTCCTCGCCCTCGCGGGGGTGGCGTTGTGGGCCTGATCCTCGCCGCCCTGCTCGCCCCCGGCGCGATCGGCATGTGGCTCGTCCTCGCCGGCCGCGGGCTGGGGCGGCGCGCCGCATACGGACTGGCGCTCGTGGCGAGCGTGGTCGCGCTCGCCGCGACCATCGCCGTCGTCGCGACCGACGCCCACTGGCGGCGCCCGTGGATCACCTCCTTTGGAGTCGACTGGGCGTTCGCGACCGACTGGATCACGACGCCGCTGGTCCTCCTCACGGCGACGATCGCGCTCCTGGTGGTGGTGCACGGGGGGAGGCACGCCCCATACGGGCCCCCGGGTCTGTATTTCGGCTGCGTCCTCCTCGTCGAGGTCGGTGCCCTGGCGACCTTCCTCGCCCGCGACATCCTCCTGTTCTTCGTCTCCTTCGAGATCGTCCTGGTCCCGATGTGGGTCCTGATCAGCCGGTATGGCGATCCCCACGACCCCCGTGCCCGCGCCGACGCGGCCGGCCGGTTCGTGCTCTACACCGTTCTCGGGTCGAGCACGATGCTCGCCGGCATCCTCGCGCTGGCGAAGTTCGCGCACACGACCGACATGCGGCTCATCCCGGCCTCGGGGCTCACCGACCGCCAGCAGCTCCTCGTCGCGCTGCTGCTCAGCGTCGGGCTCGCGGTCAAGGTGCCGCTGTTCCCGCTGCACACGTGGCTCCCGCCCGCGCACACGATCGCCCCCACCGGCGGCTCGGTGCTCCTCGCGGCGATCCTGCTCAAGATGGGGACCTACGGGCTGATCCGGCTCCCGGGCGAGATGACCCCGCGCGGGTTCGCCCAACTCGGGCCGATCCTCGCCGTCCTCGGCGTCGTCGGCATCCTCTGGGGTGGGCTCGCCTGCCTCGTCGAACGCGACCTCAAACGGCTCATCGCCTTCTCCTCGGTCGCGCACATGGGCTTCGTCGGGCTCGCCCTGGGCGCCGGCGGGCCGGTGGCTGTGCGCGCCGCCGTCCTGACGAATATCGCCCACGGCGTCGTCGCCGCCCTGTTGTTCTTCGTCGTCGGCGGGCTCAAGGAGCGGTGGGGCAGCACCGATCTCGCCGTGCTGCGACCGGCCCTGCGGGAGACCTGGCCGCGGTTCGGGCTGGCGCTCATGGTCGGACTCGCGGCGAGCCTCGGCCTGCCCGGTCTGGCGAACTTCCCGGGCGAGTTCTACAGCCTGTATGCCGCGTGGACCAGTCCCGGTCCGGGCCGCTATGTCGACGGGGCGACGACCTTCCTCCCGCCGGACACCACGCCGCTCCTGCGGGGATGCGTCGTCGCGGCGGCGTTCGGGGCGGCGCTCGCCGCGGCATACAGCCTGCGCGTCGCCCGCCTGGTCTGGGTCGGCGACGCGGTCCCCGACGGGCAGGCCTCGGCCGGGGAGGATCTGACCCGGGTCGAGCAGGTCGTCTGCGGCGTGCTCGTCGCCGCGACGGTCGTCCTCGGCGTCCTGCCGTGGCTCGTCCTGTATGCCGCGCCCTCCGCCGCCCTCGTCGGGAGCGGGTCATGAGCGTCGTCACCATCGACTGGGTCCTGTTGGCGCCGGTGCTGGCGCCGGCGCTCGGGGCGGTGCTCGTCCTCCTGCTCGACGCGCTCCTGCCCCGCGCGAGCGGGATCCACCTGCCGGTCGGCCTGGTCGCCCTCGGCGTCGGACTCGGGGCGCTCCCGTTCGGCCTGCGAAGCGGCGGGAACGCCTACTCCCTGTGCCTGCCCGGTGGCTCCGACGGTGCCTGCCTCTATCACGCGACATCCTGGGGGCTCGGGCTGCAACTCGCCGCCCTCGGCTCGACGCTGCTCGTCCTCCTCATGCTCGGGCCCGGCACGACCCATCTGCGCCGCAACCAGATCGGCGGCCCGGCGGTCACCGTCGCGCTGCTGCTCACCGCGACCGCCGGGGCGGCGCTGCTGCCCGCGGTCCGGGACCTGCCCACGTGGCTGGTCGCGATCGAGCTCGCGACCGTTCCCGCGGTGGCGCTCGTCGCCCTCTCGCGGACGCGCGGCGCGGAGGGTGGCGCCCTGTCCCTGCTGATGACGTCCCTGACGTCGTTCGCCCTGCTCGCGGTCGGCGCCGCGCTCTGGGTGACCGCCACGCGGGACGCGTTGTTCGCCGCCGACAGCGTCGCCGCCGCCTGGGCCGATCCCGCGCGGCACCGCGCGCTGCTGCTCGCCGTGCTGCTGCTCGTCGCCGGGCTCGGGTTCAAGCTGTCCGCCGTCCCGTTCCATCTGTGGACGCCGCAGGCCTTCGTCCACGCCGACGAGCCGGTCGCCGCCTTCCTCGCGACCACATCGAAGGTCGCCGCACTGGGTGCGTTGGCCGTCGTCGCCGCACCCCTGGCGACCGTCACCGCACGCGTCGGCGGAGGGGCGTCGCTGCTCGCCGTCCTCGCCGTCCTCGCCCTGACGTCGATGACCGTCGGCAACCTCCTCGCCCTCCGCGCGGACGACCCGCTGCGCCTCCTCGCGTTCTCGACGGTCGCCCAGGGCGGCTGGCTCGTCATGCCGCTGGCGATGTTCAGCGCCCGTGGCACGTCCGCCGCGGTCACCTACGTCCTGGTGTATGCCGCGGGCTCGCTCGCCGTCTTCGCCGTCACGGCGGCGGTCCACACGGGACAGGAGGGGGCCGGGGAACGCTCGCTTGCGGCATACGCGGGTCTGGCGCGGCGACAGCCGCTGCTCGGCGGTGCGCTGGGACTCGGCCTGCTCACCCTCGCCGGCCTGCCCCCGGGTTTCATCGGGCTGCTCGCCAAGGTCGTCGCCCTCCGGCCGGTCGTCGATGCGGGCCAGTGGGTCGTCGTCGCGGTCGCCGTCGTCAACGTCGTCCTCGGTGTCGCGGTCTATCTGCGGTGGCTCCTCGTCCTCGTCCGGGACCCGGGCCCGGCGCGCGAGGCGGGGGAGGAGCCGGCGCACATCCGGCTCGACCCGGGGCTGCTCGTCGCCCTGGTGTTCGCGCTGGCGGTCCTCGTCGTCACCAGCGCCGTCCCGGGACTGATCCTCGGGTTCTCCTGATCGCGCGGCGGGAACCCGTCGAACTCACGAAAGCGTTGCACCGAGCATGCACAACCACTTCAACGGGCTGAAGACCGCCGGGCTCTTCGGCCTCATCTGGCTCCTGCTCCTCGGGCTGGGGTCGGTCATCGGCGGCGGGAAGTTCATCTACGTCTTCGCGCTGATCGGCCTGGCGATGACGTTCTACTCCTACTGGAACTCCGACAAGCTCGCGATCCGGGCCATGCACGCCTATCCGGTCAGCGAGGCGCAGGCGCCGGAGTTGTACCGGATCGTCCGTGAACTGTCGACGAAGGCGGGCAAGCCGATGCCCGCGCTCTACATCTCGCCGACCGAGGCGCCCAACGCCTTCGCCACCGGGCGCAACCCGAGCCATGCGGCGGTGTGTTGCACCGAGGGCATCCTGCGGCTCCTCGACGAGCGGGAGCTGCGCGGGGTTCTCGGACACGAGCTCATGCACGTCTACAACCGCGACATCCTCACCGGCTCGATCGCCGGCGCGCTCGCGGGTGTCATCACCTCCGTCGCCCAGATGGCGATGTTCTTCGGCGGTGGCAATGACGAGGACCGGCCCAACCCGCTCGCGCTGCTCGGGATGGCGCTGCTCGCGCCGTTCGCGGCGATGGTCATCCAGATGGCGATCAGCCGGACCCGGGAGTATGACGCGGACGAGGACGGCTCCCGGCTCACCGGCGACCCGCTCGCCCTCGCCTCGGCCCTGCGCAAGCTCGAGCTCGGCACCCGGCGCGCCCCCCTCGCCCCCACCCCGGCGCTGGTCAACAACTCGCACATGATGATCGCCAACCCGTTCCGCGCCCAGGACGTCTCCCGCTTCTTCTCCACCCACCCCCCGATGGCCGACCGGATCGCCCGCCTGGAGGACATGGCCTCGGGCACGTCCCCTCGTCGCTGAGCGCCACCCACGGACGGCGGCCGTCTCAGCCGGGGACCTCACCGGGATTCCCGAAATCGGTGGCCACCGAAGCAACGTCCGTATGCCGAAAATCCGCACCGACGTAGAGGAGGGGCTCGCCGGCCTCGACGGACAATGCATAGGCGAAGCAGTCGCCGAAGTTCAGGCGTGCCGGCGATCCGCTGCCTCGGCCGAATCGGCGGTAGGCGATCCGGGCGATCTGCGCTTGCCGGAGGGAGACCGGGACGATCTCGATCTGAAGTGTGCTCATGACGCGGTCGAGGCGTTCTCCGTGGGCGGCGGACCGGGCGTCGGCCACGATGCCCGCCTCCAGCGCGTTGGCGGCAGACATCCGGCAGGTGGCCGTCGCCGCCGCGGCCAGCAGACCATCGGACCCGGGTTCCCCCTCGAGGATCGCGATGAGGGCGGAGGAGTCGAGGATCACCGGGGCAGGCCGCTCTGCTCGTCGTAGAGGTCCTCGATGTGGTTCACCGTTCGTGGGCGGCCGGCGTCGGCGCGGTACTCGGCGGCGATCGCCCGAACCGCGTCCATCTTCGCTTCGGCCAGAGCCTCGGCCGGATCCTGACCGTGCCGCTGAAGCAGCAGCGTCAGGCCTTCCTCGATGGCGCCGGTCAGCGACTTCCCGGTCACCCTGGCTGCTTGCCGGGCCAGATCGTGCACGCGCTCGTTCTTGATGTTGAGACTCACGGTGGAAATCTACCTTCCAAGCTGCCTACAGTTCTACCGGTCCTCAACTGCACCACGCCAGAGCCGTATCCGCGGTCCCATCTGGGGCAGGATGGCGGGCGTGCCCGTGAGCCTGACCCGCACCGAGGCGCAGGCCCGGGCCCGCGCCGTCACCGTCGACCGCGTCGAGCTCGACCTCGACCTCGACCGTGGCGACCAGCACTTCGGCTCCCGCACTCGACTCCACTTCCACGCGCACGAACCGGTGACCTTCGTCGACCTCCGCCCGGTCTCGCTCGAGCGCATCACCCTCGACGGCGCCCCGCTCGACCCGGCGAGCCTGGTCGACGGCCGCTTCCCCCTCACCCACCTCGCGCCCGGCCCGCACGTTCTCGACGTCGTCGCCACGATGGCCTACAGCCAGGACGGTCAGGGCCTGCACCGCAGCGTCGACCCGGCCGACGGCGCGCATTATGTCTACGGCCACCTGTTCCTCGATGCCGCGCCGACGGTCTTCGCCTGCTTCGACCAGCCCGATCTCAAGGCGCCGTATGCCGTCTCGGTCACCGCCCCAGCGAACTGGACGGTGCTCGGGAACGGGGCCGCTCGGCATACGGGAGACGGGCGGTGGACGCTCGCCACCACGCCTCCGCTCGCGACGTATTTCGTCACCATCTGTGCGGGTCCATGGGCCAGCGTCGTCGCCGACCACCACGGCATCCGCCTGGGGATCCACGCCCGTGCCTCCCTGGCGGGCGCGCTCACGGCCCAGTCCGCTCAGATCCTCAGCGTCACCCGACAGTGTCTCGACTACTACCACGAGCTGTTCGGCATCCGGTATCCGTTCGGGGATTACCACCAGGTCTTCGCGCCGGAGTTCAACGCCGGGGCCATGGAGAACCCGGGGTGCGTCACGATCCGCGACGCCTACCTCTTCCGCGGGGCCGCGAGCGGCGACGAGATCCTCACCCGCACCAACACGATCGCCCACGAGATGGCGCACATGTGGTTCGGCGATCTCGTCACCATGCGCTGGTGGGACGACCTGTGGCTCAACGAGTCGTTCGCCGAATACATGGCCCACCGCACCTGCGTCGCCGCCACCGAGTTCACGCAGGCCTGGGTCGACTCGACCATGGCGCGGAAGCTGTGGGGACACTCGGCCGAGCGCGCCCCGTCGCGGCACCCGGTCGCCGGCTCGCCCGCCGAGACGGCTCAGGCGGCGCTCAACAACTTCGACGGCATCGCCTATGCCAAGGGCAGCGCCGTGCTGCGGCAACTGATCGCCTACATCGGCGACGACGCCTTCGTCGCCGGGGTCCGGGACTATCTCGGGCGGCTCGCCTTCGGCAACGGCGAACTCGCCGACTTCCTCCGGGCGATGGAGCGCGCGGCGGGCCGCGACCTGCGCGAGTGGAGCCGCGTCTGGCTCGAGACGGAGGGACTCGACAGCCTCAGCGCCTTCCAGGACAACGGTCGCGTCGTCCGGACCACACCCGCGGACGCCCCCCGGGTCCGGCGGCCGCACGCCTTCGACATCGCCGGATTCACCGGCGGCACCGAGGTCTTCCGGGTTGCCGGCACCCTGCGGAAGTCGACCGAGCGGTGGCCGGCGCTCACCGAGGCACCGCGAGCAGCCGTCGTCGTCCCCAACGCCGCCGACCTCACCTGGGCCGTCACTGCGTTCGACCCCGAGAGCCTCGCCAACCTCCCGGCGGAACTCGCCCTGATCCCCGACCCGCAAGCCCGCGCCGTCGCCTGGCTGGCGCTCCTCGACGGCCTGTATACCGTGCGCGTCGACCCGCGCTTCCTGCTGGCCACGTTCGACGACGCCTGGCCCCGTGAGCGCGACGACTCGATCCTCAACCGGGTCGGCGCACAGATGGTCGGGCGGGTCATCCCCGTGTTCCTCACCCCGGGGGAATGGGCCGGCGCCGAGGCGACCGTCGCCGCCGCGGCCCAGGTCGCGCTCGCCGACCCACCAAGCCCCAGCGGCCGGCTCATCGCCGGCCGGGTGCTCGCGCAGGCGACCCACGACACCGATCTGCTGCGGCGCTGGATCGCCGGTGTCGATCTGCCCGACGGCCTCGCCGAGGATTCGGACTTCCGTTGGCTCGTCGTCCGGGCGCTGGCCCGGCTCGGCGACCTGGAGGCGGCCGAGATCGAGCGGTTCCGGCTGATCGACGACAGCCTCGCCGGCCAGCAGGCGGCGCTGTCCGCGCTCGCGAGCCGACCCACCGAGGAGGCCAAGGCCTGGGCCTGGCGCGAGCTGACGACCAACCCCGAGCGGTCCAACTACGACCTGAACGCCCTCGCCAGCGCGTTCTGGATCGCCCCCGATCCCGCCCTGGTCCGGCCGTATGTCGAGCGCTACTTCACCGACATCCCCGCCCTCGCGGCACGGATCGGGGAGGACGCGCTGGGGACGGTCGCGACGTTGGCCTACCCCCTGCGTGTGGTCGAGCCGGCGACCCTGGAGTTGAGTGAGGCGGCGTTGGCGCAGAACCGGCTCACTCCTGCCGTCGCCCGCTCGATCGTCGACGCTCAGTCGAAGCTCGCCGAGGCCCTCATCTCCCGCGCCACATTCCCCTGCCCCTGACCGGCCCCCAGGTGAGGGGCCGGTTCAAGGTCGTCGAGTGGCCGGTTCAAGGTCGTCGAGTGGCCGGTTCGAGGTCGTCGAGGGGCCGGTTCAAGGTCGTCGAGTGGCCGGTTCAAGGTCGTCGAGTGGCCGGTTCGAGGTCGTCGAGTGGACGTGGCGCCGCGTCTGAGTCACGCGCTCGACGGGGAAGCTCGGGCTCGAGTCAGCGGTGGGGGGCGCGCATCCGCTCCCAGCTCAGCTGGAGGCGCCGCATCCCGCGCAACCAGCCGTCGGTGTCGCTCGCGCGATAGCGATAGAAGTCCGCCACCTCGGGGTGCGGCAGGATCAGGAACCGATCGTCCTGCAGCGCCGCCCACACCACGTCGGCGACGGCCGCGGGCGTCAACGCCCCCTGCGCCGACAGCAGGTCGCGCAGATCGCCGGCCGCGTCCAGCATCGGGGTCCGCACCCCCTGCGGGCACAACGCCTGGACGACGATTCCCTTGTCGCCGTAGGTGAGCGACAACCATTCCGCGAACGCGACGGCCGCGTGCTTGCTCACCGAATAGGGGGCCGCCCCGATCATCGACAAGAGCCCGGCCGCGCTCGCCGTCACGACGAACCGCCCCTGCCCCCGCTTCACCCATCCGGGCACCAGCAGCCGCGCCGCCCGGACGTGCGCCATGACGTTGAGCTCCATCGTCCGCGCCCACTCCGCGTCCGTCGACTCCAACCCGGCTCCGCCGATGATGCCGGCGTTGGCGAACCAGACGTCGATCTCGTCGAGGTGGTCCGTGGCCGCCTCCACCAGCCCCGCGACACCGGCGGCGGTCGCGGAGTCGGCCGGAACGGCATACGCCCCGATGCGCTCGGCGATCTCGACCGCCGACTCGGGATCGATGTCACTGACCACGACCCGCCAGCCTTCGGCGGCGAGCTTCGTCGCGATCGCCGCACCGATGCCCCGCCCCGCCCCCGTGACGACGGCGCGCATCAGCGGTAGTTCGTGAACTGCAGGGCCACGTCCAGGTCCCGGCCCTTCAACAGGGCGATGACCGACTGCAGATCGTCGCGGGACTTGCTCGTCACCCGCAACTCCTCACCCTGGATCAGGGCCTTGATCCCCTTCGGCCCCTCGTCCCGGATGATCTTGGCGATCTTCTTGGCGTTCTCCTGGTCGATGCCGTTCTTCAGCGGCCCCTCCAGGCGATATTCCTTGCCGCTCGGCGTGGCCTCCTTGTCGCCGAAGTCGATCGACTTCAGGCTCACCCCACGGCGCACGAGCTTGCTCTCGAACACATCGAGCACCGCCCGGACCCGCTCCGGGGTGTTGGCCTTGACGAGGATCTTCTCGCCGCTCCACTCGATCGAGGCACCCACCCCCTTGAAGTCGTAGCGCTGGGCGACTTCCTTGGCCGCCTGGTTGAGCGCATTGTCGACCTCCTGCTTGTCGACCTTGCTGACGATGTCGAAGCTGGCATCGGCCATGGTGGGAACTCCGTTTCGCGATGGGGGGATCGGCTTGCTATCCTTCCATGCGCACCAGGCAGGTTGCCCGAGCGGCCAATGGGAGCGGACTGTAAATCCGTCGCGAAAGCTTCCAAGGTTCGAATCCTTGACCTGCCACCCGTGCGAGTGAGCCCCCGACCGGCATCCGGTCGGGGGCTCATCCCGTCGCTCGATGGCGGCGCCCGTCAGGCGTTCGCCGCGATGACCGCGGCCGCGCCGACGGAGGCAGAGATCTGGGCGATCGCGTCCTTGACCGCCTTCCCCGCCCACTCCTGCGCGGCGATCTCCTTGGCGCGCCGCCGGGCCGCCCGCTTGTCGGTCTCGTCGGAGAGAATCTTGGTCAGCAGGTCCGTCGCGCTGAGCAGCGAGATGAGGATCGCCGTCCGGGTCGCCGGCGCACCGCCGACCAGGGCGGCGTCGACACGCCGCCGGATCTCGCGTTCGGGCGCCGGGTCGATCTCGGGGAAGTGCTCGACGTTGATGACGCCCATGACCGTATGCCGCTCGCGCCCCACCACGCCCGACGCAACCAGCCGGCTCATCACCTCTTCGACGAGCATCTTGCCGACCCGCCCGTTGTTCCACTTGAGAATGACGTCCTTGGGCTTGTGGCCGACTTGCTTGGCCGCCTCGACGAGCGCGAGGTCGAGGATGCGATCCTCGGTCGAGTTCTCCAGCAGCATCTCGATCCGATCACGCTCCCGCCACGGCAGGTCGTGCGGCGTCACGCTGACCCGCTCGCGCAGAACGAGCTCGATGAGGAGGGCGCCGCACACGGCCATGCGCATGTGCGGGGCGGAGATCTTGAGCTTGCCGGTGTCCTCGGCCCGCGCCAGCAGTGCGTATTCCTCCGCGATCAACATGGGTCAACGGTATGCCGCGCGCCGGTCTCGACCGGCACGCCGTCTCGACATCTCGTCGTCGTCTGCCCGACACACCGGGGCCGGTGTTGCCTGGGCGCCGCTCGCGCGCCAGGCTGGGCGCGTGCGCGCCGTCGTCTACGAATCCGCCGACCACCTCACGGTCCGAGATTGGCCGGATCCGCAGCCGGGGGAGGGAGAGGTCCTCCTGCGACCGATCCTCACCGGCGTCTGCGGGACCGACCACCACCTGCTCGCGGGCGGGTTCATGGCGACCTACCCGCTCATCCCCGGTCACGAGATCGTCGCCGAGGTCCTCGGGGATGGCCCGGACGGCCTGAGCGCGGGCAGCCTCGTCGCCGTCGACAACGCGGACGTATGCCGCTCCTGCGAGTACTGCCGTCGCGGCCAGACCCTCTACTGCCGCCGCTTCCGGTCACTCGGGTGCAATGCCCCCGGCGGCTTCGCCCAACTCATGGTGGCTCCGGCCCGCAAGTGCTTCCCCCTGGATGGCATCGACCCCGCGGTGGCCGTCCTCACCGAGCCGCTCGCCTGCGCCATGCACGGCGCCGACATGCTCGCCCTCACCCCCGGTTCCGACGTCCTCGTCTTCGGTGCCGGCCCGACCGGGCTCCTGCTGACCCAGCTGCTCCTCCACGGCGGGGCCGCCCGGATCACCGTCGCCGCACCGAGCGCGCACAAGCTCGCTCTCGCCGCCGCCTTCGGCGCCGACGAGACGGTGACCCTGCCCCGGGGAGGGGCGGAATCGGCATACGCGGAGTTGGCGGCACTGGCGCCGAGCGGCTTCGACGTGGTCGTCGAGGCGACCGGGGCGCCCGGGGTGCTCGCCCGCTGCACCGGACTGACGCGCATGGGTGGCACGGTGCTCGTCTATGGCATGGCCGACGCGGATGTCATGGTGCCGTTCTCGCCCTATGACATCTTCGCCCGCGAGCTGACGATCAAGGGCTCGTTCGCCCAGATCGACTGCTTCGACCGGGCCCTGCTCGCCCTGCGGACCGGCCGGGTGCGCACGGAGGGGATCGTCACCCACACCTTCGGGCTCGACGGGTTCGCCGACGCCCTCGGCGCGACGGCGCTCCCCGGTGCGGTCAAAGCGGCGGTCGACCCGCAGCGCTGACCCGCGGCTGGACCCGGCGCCGCGGCATACGGCCCGTCAACGCACGCCCTACCGCCTGGTAAGTCGGGTGATCACCCCACTTACCAGGCGGTAGCCGATGTCGTCTGGGCGCCGCTGAGGTCAGGGCGCCGATGCGGTCAGGGCCTCGATGTCGTCAGGGTGCCGATGAGGTCAGGGAGTGGGCGACGGCGCGACGACACTGCCGCCGTAGGTCGGCTGGTAGGGGTTGAGCCCGTTCTGGATCGCCAGCCAGTTGTTGTATTCCTTCGCGCCCCCGAACGGCTTCATCTCGGCGGCCTTGATCTCGGCCTCCAGCCGGGCGATCCGGGCCTCGGCCTCCTTCTGGGCGACCTGGGCGGTCGCCGCCGCCTTGGCGGCCTCGGCCTGCGCGACCGCCTTGGCCCGCTCGGTCTCCGCGTCGGCGACGGCCTTCGCCTTGGCGGCCGCCGCCTGTGCCCGCCCGGCCTCCTCATCGGAGAGCGCCTGCACCAGGGCCTCGCTCGGCTGCGGCTGCTGGATGAGCGCGGAGAACCCCTGGAAGAACTCGTCCTCGCCCGGCATCTTCTGCTGGATCAGGGTCGCGAGCTGCTCGTTGACCGTCCGGTTCATCTCGTCCTTGATCGTCGGATCGGCGTACAGCTCCTTCCAGGTGTACTTCTTCGCGACCCGGTCGAGCGTCGCGTCAAGGGCCGGCGCGAAATAGAGGTCGAGCATCCGCTGCCACCCCGGATTGGTCTGAGACCACTCGTCCGAGCTCGTGTAGAACGCGTGATAGCGGTTGCCGATCGAGTCGTGGAAGCGGGTCAGGACCTCACAGTCGACATTGAGCCGGAACTCGACGGAGCCCGGCACCTCCAACTGCTGGAAGTCCTTGCTGACCACCGAGAAGGTCGCGTGGTCGGATCCCTCTCCGCCGGTGAAGTTGTAGGTCCGCTGCGACGCGGGGTACCAGTAGTACTTGTCGCCGGGCCGGCGCAGTTCCCGCGTGTTGGCCGCGACGCACCCCTTGGAGTTCGGCGCCTCGATGATGCCGCCGCCCTTGTGGACGGCCACCTCGTCCGCCGGCGACGCCACGGTGCGCACCAGCGACAGCAGGCCGAGGATGACCGCGCCGATCACCCCGATCACCAGGACCACCTTGGCCATCCCGCCGAGGCGGCCGAACCCCCGTCCGGTGCCCCCGGTCGCCGCCGTCGTCACTTTCGACATGCCCAGCACGTCCCCTCCGATGTCGTATGCCGCGCGGTCACCCGCGCCCGGGAGCGCGCCTGTGCACGCCCTCGCGAACGGACGAGTCTGCCAGGTGTCGGGCGGTTCGGCCGATTCGGCGAGCGATCATCTGCGGGCGGCGCCCGCCGCCGTCGGCCGACGACCGGCCCGGGCTCAGGCGCGAAGCTCGGGGAACATGTCGTCGCGCCATTCGGCCGGGTTGACGGCCCCCTCCTCCTCCCGCTGGCGCAGCTCGACGCGCCGGATCTTGCCCGAGATCGTCTTGGGCAGCTCGGAGAACTCCAGTCGACGGACCCGTTGGAAGGGCGCCAGGTGTTCGCGGCAGTAGGCGAGGATCGACAGCGCCGTCTCCCGCGTCGGTTCGTGGCCGGGGACGAGCACGACGAACGCCTTCGGGACCGCGAGCCGGACCGGATCCGGGGCTGGGACGACCGCGGCCTCGGCCACCGCGGGGTGCTCGATGAGCACCGACTCCAGCTCGAACGGGCTGATCTTGTAGTCGCTCGCCTTGAACACATCGTCGGTTCGCCCGACATAGGTGATGTAGCCGTCGGCGTCCCGGGAGGCGATGTCGCCCGTGTGATAGAAGCCACCGGCCATCGCCGCGGAGTTGCGAACGTCGTCGCCCTGGTAGCCGGTCATCAGCCCGAGCGGCCGGGACTCGAGGTCGAGGCAGATCTCGCCCTCGTCCTGCACGATCTCGTTGGACAGCGGATCGACGAGGACGACCGGCATACCGGGCAGGGGCTTGCCCATCGAGCCCGGCTTGACCACGTCTCCCGGCGCGTTCCCGACCTGGGCGGTCGTCTCGGTCTGGCCGTAGCCGTCGCGCAACTGCAGCCCCCACGCCTTCCCGACCTGGGCGATGACCTCGGGGTTGAGGGGCTCGCCGGCGCCGATGATCTCCCGGAGGTTGCCCGGCCCCCCGGACAGGTCGGCGTTGATGAGCATCCGCCAGACGGTCGGCGGCGCGCAGAAGGAGGTCACGTGCTCGGTCCGCAGCTGGTCGAGGAGCGCCGCCGCGTCGAACCGGCTGTAGTTGTAGAGGAAGACCGTCGCCTCGGCGATCCACGGGGAGAAGAAGCACGACCAGGCGTGCTTCGCCCAGCCGGGCGAGGAGATGTTGAGGTGGACATCCCCCGGCTGGAGCCCGAGCCAATACATCGTCGACAGGTGCCCGAGCGGGTAGCTCTGCTGGGTGTGCTCGACCAGCTTGGGCCGGCTCGTGGTCCCGCTGGTGAAATAGAGCAGAAGGCGGTCGGTCGGCGCCGTCTCGGGGTGCGGGGCCGGCTCCGCCGGCGTGTCGTATGCCGAGAGGAGGTTCTCCCAGCCCGCCACCTCCCCGACGCTCACCCGGACGAGGTCGTCGGCCAGGCCCTCGAACTTGCCGGTGTCCGCGGGATTGCAGACGACGACCCGCGCCGCACCGCGCTCGATCCGGTCGCGCAGGTCGTTGGGGCCGAGCGCGGTCGTCGTCGGCATGATGACCGCCCCGAGCTTCATCACCCCGAGCATCGTGCTCCACAGCTCGACCTGGTTGCCGAGCATGACGATGACCGAGTCGCCGCGGCGGACGCCACGGGCCGCCAGCCACGCCGCGACCTGGTCGGAGGCCGTCGCCATCGCATCGAAGGTGACCTCGGCCCGCCGCCCGTCCTCCTCGACGATGATCAGCGCGGGCCGCTCGTTGCCCCGGGCGATGACGTCGAACCAGTCGACGGCCCAGTTGAACCGGCCCCCCAGGTTGGGCCAGGTGAAGCTCGCCACCGCCTCGTCGTGCTGCCCGCGCAGGGCGAGCAACTGATCGCGGGCTTCGCGATAGCGGTCGGTCACGGACGACATGGCAGGCTCCTTCGACGCTGAACGAACTCTCGCTGCTCACCATGCCAGGTCCCGCCGACAGCCGTCTCTGTGTCGTTCCTCTCGGCAGAACCGCCAGACCCGCAGATCCAGGCTCGTCGCCACCCCACGACCGGCCTGTCACCGGCCCGAGGTAGCGTCGAGCGCGTGTCCGACGCCCCCGTTCCTCGCCGCCGCCTCCTCGTGAGCCGGACGCTGGCGATCGTGTTCGTCGTGCTCGCGCTCGCCATCGTCGTCTTCGGGGTGCGCCTCGTCCGCCTGCGAATGGCCGCGAACCGGACGGTCGCGGCCGACGCCACCCTGGCCGTGCAATGCCCGGATGTCGCCGCCGACATCCTCGCCCGGGCGAGCCGCACGACGGTCACCGGCACCGACGGACGGGTGCTCGGCGCCGCGTATGTCGGTCCCGCCGGCGCCCCCACGGGGGTCGTCCTGCGCCAGGGCGCCTCGCAGACGCTCTGCGACTGGCTCCCCTGGGCGGCCGACCTCTCGAGCGCGACGCACGCGCGGGTGCTCCTGTTCGACCGCCGGGGCCGCGGCTCGTCCCCCGGCGAGGCCGACATCACCAAGGAGCCCGCCGACACCGCCGCCGCCGTCGCCCACCTGCGCTCCGACGGCACCCCGGCGGTCGCCCTCGTCGGCTCCTCCATGGGCAATTCCGTCCTGTATGCCGCGCTGCCCGCCATCGCGCCCGCGCCGTGCGCGGTCGCCTCGGTGTCGCCGGTGCTGTCCGCCACCGACGCGCACGGGACCGTCGACAGCGGCCGCCCCACGGGCCTGATCGCCAACACCTGGCTCGCGTGGGAGACCGGGACCTCGGGCATCGTCCGGGAGGTGGACGCCATCAAGGCCGCCCTCACCGCCGCCGGGCTGCCCGCCCCCCACCAACTCCCGGTCGACACCACGGACCACTCCCTCGGCCTGGTGACCAAGCACTCCGACGTCGCCGCCTTCCTCCGACAAGCGGTCGCCTCCTGCACATAGGCTGTGACGCACCTAACAGCGCAGGAGGTCCTCACGGTGTTCGCCCGCATCGCTGTCGTCAACCGTGGGGAAGCAGCGATGCGGCTCATCCACGCCGTCCGCGACCTCAACGCCGCGGCGCCGGACGGGCACCGGATCGAGGTCGTCGCCCTCCACACCGAGGGGGAGAAGGCGGCGATGTTCGTCCGGGAGGCGGACACGGCATACAACCTCGGCCCGGCCTCCGCACGGCCCTATCTCGACTATGCCGTCCTCGAGCAGGCCCTCCGCGCGACGCACGCCGATGCCGTCTGGGTCGGCTGGGGGTTCGTCGCCGAGCATCCCGACTTCGCGGACCTGTGCGCCCGGATCGGGGTCACCTTCATCGGCCCCAGCGGGGAGGCGATGCGGCGGCTCGGCGACAAGATCGGCAGCAAACTCATCGCCGAGGAGGTCGGCGTGCCGGTCGCCCCGTGGAGCCGTGGGGGCGTCGACACCCTCGACGAGGCGACCGCGGCCGCCGCCCGGATCGGCTATCCGCTCATGCTCAAGGCCACCGCCGGTGGCGGCGGCCGCGGCATCCGCCGGGTCACCAACGACGCGGAACTCGCCGCGGCCTACCAACTCACCCGCGACGAGGCCCAGCGGGCCTTCGGCTCCGGCGTCGTCTTCCTCGAGAAGCTCGTCACCGGCGCGCGACACGTCGAGGTCCAGATCATCGCCGACGGCCAGGGCAGTGCCTGGGCGATCGGCGTGCGCGACTGCTCGGTCCAGCGGCGCAACCAGAAGGTCATCGAGGAGTCGGCATCCCCGGTCATGACCGCCGAGCAGGCCCAGGTGCTCAAGGAGAGCGCCGAACGCCTCGCCATCGCGGTCGGCTACGAAGGGGCCGGCACGGTCGAGTTCCTCTTCCAGCCCACGGACGGGACCTTCGCCTTCCTCGAGGTCAACACCCGCCTCCAGGTCGAGCACCCGATCACCGAGGTCACCACCGACACCGACCTGGTCAAGCTCCAGATCCACGTCGCCGGCGGCGGGCGCCTCGACGGCGCGAAGCCCACCGAGCGCGGCCACGCCGTCGAGGCCCGGCTCAACGCCGAGGACCCCGATCGCGATTTCGCGCCGGCACCGGGGCGGATCGCCCACCTCGACTTCCCCTCCGGCCCCGGCATCCGGGTCGACACCGGTGTCGGAGAAGGCGATTCGATCCCGGCCGACTTCGACTCGATGATCGCCAAGATCATCGCGCATGGCCGCGACCGCGACGAGGCGCTCGCTCGCCTGCGCCGGGCGATGCGCGAGACGACCGTCGTCATCGAGGGGGGCGCGACCAACAAGAGCTTCGTCCTCGAGCTCCTCGCCCAGCCCGAGGTCATCGCCGGCACCGCCGACACCGGGTGGATCGACCGGGTGCGCGACGAGGGCCGGCTGGTCAGTCACGCGGGCTCGGGCATCGCCCTCGTGGCCGCGGGAATCGAGGCCTACGAGGACGCCGAGGCCCTCGAACGCACTCGGCTCCTCGAGACCGCCCGCGGCGGCCGGCCCCAGGTGCAGCACCGCGTCGGGCGACCGGTCGAACTCAAACTCCGCGGCGCGGCATACAAGGTGACGGTGCTGCGGATCGGGCCGGATCGGTTCCGCGCGACGGTCGCCAGCGGAGGCGACGTCCACGAGGTCGAGGCGACCCTCACCCGCCTCGGTCCGTATGCCGCCCGCCTCACCACCGGCGGCACGACGCACCGGCTCGTCCTCGCCAGTCACGGCCCGGTCCACTTCATCCAGGTCGATGACGTCGCCCATCGCGTCACCCGCGACGAGGGCGGCGTCATCCGGTCGCAGGCCCCGGCGCTCGTCGTCGCGACACCGGTCGCCGTGGGCGCGCAGGTCGCCGCTGGGGCTCCGGTGCTCGTGTTGGAGAGCATGAAGATGGAGACGATCGTTCCGGCGCCGTTCGCCGCCCGCGTCCGAGAACTCCTCGTCTCCGCCGGCAGCCAGGTCGAGACCGGTGCCCCACTCGCGCGCCTCGAACCCATCGGGGACGGCGAAGCCGCCGACGAGGCCGCGGTGGCCGAGGTCCCCCTGGACCTGCCCTCAGGAACCGCCGGGCAGAGCGCGGCCGAGCGGGCCGACGCCGGGCTGCGCGACCTCAGCGGGATGGTCATGGGCTACGACCTCGCGCCGGACGACGACGGGGCGACGCTCGCCCGCTATCTCGCGGCCCGCGACGACCTTCGCGCCGAGGGGTGCGTCCCGGTCGCGGGGGAACTCGCCCTGCTCGACCTGTTCGCCGACTTCGCCGAGCTGGGCCGCAATCGCCCGGCGGAGGAGCGGGTGAGCACCGAGACCCGGATCCACTCCCCCCGGGAGTTCTTCCACACCTACATGGGCACCCTCGACCCCGACCGCGGCGGGCTGCCCCAGGAGTTCCGCGACCGGCTCGCCCGCGTCCTGCGCCACTACGGAGTGGGCACCCTCGACCGCACGCCCGAGCTCGAACGCGCGGTGTTCCGGGTCTTCCTCGCCGGGCAACGCTCCGCGCCCGAGGTCCAGGCCGCGGTGGCCATCCTGCGCCGCTGGCTCGCCGCCGCGCCGCCCGAGCCGCCGCTGGACGCGACCGCACGCGACGTCCTCGATCGTGTCATCCGGGCCACCCAGTTGCGCTTCCCCCTGATCGGTGATCTCGCCCGAAGCGTCCGGTTTCGGTGGTTCGACCAGCCCCTCGTCGACGCCGACCGACGCAGCGTCCTCGCGGGGGTCGCCGACGAACTCGCCGCCCTCGACACCCTGCCCGACGGCCCGGAGCGCACCCGCCGTGCCGAGGCCCTCGCCGACATCCCCGAGCGGATCATCAGCTTCCTCGGCGACCGGCTCAGCACCGGCATCCCTGCTCACGAGCCGATGCTCGCGGTCCTCATCCGGCGGCACTATCGCGAATATCAGCTCGACGACCTGCGCGAGTATGCCGTCCTCGGCCGCCCGTTCGCCTCCGCCGACTACACCCTCGACCGGCGGCGCACCCATCTGGTCTCCACCGTCGGCCGCCTCGACGAGCTCGTCCCCGGCAGCCCCCTCATCCGGGCCATCGACGAGGAACTCGACCGGGCCCGGACCGAGAAGGTCGTCGACGTCTACCTGCACGCCCCGGGGCTCCCGGCCGACCCCGCGCTGGCGGCACCGGAGGTCGCCCGGTGGCTCGCCGGGGTCGATCTCGTTCAGCGGGTCCGGCGGATCGCCGTCGGCCTGGTCCGCGGCGACGGCGCCGACGTCGACTACCTGACCTTCCGGCCTGACGGGGCCGGGGGGATCGTCGAGGACCGGCCGGTGCGCGGCATACATCCGATGGTGGGTCGCCGGCTCAACCTGTGGCGCCTGCGGGACTTCGAGATCACCAGGCTCGATGCGCCGCGCGACGTCCTCCTCCTCGACTGCGTCGCCCGGGACAACGCCGCCGACCGCCGCCTCGTGGCCCTCGCCCAGGTCCGCGAACTCGCCGTCGTCCGCGACGGGACCGGTCAGGTCGTCTCGCTCCCGCACGTCGAGCGCGCCCTCGCCACCTGCCTCGAGGCGATCCGGACGGCCCGGGCCGGCGCCGGTGGCGCCGGCAGCCGGCTCGACATGAACCACGTGTGGATCCACATCTGGCCGCTCATCGAGGCCGACGTCGACCAGCTCACCGCCCTGCGCGCCAAGATCGCGCCGATGACCGCCGGCGCCGGGATCGAGGAGGTGCGGATCGAGGGGCGGATCGCCGCCGCCGGCGGGCGTGGCGTCCCGGTGGTCGCACGGTTCGAATCCCAGCCCGGGTCCGGTGTCGTCTATGCCGTCGAGCCTCCGGCCGTCGACCGGCTCGCTCCGCTCGATGCGTATGCCGAGAAGGTCGTCCGCGCGCGCCGCCGCGGTCTGGTCTACCCCTATGAACTCGACGACCTCCTGATCGGCGACGGGGGCAGCTTCGTCGAGTACGACCTCGACGAGACCGGCGCCCTCGCCCCCATCTACCGTCCCCGCGGTGAGAATCGGGCGGGGCTGATGTGCGCCGTCGTCCGGACTCCGACCGAGTTGCATCCCGAGGGGATCGAGCGGGTGCTCCTGGCGGGTGATCCCCTCCGGTCCCTGGGTTCGGTGGCGCAGGCCGAGTGCGCCCGGATCATCGCCGCCCTCGACCTCGCCGAGGAACTGGGCGTCCCCGTCGAGTGGTTCGCCCTGTCGGCCGGCGCGCGGATCTCGATGGACTCCGGCACCGAGAACATGGACTGGGTGGCGCGGGCGCTCAAACGGATCATCGAGTTCACCCAGGACGGGCACGAGATCAACATCGTCGTCGCCGGGATCAACGTCGGGGCCCAGCCCTACTGGAACGCCGAGGCGACGATGCTCATGCATACGAAGGGCATCCTCGTCATGACCCCGGATTCGGCGATGGTGTTGACCGGCAAACAGTCCCTCGACTTCTCCGGCGGCGTCAGCGCCGAGGACAACTTCGGGATCGGCGGCTACGACCGGGTCATGGGGCCCAACGGCCAGGCGCAGTACTGGGCGCACGACCTCGCCGGCGCCTTCGGGATCCTCCTCGCGCATTACGACGCCACGTATGCCGCGCCGGGGGAGGACGGGCCGCGCCACGCCCCGACGAACGACCCGATCGACCGGGACCTGACCGCGTCGCCGCACCTGCTCGACGGCAGCGACTTCGTCACGGTCGGGGACATCTGGTCCCCGGCGACCAACCCCGATCGCAAGAAGCCGTTCGACATCCGCACCGTGATCCGCGCGCTGGTCGACCAGGATCACCCGATGCTCGAACGCTGGGCCGGCATGGCGGACGCCGAGACCGCGGTCGTCGTCGACGCCCGGCTCGGCGGTCACAGCGTCTGCCTCCTCGGCATCGAGTCCAAATCCGTTCCGCGGCGGGGTTTCCCGCCGACCGACGGGCCGGATTCCTACACAGCCGGGACGCTCTTCCCCAAGTCCTCCAAGAAGGCCGCCCGGGCGATCAACGCGGCCTCCGGCAATCGGCCGCTCGTCGTGCTCGCCAACCTCTCGGGTTTCGACGGTTCACCGGAGTCGATGCGCGGCCTGCAGCTCGAGTATGGCGCGGAGATCGGCCGCGCGATCGTCAACTTCGACGGCCCGATCGTCTTCGTCGTCATCTCGCGCTATCACGGCGGCGCGTTCGTCGTCTTCTCCAAGGCGCTCAACCCGCGGATGACCGTCCTCGCGATCGAGGGCTCGTTCGCCTCGGTCATCGGCGGGGCGCCGGCGGCCGCGGTCGTGTTCAGCCGGGACGTCGATGCCCGCACGGCCGCCGATCCGCGGGTCGCCGAGGTCGAGGCTCGGCTGACGGTCGCCGAGAACGGCGCCCGCGCCGCGCTCGCCGCCGAACTCGCCGAATTGCGCCGCAGTGTCCGGGCCGAGAAGCTCGGTGAGGTGGCGAGTGAGTTCGACACCGTCCACGACATCCACCGTGCCGTCGAGGTGGGGTCCGTGGACGAGGTCATCGCGGCCGCCGACCTGCGCCCTCGGATCATCGCCGCGCTGGACGCCGGCTGATCGCTCCCGACCGCGGTGCCCGGCCGGGCTCGGGGTGGAAGCGGACGCGGCCTATCCTCGTCTGGTGAGCACCGCCGCCCCCTCTCGCCCCGCCGCCGCGCGGCGGACCCGCGGTCCCGGCTGGGTGCCCAACCAGCACGGCGCCTGGGCGATGCTCGCGACCCCGCTCCTCGTCGGCATCCTCGCCGGTCGCCTCCGCTGGGTCAACCTCCCGCTCGCGGCCTTCTGGGTCGTCGGCTACTTCGCGTTCTTCGCCACGGGGCTGTGGCTGAAGTCCCGGCGCCGCGCGCGTTACCTCCCGCCCGTGCGGGCCTACGGCCTGGCCGCCGCCGTTCTCGGCGCGACGACGCTCGCGCTCGACCCGGCCCTGATCCGGTGGGCGCCGCTGTTCGTGCCGCCTCTGGCCGTCGGCCTGGTCGCCTCGGCCCGCCGCGACGACCGGGCGCTGGTCAGCGGCCTGGCAACGACGCTCGGCTCGTGCCTGATGACCCCCGTCGCGTATGCCGCGGGCCACGGCACCGACTGGCCCCGCGCCTGGGTGCTCGCCGGCGTCCTCGCCGCCTACTTCGGCGGCACGGTCGTCTATGTCAAGACGATGATCCGCGAACGGGGGTCGCGGCCGCACCTGTGGCTGTCGATCGCCTGGCATGCCGTCGCGACGGTGGCGATGGTCTGGGTGAGCTGGCCGCTCGTCGCGATCTTCGCCCTCCTCACCGCGCGGGCGATCACCTTCCCGGGGCACCCGATGACCCCGAAACGCGTCGGCCTCGTCGAGCTGGCGGCCACGATCGCCGTCGCCGTCGCCGCGCTCCTGACGACCTGATCCTGCCGGGTGGCCGAGCCGTCAGGCCGACTCCCGGACCATCAGCTCGACCGGCAGTTCGACGGTGGAGTCCTCGCTCGCCCCCTCGAGCCGCGCGAGGAGGACGTCGATCATCCGCTGGGCCGAGTCGGCCGCCGGCTGGCGGATCGTCGTCAACGGGGGGCTCGCGTGCCGGGCCAGGTCGATGTCGTCGAACCCGACGACCGCCACATCCTCCGGAACCCGCCGTCCGGCCTCCCGGAGGGCGTGCAGGGCGCCGATGGCCATGACATCGCTGGAGGCGACCAGCCCGTCGATCCGAGGTTCGCGCGCGAGGAGCCGACGCATCCCGTCCTCGCCCGACAGCGACGTCCAATCCCCTTCCACGACCAGCGAATCGGTCAACCCCGCGGCTCGCATGGCGGCCTGGAAACCGGCGCTGCGATCCGAACCGCTGCAGGAATCCAGAGGCCCGGCGATGCAGCCGATGCGTCGCCGCCCGAGCCCGATGAGGTGCTCGGTGGCCAGCCTGGCCCCGCCGACATTGTCGACATCGACGCTCGAGACGCCCGCGACGGGCACGCGAAGCCGGCCGCCGGTGACCACCGGCACTCCGGCGGCGGCGAGGAGGGTGGGCAGCGCGTCCTCGTCGTGCACCGAGATGAGGAGCACGGCATCGACGTGCGCCCGCGCATAACGCGCCACCGCCGCATCGTCCCGATCCTTCGGGGCCATCATGACGACGAACTGCAGCCCGTGCTCCTGGAGGGCGTTGCTCAGGCCGACCACCATGCTCGACAGATAGGGGTCGACGGTCCCGAACGCGGCCGGCTCACGCATGATCAGCGCCACCGACGTCGGGGCACCTCCGGCGAGGGCCCGTGCGGCGCGGTTCGGCACGAAGCCGAGGTCGGCCACCGCCTGCTCGACGGCCTCGCGCAGGTGGGCGGCGACGCGCTCGTCCCCGTTGACCACCCGGGAGACCGTGGCCCGCGACACGCCGGCACGGTGCGCGACGGTCTCGAGCGTCGGCGCGGTGCCGCTGCGTCGGCCAGGCTCGGAGCCATGGGTCACCACCGAGCACCACTCCTTCGAGGCACGCCGCCGAGCCGGCTGGGGGGCAGGATACCCGCCCGGGTGATGCGTCCCTCGCGGCCGCGGGATGTCCTCCTTGACAAGTCAATCCGCACGGTTCACAGTATGAGAGAGCGCTCTCTCACGGTCAAGCAAGAACTTCATCCCCTCGTGAGAGCGCTCTCCCATGACCGGATTGAGTCGAGGAGGACTCGAAGACCATGCTTGATCGCCGTCGCGCGATCGCCCTCGCGGCGTTCGCCACCGGAGCAGTTGTGATGACCGGCTGTGGGGGCAGTGGCAGCGCCACGAGTTCCTCCAGCGCCTCGACGTCGGGCTCGGGCAGCGCCACGTCCGCCGCATTGTCGACCGAGAAGATGACGCTGACGATCAACGTCTTCGGCGACTCCTTCCCGCAGAGCGTCTACGACGCCTACACCGCGGCCCACCCCAACATCACCATCAAGGAGAACCGCGCCGACTACGGCACCCACCACAACAACCTGCAGGCCCACCTGGCCGCCGGCTCCGGCACCGCCGACATCGAGGTCATCGAGATCGGCCAGATCGCCGGCTATCTCGGCCAGGGCGACAAGTTCGTCAACTTCAACGACGAGGGCGTCGACCCCGCACAGTGGTCGCAGGCCAAGATCAAGCAGGCGACGGCCACCGACGGCAGCCTCATCGGGCTCGGCACCGACATCGGCGGCCTCGCGATCTGCTACCGCACCGACCTCTTCAAGGCCGCCGGCCTGCCCACCGACCGCGACGCGGTCGGCAGGCTCTGGCCCACCTGGGACGATTACGTCAAGGTCGGCAGCGAGTTCCTCGCCAAGACCCCGGACAAGAAGGTCAAGTGGTATGACGGCGCCGGCCACCTCATGACCGGCGTTCTCGCGCAGCAGAAGAACACGTTCTACGACGACCAGGGCGCGGTCATCGCCGGAACCAACCCGGTCGTCAAGCAGGCCTGGGATCTGGCCGTCAAGTCGATCCAGGCCAAGCAGTCGGCCGCTCTCGCCGAGTTCAGCCCGGAGTGGAACACCGGGTTCCAGCAGGGCCAGTTCGCGACGATCACCTGCCCGGCGTGGATGACGGCATACATTCGCAACAACGCCCCCGAGACCAAGGGCAAGTGGGACATCGCGACCGTCCCCGGCGGCTCGGGCAACTGGGGCGGGTCCTTCCTCACCGTGCCCAAGCAGGGCAAGCACATCGCCGAGGCCGTCGACCTCGCGAAGTACCTCACGACCCCCGAGACCGCGATCGCGGTGTTCAAGAAGTTCGGCAACTACCCTTCGCCGGTCAAGACCTGGGACATGCCGGAGGTCAAGGACGCCAAGGACGCCTTCTTCAGCGACGCCCCCGTGGGTGAGATCTTCCCGAAGTCCTTCGCCAACCTCCCCGAGCAGGCCGCCGGCCCGCAGAGCGGGGTCATCGGCGTCGCGCTCAACACCGCGCTGAACCAGGTCGAGCAGGGCACCGACCCGGCGACTGCCTGGGCCAAGGCGCTCAAGGACATCGAGGCCGCGGCCGGCTGACCCGGTCCCAGCCGCGAGACTTCCCCCGTGATCGCTTCCGCCGCAGGGCGACCCGGGCGCCGGACCACCTCCGGCGCCCGGGGGCGTCTCGACACTCGCGTGACGCCATACGCCCTCGTCTCTCCCTACTTCCTCCTGTTCGCCGTCTTCGGCGCCTTCCCGCTGCTCTACACCGTCTATGTCTCCCTCACCGCGTGGAATCCCCGCAAACCCGGGAGCAAGGACAAGTTCATCGGCACCGAGAACTTCGTCAAGCTCGTGCACGACGAGAACTTCTGGCATGCCCTGAAGAACACCTTCGGGATCGGCATCGTCTCGACCGTCCCTCAACTGCTGCTCGCGCTCGTCATCGCCCACCTGCTCAACTACCGCCTGCGGGGGCGGTTGTTGCTGCGGATGGGGGTCCTCGTGCCCTATGTCACGTCGGTCACCGCGGTGGCCCTGATCTTCGGCCAGTTCTTCGCCCGCGACTTCGGCCCGGTCAACTACGTCCTCGGGCACGTCGGCATCGGCCCGGTCGACTGGCGCGCCTCGACGTGGGCGTCCTGGCTCGCCATCTCCGCGATGGTCACCTGGCGCTGGACCGGCTACAACGCGCTGATCTATCTCGCCGCCCTCCAGTCCGTCTCCCAGGACCTCTACGAATCCGCCGAGGTCGACGGGGCGAGCCGGTGGCAGCAGTTCTGGCACATCACCGTCCCGAGCCTGCGTCCGACGATCATCTTCACCGTCATCGTCTCGACGATCGGGGCCCTCCAGCTCTTCGGCGAGCCGCTGCTCTTCGACAGTTCGCGCTCCGCCAACGGCGGCTCCGGGCGACAGTTCCAGACCGTGGTTCTCTATCTCTACCAACAGTTCTGGTTCAACGGCCGCTACGGCTACGCCTCGGCGATCGCCCTTGGCCTGCTTGTCGTCATCGGGGTCGTCGTCCTCGTCAACCTGCTGCTCGTGCGGCGCATCGCCGGGGAGGACTGACATGACCACCCCCTCGGTCCGTATGCCGACCGCTCGCCCCCCGCGGCCCCCTCGCCGGGCGCGCCGCGCGGGTGAGGCGTCCTGGGTCACCTATGCGCTGCTCGTCGGCCTCGTCCTCGTCTCGGCCTTCCCGTTCTACTGGTCCCTGGTCATCGCCTCGCGGGACACATCCCAGATCGGCCGCTACCCGCCGCCGCTGACGCCGGGGAATCAGCTGTGGCCGCACATCCGCGATGCCTTCCGCGAGGGAACTTCACGCTCGCCCTGATCAACTCCTCCATCGTCTCCAGCGTCGTCACCGCCGCGGTCGTCCTCACCTCGACGATGGCGGGGTTCGCGTTCGCCAAGCTCTCCTTCCGGGGCAGCCGCGGCCTGCTCGCCTTCATCGTCGCGACGATGCTCATCCCGACCCAGCTCGGGATCATCCCGCTCTACATCATGGTCACCCAGTGGTTCCACTGGGCGGGCAGCCTCAAGGCGGTCATCGCCCCGGGCCTGGTCTCGGCGTTCGGGGTCTTCTTCATGACGCAGTACCTTCGCCAGGCGCTGCCGACCGAGCTCGTCGACGCCGCCCGCGTCGACGGCGCGAGCATCTGGCGCATCTATCGCTCGATCGTCCTGCCGATCGCCCGCCCCGCCGCGGCTGTTCTCGGGCTGTTGACCTTCGTCGCGACCTGGAACGACCTGTTCTGGCCACTCGTGGTGCTCAACACCGAGAACCCGACCGTCCAGGTCGCGATCTCCTCTCTGTCCTCCGGGATCGAGGTCGATTACGCGCTCACCCTCACCGGTGCCGTCGTCGGCACCTTCCCGATCCTCATCGTCTTCCTCGCCTTCGGGCGCCAGATCATCGGCGGCATCATGAACGGAGCGGTCAAGGGATGACCGACATGCTCACCTTCCCCGACGGGTTCCGGTGGGGGACGGCGACCTCCGCCTACCAGATCGAGGGCGCGGTGCACGCGGACGGCCGAACCGACTCGATCTGGGACACCTTCGTCCGGCGCCCCGGCGTGATCGACGGTGGGGACACCGGCGACGTCGTCGCCGACCACTACCACCGTTGGCGGGAGGATCTCGCGCTGCTGCGCGAACTCGGCGCCGGCGACTACCGCTTCTCCGTCGCCTGGCCCCGCATCGAGCCGCGGCCGGCGGTCCTCGACCACCGGGGGCTCGACTTCTATGACCGGCTCGTCGACAACCTCTGCGCCGCGGGGATCACCCCCGTGCTCACCCTCTATCACTGGGATCTCCCGCAGTGGCTCGAGGACCAGGGCGGGTGGGCGAATCGGCATACGGCCTGGCGTTTCGCCGCGTATGCGGCGGTCGTCGCCCGCCGCCTCGGTGACCGGGTCCGGACCTGGACCACCCTCAACGAGCCGTGGTGCTCCGCGTTCCTCGGGCACGGCTCCGGGATCCACGCGCCGGGGCACCGGGACCCCGACCTCGCCCTCCGCGCGACTCACCATCTCCTGCTCGCTCACGGCGCGGCCGTGACGGCGCTGCGCGCGAGCCTCCCGGCGCACACCGAGATCTCCCTCACGCTCAACCTCCATCAGGTCCGCCCGGCGACCGCCACCCCCGCCGACGCCGACGCCGCCCGCCGGATCGACGGGATCGCCAACCGGATCTTCCTCGATCCCGTCCTCGGCCGCGGGTACCCGGCCGATGTCCTCGCCGATGTCGCCCACCTCAGCCGGTTCGACGTCGTCCGCGACGGCGACCTCGACCGGATCGCGGCCCCGATCGACTCGCTCGGCGTCAACTACTACAGCCCGACCACCGTCGCCGCGGACCCCGATGCCCCGGAGACTCCGGCCTACCCGGGCTCGGCCGGGGTGCGCTTCCGGCCCCCCAGCGGCCCCGTCACCGCGATGGGCTGGCCGGTCGACCCGTCGGGCCTGACCGACATCCTCGTGCGGCTCACCGCCGACGCGCCCGGGCTGCCGCTCCTGGTCACCGAGAACGGCGCCGCGTATGCCGACCACATCGACCCCGACGGCCGCGTCCGGGACGGCGAGCGGTCGGCATACCTCCTCGGGCACGTCCGCGCCGTTCACGCGGCGATCGCGCGCGGGGTGGACGTCCGCGGCTACTTCGCCTGGTCGCTGCTGGACAACTTCGAGTGGTCCTTCGGCTGCGCCAAACGGTTCGGCCTCGTCCACGTCGACTACGCGAGCCTGCGCCGCACCCCCAAGGACAGCTTCCACGCGTATGCCGCGCTCGCCCGCGCCAACGCCGTCCCCGCGGCCGTGCCCGCCGCCGGGAGCGTCGTCGACCTGACGCCCGAGTTGTCCACAGGCTGAGGGCCGTCCGGTTGCCGGGTCCGCGTCGTGGCGTCAGGCTGGCGGTCATGTGGGGGAGGGGGCACGATGGAGGCCATGACGATCGTCTCGGACCGGCGCCGCTGGACGCGGGATGAGCGCGATGCGCTGCCCGAGGACGGGTGCCGGCACGAACTGCTCGACGGGGCGCTGGTGATGACGCCCGCGCCGTCCGGGCGGCATCAGTGGCTGTCGAGTTCCCTGCTGGCGGGGCTGATCTCGGCCTGCCCGGCCGGGCTCAAGGTGCTGCATGCCCCGACGGACGTGGCGTTGGATGACGGGTCGGTGCTGCAGCCCGACATCGTCGTCGTTCACCGCGAGGCGGTGGGAGCGCGCGGCGTGAGCGGAGCGCCGCTCCTCGCCGTCGAGATCACCTCGCCGGGGACACGTCTGGTGGATCGCAACCTCAAGCTGCCGCGGTTCGAGCGGGCGGGGTGTCCGAGCTTCTGGCTGGTCGATCCCGACGAGCCGAGCCTGACGGCATACGAGTCGGTCGACGGGCGGTATGTCGAAGTCGCCCACGTGGTGGGCGAGGAGGGGTGGACCGCGGCGCGCCCGTTCCCGGTGACGATCGTCCCGGCCCGCCTCCTCGACTGATATGTAGCGAATTTTGTCAAGTGGGCGTGGTGAAGCGGGGCCTCTTCCTGGCCGGGGAGGGGCCCCGCTTCGTCGTTCACGAGGGGGGTGTTCGGGAGACAGCGTGTCTGGCGACGCGCGGTCAGTCTGATATGCGCGGGTTGGTTACCGCAGGGCCCTGGTTTCGGCTGGAGAGGCGGTGCTGGTCTGAGGTCGAGCGTGCCCCCTGGTGGGGGGTGCTCACAGTCGACTCGCGGGTCCTCTCCGCGCGCTGCTGCCCGGACACCGGGTGGGGTGTCTCGTGAACGGGCTATGGGTGGTCAGTCGTCCATGACGGCCAGGGACCAGCACCAGCCGGCGAGTTCGCGGGCGATGGCGGTGTTGGCGACGGTGTGCCGCTTCTTCTGGGCGGTCATGACCTCCCAGCGGCGGTGCAGGCGACGGTTGCCGGCGTCGCCACGGGCCGCGGCCGCCGCGGGGGCCAGGGCCCACCGCTCACGCATCGTCTTCCCGGGACGATAGATCGCCTTGTGGTGCCAGGCGGCCTCGATCAACAACCGGCGGGCGTGGCTGTTCCCGGTCTTGGTGATCCCGCGCTGGACCCGGGAGCCACCCGAAGACGCCTCGGACGGGACCAGCCCGAGGTAGGACCCGATCGTGGCGCCGGTCAGCCGGTGCCAATCCCCGATCTCCACCGCGAGGGCGAACCCGGTCAGGGTCGAGACCCCGCGCAGGCACGCCAACCGGCGGGTGATCGCCGTGAACTCGCTGTCCGCGGCCAAGGCGGCGATCCGCGCATCGAGCCGGTCTCGACGGGCCAGGGTGTGGGTGACCGCGTCGTAGGCGTCGTCGAACGCCGCCAACGTCCCGACGGACCCGGCGGGCACGAGCTGCTCGGTGCGGGTGCGGCGCAGCCACGCATCATGCGCCCCGGTCCAGGCGTCACCACCGTCGTAGACGATCCCGTGCCGCAGCAGCAACTTGCCGAGCCGGTGCCGCGCCGACATCAGCACCATCCGGGCATCCTCACGGGCCCGGACCAGGTCCCGCGCGGACTCGGCCGCGACCGTCGGGATGGTGACCGCGACGATGTCGTCGTTACGGGCCAGCCGGGCCAGCAGCAGCGCATCCCGCCGGTCGGTCTTGACCCGATCCCCCGCCGGCCGCAGCAACTTCGAGGGTGCCGCGACCTGGCAGGCGTGCCCGGCCGCGAGCAGCGCCCGAGCCAGCCCATACCCGGTCGGTCCCGCCTCATACGTCACCCGGACCGGTCCATGCTCCCCGGCGACCTCACCCACGAACGCGACGATCCGCTCGGTCACCGGCGACACGCTCCGCTCGAGCAACTCGCCCGTGGCCGTGTCGATCACCGCCGCCCGCACCGACCGGGCGTGGACATCCAGCCCAATACTCGTACGCTCTATGAACACCCGGGGCCTCCTATGCCTGTCGGCACCGGCCAGCCTGATCTGGTCGGTGATCCACGAATCCTGCATACGCGAGGCCCCGGCCTCAAGACCCAGGCAACCCGCGACCCTCATAGGGTCTGACGGGACGACGGAGGTCGTGGTGCCCCCCGAGGATCGGGGCCCCGCAACCCTCCACGGCCCGGATTTCGTCCGCGCGCCGACCGGCGTGTAGGCTCTCCGACGCACTCCGCGCGACGGGGTGCGCGCCTCCTTAGCTCAGTCGGCAGAGCGTTTCCATGGTAAGGAAAAGGTCGTCGGTTCGATTCCGACAGGGGGCTCGG
>JBDIAJ010000018.1:0-37913 GCA_039812345.1 Nostocoides sp. | reverse complement strand
CGGGGGCCGGCCCCGGCACGATGGAGCGGCGATGACGGTGGACGATCCGGTTGACGGGCGACGTCCGGTGGCCTCGGGACCCGTGGTGGGCCCGGGCGCTGCGGGGACGTCCGGTGGTGGCGGCCCGACGGACCGCGCCGCGGAACCGGAGGACACGCCATACGGGCTCGCGGGTGCGGTGATCCGCGAGGCGACGGCGCGCGGCGTCACGTTGGCGACCGCCGAGTCCCTGACCGGGGGGCTCGTCGCCGCCGCGCTGACCGGCGTGCCGGGGGCGTCGGTGGTGTTCCGCGGCGGGGTGGTCAGCTATGCGAGCGCGGTGAAGGCCGAGGTGCTCGGGGTGTCGGCGCGCCTGCTCGCGGAACGGGGAGCGGTCGATCCGGACGTCGCGTCGGCGATGGCGGCCGGTGTCGCCCGGCTCGTCGGTGCCGATCTGGCGGTCGCCACGACGGGGGTGGCCGGGCCGGACCCCGCGGACGGCAAACCGGTCGGACGCGTCTATGTCGCGGTCAGTGATCCGCCTCAGGTTCGGCGACTGGACCTGGTCGGGGATCGAGCGAGCATCCGGGCGGCGAGCGTCGAGGCCGCGCTGGACCTGGTGCTCGCGGCCCTGGTGACGCGCCCGACATGAGGACACGGTGACCGAAACCCGGGTGTTGGGGAATCATGTCCCCGACGGCGCTGTTGGCGCCGACGCGACCCCAGTCGCGCACCTCCTGCTGACGGCTGTCCGTGCGGCGGGGTAGCGTGTCTGTGGATCACCCGATTCCGGTGGCACCGATGGCGAGGAGGCGTTCGATGATCTTGCTCCGCAGGGAACTCGGCGAAGCCCTGCGCGCCCGTCGGCTGGCGCAGGGGCGGACCCTCCGCCAGGTGTCGGCGGGGGCCGCCGTGTCGCTGGGCTATCTCAGCGAGATCGAGCGCGGTGAGAAGGAAGCGTCCTCGGAGTTGCTGGGCTCGATCTGCCAGGCGCTCGACATCCCCCTGTCACAGTTGCTCGATGACGTGTCGGGCCGGGTCGCGTTGGCCGAATCGGTGACCGAGGCGATCACGCTGCCGGTCGGCCGGGTCGGCGTGGTCGCCGCCGCCTGAGTCCCGCGCTGGGACGACGCGCCCGTCGTCAGGGCGTCGTCCGGCCGCCCCGGGGGGAGGCGCCGAGGGGGCGCTGTGGACGGCCGTCGTCGGTCGGGGCGAGCCCACCCTGACACCCGGGGCAGTAGCCCAGCACGCGCACGCGCAGCGGCGGCCCGATCGGCGCGATCCGGACGGTCGCGCCGCAGCGCTGGCACGGGCGTCCCGCGCGGCCGTGGACGGCGGTCGTCTCGCCCCGTCGGGTGCGCCCGGTCGTCGACTGTATGCCGCTCGCCGCCGCCTGCTGCATCTGTCGCCGCGTGCGGATCAGGAGCGCCCGGAGGGTCTCGGGACGAGCGTGCGTCGGCGCCGACCACGGGGGGAGGCGATCGGCATACAGCGCCTCGCTGGTCCAGAGCGTGCCGAGCCCGGCGAGGGTGCTCTGGTCGAGCAGCGCGGCCCCCAGCGTCGCCGCGTCGGAGCCGAGGACTCGGGCGACGACGCGGTCGAGGTCCCAATCGGACCCGAGGATATCGGGCCCGAGGTGGGCCAGGCGGCGTTCCTCCTCGTCGGTCGGCCAGAGCTCGACCAGGCCGAGCCGCAGGCCGAGGGCGGTCCACCGCTGCGTGGACGCGATCGCGCGCAGCGCGGGGTCGGCGAGTCGGCGCGGCGTGAGCGTCGCGGTCTCCTCGATCCGCCAGGAGCCCTCCATCTTCAGATGCGTGTGGATGGTCAGGCCGCGGTCGAGCCGGTGCAGGAGGTGTTTGCCGCGGCTGGTGACCTCGAGGGTCGTCGCCGGCAGCACCGCGATGCCGCCGAGGTCCCCCCACCGCAGTTCCAGCGCGCGCAGGGGCGCCCCGGCCAGGGCCCGGTGAAGCCGGTCGGCCGTGCGTCGGACGGTGTCGCCTTCGGGGATCGGGTCACCTCCCCACGGCCCGCCGCAGGCGCAGCCCGCGGGGGGTCATCCGAAAGCCGGCGTCGGCCAGCGCCACCGCGACCGGGCTGCCCGAGGCGAGGATCGACTCGCCGTCGGCCTTCTCGACGGTGAGCCGGCCGAGGGCGCCATTGGTCACGGCCAGCGCCAACGCATCGGCGGCCGAGCGCAGCTCCGCCTCGGCGTGGTCCCAGGACAGCAGCGTCCGCCCGCCCCGCTCGACATAGAGCACCAGGGCACCGTCCACCAGCACGACGAGCGCGCCCGCCTTGCGGCCCGGCAGGTGGCCTGTGCCGTCGCGCTCGGGCCATGGGATCGCCGCGCCGTAGGGATTCGCCGGGTCGGTCGCCGCGAGAACAAGAGTCCGACCCGCCGGCACCCCGTCGGCGGCCCCGCCCGCTGCCGATCCCGAGGCCCGGAGCCGGTCGATCGCTCCCGTCGTCGCGAACTGAGCCGCCCCGAGCGATTCGACGAAGTAGCCCCGCCGCACTCGGCCGGCCTCCTCGGCGGCGACGAGGACGCGATAGATCGCGGCGAACCCGCCCTCCGTGTCCTCGACCGCGGCGACGCCCCTGGTCACCACGCCATAGCGATCGAGGAGGATCTCCGCGTCGAGCAACGCCCGCGCCGTCGGGTCGGGGTCGACCGGCGGGAGCAGCGACCAGCGGCCGGCGACCGACGGGGGGAGGGAGCCGCGCGGCGTCCGCCCGGCCGGTATGCCGCTCCGCAGGCTCGCGAGCGACCCGCGCCTTCCGTAGCGCGTCGCCCGGACTGGGGCAGAGGGGCGCTTGTGGGCGCCGCCACCCCCGGCGAGGAGGCCCCGGACCGGGGCGAAGGTATCGCCGGTGACCAGGCCGGCCCAGACGAGGTCCCACAGGGACCTGGCGAGGTCCCCGCTCGACTCCTCCGGGGCCAGGTCGGCCAGAGTTCGGAAGAAGTGGGCGCCACCCCCGGCGAGGCCCTCGGCCAGCCGGCCGGCGAGCCCGTCGGGCCGCTCCCCGGACGGTGGATGCAGCGTCAGCGAGGCCGTGTCGGCGAGATGGAACGAGACCCATCCGTCGTCCCGGGGCAACGCCCCGTGTCCCTGCCAGAGCACCTCCCCGGTCGCGAGGAGTTCGTCCAGCAGGGCCGGGGTGTAGCCCGCCACGCGGCTCGGGAGGACCAGGGTCTCGACGGCGCTGGCGGGCAGCAGTGCCCCCGTCAGTTGCTCGACGGCCCGCAGCACGCCGTCCGAGCCGCGCAGCCGCCCGCCGACGCCCTGCCACGCCGGGAGGAAGCGCGCATAGTCGACGACGTCCACGGGCTCGACCTCGGCGCGCAGCGCCGCGAGCGACCGGCGCCTCAGCAGCCGAAGCACCTCGACGTCGCAGAACTCGGTCCCGGACCCGGTCGGGAGGAACTCCCCCTCGGCGACCCGACCCGATGCGACGAGCCGGCGCAGGCCGTCGTGGACGATCGCGGGACCGATCCGGAACCGGTCGGCGACGTCCGCGGCGTGGAACGGGCCGTGCGTGCGGGCGTAGCGGGCGAGGAGGTCCCCCAGCGGGTCGGCCACCGGCTCGAGGAAGACGCCCGGCAGGCCGACCGGCAGGGCGACTCCGAGCGCGTCCCGCAGTCGCGCGGCGTCCTCGGCCGCGGCATACCGATCGGTGCCCCCGATCCGGACGACGATGACGCGTCGGGCGCCGGCCAGGTCGTCGAGGATCCCGCCGAGCCGCCCGCGGATGTCGTCCGTCACCCGGTCGCGCAGTTCCGCCGCGGTGAGCGGACCGAGGACGCGGACCAGATCGGTGACCTCGTCGGCGGTGCGCGCCTGCCGTCCGGGAGCCAGCCGTTGGAGGTCGGCGACGGTCCGCTCGATGGCCGCGGCATCGAGCAGATCGCGCAGGGTCACGGCCTCGCCGCGGCCGAGGAGCTCGGCGAGGAGGCCCGGGTCGAGGGTCAGCGCGGCGGCGCGCCGCTCGGCGAGCGGGGAGTCGCCCTCGTAGAGGTACTGCGCGACATACCCGAACAGGAGCGACCGGGCGAACGGGGACGGCTGACTGCTGACGATGTCGACCGTGGTGACCTCCCGCGCGGCCACCGCCGCCATCAATTCGCGCAGGCCCGGCACGTCATAGACCTCCTGGACGCACTCGCGGACGGTCTCGAGGACGATCGGGAAGTCGGGATAGCCCGCGGCCACCTGGAGCAGCTGGGAGGCGCGCTGCCGCTGCTGCCACAGCGGCTGGCGGCGATCCGGGCGGCGTCGGGGCAGGAGCAGCGCTCGCGCCGCGCACTCCCGGAACCGGGCGGCGAAGAGCGCCGACCCCGGCAGCTGACTCGTGACCAGGTCGTCGACCGCGTCCGCGTCGAGGAAGACGAGCGCGGCGAGGTCCGCGCCCGCGTCGGCCCCGTCGTCGAACTCGAGGTCGGGGAGGCGGAAGACGATCCCGTCGTCGGCGGCCATCGCCTGGACCTCGACCCCGAACCGCTCCCGCATCCGTGCGGCGACGCACAGCGCCCACGGGGCGTGCACGGGCATGCCGTATGGCGAGTGGACCGCCACCCGCCAGTCCCCGATCTCGTCCCGGAACCGCTCGACGACGAGGGTCCGGTCGGACGGGACATGGCCGGTCGCCGCGCGCTGCTCGGCGACATAGGCGACGAGATTGTCCGCGGCCCACGGGTCGAGCCCGGCCCGGGCCGCCCGGTCCAGGGCCGTCGCGGCCGGCGCGGCGGCGATCTCGCGGACGAAGGCGCCGACGGCGCGCCCCAGCTCCGCGGGCCGGCCCTGGGTCTCGCCCTTCCAGAACGGCAGCTTCCCCGGCTCGCCCGGGGCCGGGGTGACGAGGACCTGGTCGTGGGTGATCTCCTCGATCCGCCAACTCGACGTGCCGAGGGTGAAGATGTCGCCGACGCGGGACTCGTAGACCATCTCCTCGTCGAGTTCACCGACCCGTCGGCCGGCGCCGTCGCCGGCGAGGAAGACCCCGAACAGTCCCCGGTCGGGGATCGTCCCGCCGCTGGTCACCGCGAGATGCTGGGCGCCCCGGCGGGCCACGATCGTGTCGGCCAGCCGGTCCCACACGATCCGCGGCCGCAGTTCGGCGAACTCCTCGCTCGGATAGCGCCCGGCGAGCATGTCGAGGACGGCGTCGAGCATGGAGCGGCTGAGCGCGGCATACGGAGCGCTGCGGCGCATGAGGGCGAGAAGGTCGGGCACGGACCACTCGTCGAGCGCGACCATCGCAACGATCTGTTGCGCGAGGACATCGAGCGGGTTCGCCGGCACGTGAAGGGCCTCGATCCCGCCGGCGCGCATCCGCTCGACGACCACGGCCGTCTGGACGAGGTCGCCGCGGTACTTGGGGAAGAACACCCCCCGGGAGGTCGCCCCGACCTGGTGGCCGGCCCGGCCGACGCGCTGCAACCCGCTCGCCACCGATGGTGGTGACTCGACCTGGATGACGAGATCCACGGCGCCCATGTCGATGCCGAGCTCGAGGCTGCTGGTCGCGACGACCGTGGGCAGGCGCCCGGACTTCAGCGCCTCCTCGATCTCGGCCCGCGACTCCTTGCTCACCGACCCGTGGTGGGCGCGGGCGAAGACGGCCGGCGCCCCGGCCGCACCGCCGGCCTGGGCCATCACCTGGGCCGGAGTCCGGGCCGTGGCCGGCCGCAACGCGTCGGCCGCGGCGGCCCCCGGATCGTCCAGGAGGGCCAGATCGCTCGCCCGGCGCTCGTCCCAGATCTCGTTGAGCCGCGCGGTGAGCCGCTCGGCGAGCCGGCGCGAGTTGGCGAAGACGAGTGTCGAGCGGGCCCCGGAGGCGAGGTCGACGATCCGTTCCTCGACGTGCGGCCAGATCGACGCGCGCTTCTCGGGGCCGGCGGCGGCACCGGCGAGGTCGCCGGTGACGGCGCCGAGTTCGCCCATGTCGGGGACGGGGACGACCACCTCGAGATCCCAGGCCTTCGCCGCCTCCGGCGCGACCACGTCCACCGGCCGGCCGCCGCCGAGATAGCGCGCGACCTCCTCGATCGGGCGAACCGTGGCCGACAACCCGATCCGCTGGGCCGGGCGCGGCAGCAGCGCGTCGAGCCGCTCGAGCGACACCGCGAGATGAGCGCCGCGCTTGGTGCCCGCCACCGCGTGGACCTCGTCGAGGATGACCGTCTCGACCCCGGCGAGGGCCTCGCGCGCCGACGAGGTGAGCAGGAGGAAGAGCGATTCGGGTGTCGTGATCAGGATGTCGCTCGGGCGTCGGGCGAAGGCCCGTCGCTCGGTCGCCGGCGTGTCGCCCGACCGGACCGCCACGGACACCTCCGGCGCCGGCAGCCCGAGCCGACGCGCCGCATGGCCGATGCCGACGAGGGGGGCGCGCAGGTTGCGCTCGATGTCGACGGCGAGGGCCTTCAGCGGCGAGACATAGACGACCCGACAGCGCTGCCGGGCCTCCGGCGGGACCGGCTCGCGGATCAGGCGATCGAGCGACCACAGGAAGGCGGCCAGCGTCTTGCCCGACCCCGTCGGCGCCACGACCAGGGCGTCCCGACCGGAACTGATCGCCGACCAGGCACCCTCCTGAGCCGGCGTCGGCGCGGCGAAACTGCCCCGGAACCAACTCGCGGTGGCGGGGGAGAAGCGGTCGAGGACGTCGTCGGTCATATCGCAGGGAAGCCTGCCACGCCCCGCCGACAACCCCCTCGGCCGGACCCGGCCGGCCACCGCCGGTGCGCGCTCACCCGCCGCCGATCGTCCCCGGCACCAGGCGCGCCAGCCCGCGCCACAGGGCGGGGGCGAGGGACGCGGCATACGACTTGGCGAGGTGGGAGCCCTGGCGATAGACGACGGTGTCGCCGATGACCGGCCAGCAGGTCCCGGCGGGGCAGATCTGGGTGCTCAGGTCGAGCCACCGGGTGTCGGGGACGCGCGTCGTGGCCGCCTTCAGCGCGGCGCTGCCGAGACCGGGCGCGTAGGCGTAGGCGCAGGCCGTCATGAAATCCCCCGGGTGCCCGGAGAGGCAGGCGCGGATGTCCCGGCCGACCGGCGGCTGGGGCGTGTCGGCGAGAGCCACGACGCGCACGTCCGCGGCCGACAATCGAGACCAGAAATCCGCATACCCGCCGACGAGGTCGGCCTCGTGCTCGACCCCGTCCGGGCCGTATGCCGCCCCCCGCACCGCCGAGGTCAGGACGAGCGTCGGTCGTTCGGCGCCGGTCAACCGGGCGAGGACCGCCTGCGCCCAGGTCCGGCATTCGGGATACGGGGCGTCGCGCCACCGCACGGTGGCCCCGCTGAACGGGCAGGAGCTCTTGACATAGGTCCGGATCCGCCAGCCGTGCGCCCGGCCCAGGGCGTCGAGGGCGGGCAGCCACTGGCCGATCTTGGAGTCCCCGACCAGCGCGATGATCCGAGTGCTGCCGACGTCACCCGCCGCACAGGTCACGACGGCCACATCGTCGCGCCCGATCTGGCAGAAGTCGTCGGGCGCCGACAGGTCGGCGTCGCCGGCGAGGACCGCGGCCGGCGTGCCCAGGGGATTGAGCAGGCGCGGGTCCCGGGGGCGGCGCGCGCCGAGGGCGCCGTCGAGGACGGCCGCGCCCAGCGCACCGGGCGCGGCACTCGCCGCGCGAGCCGTCGTCGTGAGTGTCGGCGTCTGTGGTGCCGACCTGGCGGCGCCCGATGCGAGCGGGACGACGATCGCCCCGGCGACGAGGAGGACGGCCAGGAGTCCTCCGAGGAGCGTGGCCGTCCGCCGGACCGGGCGCGCTGTCATCCGCGGGTCAGTTCCGTCACGAGCGGCACGACCCGGCGGGCGAACTCCGGAGCCAGCGACGCGGCATACGTCGCCGTGATGTGCGATCCCTGGCGATAGACGAGCACCTCGCCGATGACCGGCCAGCATTGATGGCCGGGGCAGATCCAGTCGTTGAAGTCGACAAACCGGGACGTCGTGACCTGCGCTGCGGCCGCCTTCAGGGCCGCGGTCCCGGTGCCGTCGTTCCAGTCACCCTTGCAGGCGGTCATCAGGTCGCTCGGGTGGTCCAGGACGCACTGATAGACGATCTTGCCCGGCTGCGGCGTGTCGGCGATCGCGATGACGGGGACCCCCGCCTTCCCCAGGGCGCTCCAGTAGTCGACATACCCGCTGACCATGAGGCTCTCCTGCTCGGTGCCGGTCGCGGTGTCGTATGCCGCGCTGCGGATCCCCGACGTCAGCACCGCCATCGGCTTCTCCGGGCCGGTCAGGCGCCGCAGGACGTCCTTCCCCCAGGTCACGCAGGCGGTGTAGGGCTTGTTCTCGTGCTTGATCGGGTTGGGATTCCACGGGCACGAGGACTTGGTGTAGGTCCGGATCCGCCAGCCGTTGGCCTTCCCCATGGCGTCGACCGCGGGCAGCCACTGGGCCATCTTGGAGTCGCCGACCATGGCGATGACCGTGTGGCT
Organism: Nostocoides sp.; assembly: GCA_039812345.1. Classification (GTDB taxonomy): domain Bacteria; phylum Actinomycetota; class Actinomycetes; order Actinomycetales; family Dermatophilaceae; genus Nostocoides_A. The sequence continues at coordinate 29,478 of JBDIAJ010000018.1, read as the reverse complement.
GGTCTTGTCGCCGTAGCTGCACGAGATGACCGTGGTCGACGGCTGGGCGACCTGGCAGCCGTCGGCGTAGAGCTGCGGCACGTCCAGGGGCGCCTTCAGCGGGTCGGGGGTCATCGCCTTGGGATGCATGTCGATGCTCGGCGAGGCGGTCGGGGTCGTGCCGGTGCCGAGGCTGCCGGCCCCCACGGCGTTCCCGGTGGAGGCGCGGGCGAACCCGCTGGTCCCACCCTCGTGGTGGAGCCAGGCGCCCGCGCCGACGCCGATGAGTGAGCAGGCGGCGCCGAGGGCGAGGGCCACCCGAGCGCGGGCGGAGACCGCCTTGTTGTAGCGGAGCGGATTCTCGATGAACCGATGGGTGAGATAGGCGGGGATGACGCTCGTGGTGACGACGGCGGCGCCCTGCCAGTGGCCGAGCTTCCCCCACACGGCGGTCGCGGCGACGACGAGCGGCCAATGCCACAGATACAGCGAATACGACAGGCCGCCGATCCACACCATCGGTCGTATGCCGAGCAGCCGGACCGGGCCCGCGTCACCGGCGGCGAACCCGCCGAGGATGACGGCGGCGGACCCGAGGACGGGCACCAGGGCGGCCGAACCCGGCCATGGGGTGGACGTGGTCTGGACCAGCAGGCCGACGCTCAGGAGGGCGAGACCGGCCCAGGCGATCCCGGCGGCGGCGAGTCTCGGCATACGGCTCCAGAGGGTGGGGCCGACGGCGACGAGCGCGCCGACGCCGAGTTCCCACAGGCGTGTCGTCGTGACGAAGTAGGCGCGGGCGGGGTTGGTCTGGGTGAGGTGGATCGACCAGGCGAGGCTGGGCAGGACGATGAGGGCGAGGCCGGCGGCCATGGTCGGTCGGACGGGGAGACGCCGGCGGCGGATGATGAGGGCGAGGATGAGGAGGAGGAGCGGCCAGACGATGTAGTACTGCTCCTCGACCGCGAGCGACCAGAAGTGCTGGACCGGGGAGGGGGCGACGTCCTCGGCGAGATAATCGACCGCGCGAGAGGCGAAGCGCCAGTTCACGAAATACGCCGCGGCGGCCATGATGTCACCGCCGAAGGTCTGCCAGTCGATCCGGGAGAGGGTCAGGCGGGTGAGGATCGCCGTGGCGACCAGGGCCGTGGCGGCTGCGGGGAAGAGCCGCTTGGCCCGCCGGGCATAGAAGCGGGGGAGGCTGATCCGGTTGGTGCGCTCGACCTCGCGGACGAGCTGGCCGGTGATGAGGAAGCCCGAGATGACGAAGAAGATGTCGACACCGGCGAAGCCGCCGGAGGGGATCGGCAGGCCGGCGTGGAACCACAGGACGGTCCCGACGGCGATCGCCCGCAGGCCCTCGACGTCGGGTCGGAATCCCCCGCCCGGGCGGGGGGCGGCGGACGTGTCGGAATTGGCGAGAGTCTGCTGGGTCACCGGCGATCGTCGTGGTCGAAGGAGGGGCCCGCGTGGGGGCCGGGGGCCAACGCTACCGGTGGTGGTGGGGAGGTCGTCGGACGCCGGGCCGGACCGCGGACACGAAAATTCGGTCCGGCGGACACGCCGCGGTGACGGGCTTGCGAGAGTCGAACATCTTTTCGGGTAAGGTCTGTCCACAGGGTGCGAAACCGCACGATCGCGCGTCGTCCACAGGCTCACGGGCCGAGGGAGGCGGGTTGTCGGTGCTCGCCTCTAGCGTCTGACTCACTCGGCGTATGCCGCCGGGCCGGGTCGCCGGTGGACGCGACCCGAAACGAACAGACAGGCAGGTGTGACATGGCGACCAAGCCCGACGCGGCGATCAGATCCGACGCAGACCCCAAGGCTCGCGCCCTCGCGAGCGTCATGGGGCAGATCGAGAAGAGCTTCGGCAAGGGCGCGGTGATGCGCCTCGGCGACGACGTCCGCCCGCCGATCGAGGTGATCCCCACCGGGTCGATCGCGCTCGACGTCGCGCTCGGGATCGGGGGCCTGCCGCGGGGCCGGGTCGTGGAGATCTATGGCCCGGAGTCCAGCGGCAAGACGACGGTCGCCCTCCACGCGGTGGCCAACGCCCAGCGCGCGGGCGGGATCGCCGCATTCATCGACGCCGAGCACGCGCTCGACCCGGAGTATGCGAAGAACCTCGGCGTCGACACCGACGCGCTCCTGGTCAGCCAGCCCGACACGGGGGAGCAGGCGCTCGAGATCGCCGACATGCTCATCCGGTCGGGCGCGCTCGACATCATCGTCATCGACTCGGTCGCCGCACTCGTGCCACGCGCCGAGATCGAGGGCGAGATGGGCGAGAGCCACGTCGGCCTCCAGGCCCGGCTGATGTCCCAGGCCCTGCGCAAGCTCACCGGTGCCCTCAACACCACGGGCACGACGGCGATCTTCATCAACCAGCTTCGCGAGAAGATCGGCGTGATGTTCGGCTCGCCCGAGACCACGACCGGCGGCAAGGCGCTGAAGTTCTATGCCTCGGTGCGGCTCGACGTCCGCCGGATCGAGACCCTCAAGGACGGCAGCGAGCCCGTCGGCAACCGCACCCGCGTCAAGGTCGTCAAGAACAAGGTGTCGCCGCCGTTCAAGCAGGCGGAATTCGACATTCTCTATGGGCACGGCATCTCCCGCGAGGGCGGGCTGATCGACATGGGGGTGGATCAGGGCTTCGTGCGCAAATCCGGCGCTTGGTATACCTATGACGGCGACCAGCTCGGGCAGGGCAAGGAGAATGCCCGCAATTTCCTCAAGGACAACCCCGACCTCGCCGACGAACTCGAGAAGCGGATCAAGGAGAAGCTCGGCGTCGGGCCCCGGGTCGACGCGCCCGCCGAGGTCCCGGTCGAGTTCTGAGTCCGCGCCGAGTGCCCGGCGGGAAGGGACTGGCCATGAGTGGGTCCGACGCCCACGGCCCGGCGTCGCGGCCCGACCCCGGCGTTCGGCCGGGGCTCGACGCCCTGCGCGCCGAGATCGGCCGCATCGAGGCCGGCGGGAGACCACACCATCGCCCGCCCACGCCGTCGCCGGACGACTCCCCGTCCGGCGACGGCACCCCGGTGCGGCCGCAGTCCCCCGCCGACGACGGCCCCGAGGCGGCGCGCGATCCGCACGCCGTGGCACGGGCGATCGTGTTGCGGCAGTTGGAGAATTCGCCAAGGACGCGGTCGGAGTTGGCGGCGAAGCTCGGTGAGCGAGGCTGCGACCCCGCCGTGGCGCAGGAGGTGCTCGACCGGCTCACCGAGGTCGGTCTCGTCGACGACGCGGCGTATGCCGAGATGTACGTCCGGTCCAAGCAGGTCACCCGCGGCCTGTCGCGGCAGGCGTTGGCGCACGACCTGCGCCGCAAGGGGGTGCCCGATGACATCGCGAGCGAGGTGCTCGATCGGGTGGACTCGGCATACGAGAGCGAGCGGGCCCGTGACCTCGTCCGCGCGCGGCTGCCCCGCCTCCACGGCCTCGACCGGGACGTGCAGATCCGGCGTCTCGCCGGGCTGCTCACCCGAAAGGGCTATGCCTCGGGGCTGGTCACGCGCGTCGTCCTGGAGGAACTCGACCGAAGCGCCGAGCACCAGCGGGACTGACCGCAGAGCATGGGTCGTGCACGCGAAAGCTCCAAAAGGTGGGCCTTGTGGGCCAGGCCTCCCGTCGCTACGGTCTCCGTTCATGAAGACTCCTGCGGGCCCTTGGCCAATGACAATACGGGGCGATTGATAATGCGTACTGAAACTCGACGCTTCCGCACAGCTGCCGTCACGACCTTTTCACTGTGGTGTGTGCTCGTTTCGCTCCTTACATCGTGTGCTCACGTTGATTCAAGCAATGGCGTCAGCCCAATCTCTGGTCCTTCGGGGGTTGCTGCTGAGGCCGACGAGGCCTATCCGGCGGATCGGATCGCGGACTGGCGCGACCATGGTGGTGCACTTGCCTCGTTCACGGTCACCGGCGAGGCCAGGGTCGCGCCGTCGCCGGATGAGATCGCCGCGGGGGAGGGTGTCGTCGGTCGCGACGTCGCCGTCCGAATCGATTCGCGCTATTGGCAGAAGGCCGACTATCACACGCTTCCCGACAGCTTCAGCTTCAGCGCGGGAGGTTGGGTATTCGGTCGCGACAAGCCCGAGACCGCGTTGAGGGTCCCTGGCTGCCCCTGGTTTGTCGTCGGGCATCGCTATGTCGCCGTTCTCGCCTTCGACTCGCGACTGCGACGGCCGTGGACGGTCCTGGGGTGCGCGGCGGTCGCGCCCTACGACGAGGGGCGCATCGGCGAGGGGGAGGTCTATGACGGGAAGGGGAGCGGTGACTTCGCCCGCTTCACCGGTCAGGATGGACAGGCCGTCGCGACGGCGTTGACGGCCGCGGGCGCGAAGTAGTCGTCGGCGTCATCCGACGGCGATGATCTCCAGGCGATTGCCGAACGGGTCGTCGGTGTGGAAGCGACGAGTCTCGGGGATCTCCTGGCTCCAGCGCACGTCGTGGCCCGCCTCCGAGAGTCGGGTGGCCACGTCGTCGACGTCGGCGACGATCATCGCGGGATGCGCCTTCCGGGCCGGGGCGAAGGGCTCCTCGACGCCCATGTGGACCTCGAAGTCCCCACGGTCGCTGCGGAACCAACAGCCCCCGCGGGCCGCCATGGCCGCCGGCTTGGCGACCTCCGTCAGGCCGAGCAGGCCGACCCAATAGTCCCGGCTCGCCGGCTCGCCGCCCGGCGGGATCGCCAGTTGGAGGTGGTGGAGGCGCAGGAACGGATCGGCGGTCATGACCGGTGTCTATCACGACTCCCAGGCGGGATGAGGGTCACCGCACGCCGGTAGCGAGGCGGTCAGGCGACGAACCGGGCTCGCCGCGGCCGAGTCGGTCGTTCGCCCGACACGGCTGTGGACCCCGCGTCCACCACCGCCTCGGCGGCGGAGGCGAGCCGGTCCACGGCCACGACCATGACGTCGGGCGCATGGACATAGGGGAGCCGGAAGAAGCGTTCGTGGCCTCCCGTGGCGGTGAACCGCGGACCCGGGGCGATGACGAGGCCGCGCTCCGCGGCCGCCTCGGCGATCGGCCCGGCGGCGATGGCGTCGTGCTCGATCCACAGCGACAGGCCACCGGGTGGCGGGATCAGACGCGCCGCCGGCATCCGCCGCCGCAGGGCGGACACGGTGGCCTCGCGAGCCGCGATCAGCTCCGCGGCGCGACCGTCCGGCAGGCCGGGCCAGCGGCGCAGCATCTCGGTGAGCGCCAGTTGCTCGACGATGGGGGCGCCGAGGTCGAGCGTCGCTCGGGCATCGAGGAGCCGTTCGGCGAGGGCGGCCGGCACCCGCATCCACCCGATGCGCAGGCCACCCCAGAAACTCTTGGCGGCGCTGCCCAGGGTGATCGCCTCGGGCGCGTGCACGGCGAACGGAGGGGGCATGGGGGGTGACCCGGCGGGCCGCAGGTCGATGTCGGCGATCGTCTCGTCGACGACGGGGACGGTTCCGGCGGCCCGCAGTGCCGCGGCGAGCCGGGCCCGCCCGTCGGCGTCGAGCAGCGATCCGGTCGGATTGTGGAAGTCCGGGATGAGGTAGGCGAGCCGGGAGCGGGAGGCGGCGATCGTCCGTTCGGCCTCGGCGAGATCCCAGCCCTCGGGATCGACGGGGATGGTCTCGAGCCGGGCGCCGGAGCGGACGAGCGACTCGAGGGCATTGGGATAGGTGGGGTCCTCGACGAGGACGCGGGCGCCGGCCCGCACCAGGGCGCGGCTGACGATCGCCAAACCGGCGACCGCCCCCGACGTGACGAGGATCTGCTCCGGAGAGGTCGGCAGGCCCCGCCGCCGATAGCGCTCGGCCAGGACCTCGCGTAGTTCGGGCAGCCCCACCGGCGCATAGCCGTTGTCGGCGAGGTGGGCGGGCAGTTGGGCCACTGCGGCGGCCATCGCGTCGGCGATCCCCGCGGGGGCGCGAGTCGCCGCGCAGGAGAGGTCGATGACCCCGGGGTCGAGGTCCCGGCCGGGGGAGAGGACCCGGCTCGCGCGGTCCAGCATGCGCCGATCGGGCAGGGAGAGAACCGATCCGGCACCCCGGCGCGAGTTGAGGTAGCCGTCGTCGCGCAACACGGCATACGCGCGGGTGACGGTCGTCCGGGAGCACCCGAGGGCGAGGGTGAGATCCCGTTCGCTCGGCAGCCGGGTTCCGGACGGGATCCGTCCGTCGGCGAGAAGCGTGCGCAGTGCCCGGGCCAGGGAGCGGTAGGCGGGCCGTGGCAGGTCTCCGTCGGGGATCAGCCGAGCGAGCCGGGCCGCGGAGATCGACGAACTCATCGGGCCAGTCTTCCAGAATTGGCTATCGATTTGAAGGCCACTTGTCGGGCACCATGGAGTCATGTCACCGATCACCCTGGTGCGCCGCGGGCTGCACCGTCGCGTCGAGTTGCACCCGATGACGCCGATCGAGCAGGTGCGCGCCGGGAACACGACGCGCCGGTTCAGCCAGCTGATCGTGGGCCTGACGCTCTATGGCGTGTCCATGGCGATGATGCTGCGCAGCGGCCTCGGCCTCGATCCCTGGGACGTCTTCCACCAGGGCGTGCAGGAGCACTGGGGCGTCAGTTTCGGGACGGTGGTGATCGTCACGAGTTTCGCGGTGCTGCTCTTGTGGATCCCGTTGCGTCAGTGGCCCGGACTCGGCACCCTGCTCAACTCGGTGCTCATCGGTCTGGCCACCGACGCGACCCTCTCCGTCCTCGACGCGCCGCGCCACCTGGCGGCCCGGTGGGCGCTCCTCGTCGGCGGCATCGTCGCGAACGGGATCGCGGGCGGGCTCTATATCGGCAGCCAGTACGGCCCAGGCCCCCGCGACGGCCTGATGACCGGCCTGCACCGCCGGACCGGCCTGTCGCTGCGGCTCGTGCGCACGGCCATCGAACTGACCGTCCTCGTCGTCGGATGGCTGCTCGGCGGTGTCGTCGGCATCGGCACCGTCCTGTATGCCGTCCTCATCGGCCCGATCGTCCAGGTCACCCTCCCGATGTTCACCCGTGAGATCGACCGGTCCCGGCTCGCCGAGGGACAGGAGTGCGAGGGCCGCTGACTCGGCTCAGTGCTCGACGGCGAGCGCGAACGGGAGCACCGAGTCCACGCCGGCCTCGCGCAACACCCGGGTCGCCTCGGTGATCGTCCACCGCGAGTCGACCACGTCGTCGACGAGCAGCACCGGTCCGGCGTGGGATCGCAGGCGCCCGGCGAGGTCCGCCCCGATGGCGAAGCGGCCGTGGACCCCGGCCAACCGGAAGGCGCTGTTGCCGCCCGGCTCCCCGGTCGGGCCACCATCGACGAGGTCGAGGCTCCCGAGAAGGGGCAGGCGGCCGATCCGGGCGATCTCCTCGGCGAGCGAACTCACCAGCAGTGGCCGCGCCCGTGACGGTATGCCGACCACGCCCGTCGGGCGGCGCACCCACCGCCACGCGGCGAGAGTCCGCACGACCGCGTCCATCACCTCCGCGGGGACGGGCGCGTCCTCCCGAAGCAGTTGACGCAGGCGCGAACCCCAGCCGAGGTCGCTCATCCGGCCGATGACCCGCCCGGGCTCCGCCTGGACGTCCGGGCCGATCCGGCCCTTGAGCGGGACCCCGAGACGATCCATCCCAGTCGGCCACATCGTCCGCGGGTCGACGGCGACCCCGACCTGCGCCAGTCGCTCCTCGGCGCTGCGGATGACCCGGTCCGGGACGTCGGTCGGGAACCACACGCCCGCGCAGTTGTCGCATCGCCCGCAGTCCGCCGCGCTCTCGTCGTCGAGCGTCCGTTGGAGGAACGCCATCCGGCACTCGGAGGTCCGCTCGTAGGCGACCATCTGGTCCTGCTCGGCCGCTCGGGCCCGGGCGACCCAGGCGTAGCGCTGCGCGTCGTAGGTCCACGGCCGCCCGGTCGCGAGCCAGCCGCCGGTGACGCGCTGGACGGCGCCGTCGACGTCGAGGACCTTGAGCAGCAGTTCGAGCCGCGTTCGCCGGATGTCGACGGCGGTCTCGATGGCCGCCGTCGACATCGGCCGGGACGCGTCGGCCAGGGTCGCGAGGACCGCACCGGCCTGCTCCTCCCTGGGCATCGAGACCGACGCGAAATAGCGCCAGATGTCGGCGTCCTCGGGTCCCGGAAGGAGCAGCACATCGGCTCGCTCGGTGGCCCTCCCGGCGCGCCCGACCTGCTGGTAGTAGGCCACCGGGGAGGCGGGCGCCCCGAGGTGGACGACGAACCCGAGGTCGGGCTTGTCGAAGCCCATGCCCAGCGCCGAGGTTGCGACCAGTGCCTTGGTCTCATTGTGCCGCAAGGCATTCTCCAGCCGCTCGCGGTCTGCGGGATCGGTGCGCCCGGTGTAGGCCTCGACCCGGAGACCGGCCTCGCGCAGCGAGGTGGCGACATCCTCGGCGGCCGAGACGGTCAAGGTGTAGACGATCCCGCTGCCCGGCAGGTCGCTCAGATGCGCCATCAGCCAGCCGAGCCGCTGCTCGGGCGACATCGACCGGGTCACGCCCAGGCGCAGCGAGTCGCGGGCCAGCCCGCCGCGCACGGTGACGACCGGCAGCCCGCCGGCACCGAGTTGCGTCTCGACGTCGGCGACGACCCGCGCGTTGGCCGTCGCCGTCGTCGCCAGCACCGGAATGCCCGGCGGAAGCTCGGCCAGGAGATCACGGATGCGCCGATAGTCGGGCCGGAAGTCGTGCCCCCAGTCACTGATGCAGTGGGCCTCGTCGACGACGAGCAGGCCGCAGCGACGGGCGAGATCGGGCAGCTGCTCGTCCCGGAACCGGGGATTGTTGAGGCGCTCGGGGCTGATCAGCAGGACGTCCACGGCGTCGGCGCTCAGGGCCCCACGCACCTGCTCCCAGTCGGTCGCATTGGCCGAGTTCATCGTGACCGCGCGCACGCCGGCCCGCTCGGCTGCGGCGATCTGGTCGCGCATGAGCGCGAGCAGCGGCGAGACGATGACCGTCGGCCCGGCTCCCGCGGCCCGGGTCAGGACGGTCGAGACGAAATAGACCGCCGACTTGCCCCACCCGGTCCGCTGAACCACCAGCACCCGCGCCCGATGCACCAACAGGGCCTCGATCGCCTCGAACTGCCCCTCCCGGAAGTCGGCATCCGGCCGCCCCACGAGGCGGCGCAGGGCGGCGAGCGCCTCGGGGCGGAGGTCGGCGTCGGCGGGCGGATTCGGCATACGGTCAACCTAGACGCGGCCACCGACAACCCTCCGCCGCGGTTGCCGCGCCGTCGGTCGCCGACGAGGGCTGTCCCCGCCGACGCTTACCCTGGTTCCTGCCATGACACCCAAGCTCTACGACGTCCGCACCCACGGCTGCCAGATGAACGTCCACGACTCCGAGCGGCTCGCCGGCCTCCTCGAGACGGCCGGCTATGTCGACATCGCCAGCCTGCCCGCCGACCAGCGGCCCGAGGTCGCCGACGTCGTCGTGTTCAACACCTGCGCGGTGCGCGAGAACGCCGACAACAAGCTCTATGGCAACCTCGGGCACCTGCGCCCGGCCAAGCTGCGCAACCCCGACCTGCAGATCGCCGTCGGCGGTTGTCTGGCGCAGAAGGACCGCGAGACGATCGTCCAGCGCGCCCCCTGGGTCGACGTCGTCTTCGGCACCAACAACATCGGCTCCCTCCCCGCCCTCCTCGACCGGGCCCGGCACAACAAGCGCGCCGAAGTCGAGATCCTCGAATCGCTCGAGCGCTTCCCCAGCACCCTGCCGACCAGGCGGGATTCGCCATACGCCGCCTGGGTGTCGATCTCGGTCGGCTGCAACAACACCTGCACCTTCTGCATCGTCCCGAGCCTGCGCGGCCGCGAGAGCGACCGCCGCCCCGGCGACATCCTCGCCGAGATCGAGGCTCTGGTCGCCCAGGGCGTCGTCGAGGTCACCCTTCTCGGCCAGAACGTCAACACCTACGGCGTGGAGTTCGGCGACCGGGCCGCCTTCGCCAAGCTGCTGCGGGCCTGCGGCGACATCGCGGGGCTGGAACGCGTCCGGTTCACCAGCCCGCACCCGGCCGCCTTCACCGACGACGTCATCGAGGCGATGGCGCAGACGCCCAATGTCATGCCGAGCCTGCACATGCCGTTGCAGTCCGGGTCGGACGCGGTGCTCAAGGCGATGCGCCGCTCCTACCGCGGGGACCGGTTCCTCGCCATCCTCGAGCGGGTCCGGGGCGCGATCCCCGACGCGGCGATCACGACCGACCTCATCGTCGGATTCCCCGGCGAGACCGAGGCGGATTTCGCCGAAACGCTGCGGGTCGTCGAGGCCGCACGGTTCTCCTCGGCCTTCACCTTCCAGTACTCCATCCGCCCCGGCACCCCCGCGGCGACCATGCCCGGCCAGGTCCCCAAGGAGGTCGTCCAGGAGCGGTTCGACCGGCTGATCGCGCTCCAGGAGGAGCTCTCGTGGGCGGGCAACCGGGCCCAGGAGGGCCGCGAGGTCGAGGTGCTCGTGGCGCCGGGAGAGGGGCGGAAGGACTCGGCATACGACCGCCTGTCCGGTCGCGCGCGCGACAACCGGCTCGTCCACTTCCGGGTCCCGCCCGAGGGACCCGTCCCGCGCCCCGGCGATCTGGTCACCGTCGGCGTGACGTATGGCGCGCCCCACCATCTCGTCGCCGACTCCGCCCTCGACGGCGGTGCCTACGCCGTCCGCCGCACCCGAGGTGGCGACGCCTGGGCGGCCCTGGCCGAATCCGCCCCGGCCGGCGCGGTCACCAAACCCGCCGTCGCCCTCGGCATGCCCTCGCTCGGCGCCCCACCGCCTCGCCCCGCCGCCGCCTGCGACGGCTGAGTCACGGCGGGACCCGTGAGCGCCGGTGGGTCGCCGTTCCCCGCTCCGGGATCGGCGGCCCACCGGCTGTCTCCGAACGCGCCGCCCGGCAGGGGTGGCGAGCGGGCGTCCTTCGTCCTGTCTACCCGAAAGCGCGCTGGGGTGTGCCCTTAGCCCCTGGTGAATCTCATGACACCTGGGACGCGCCGCCGCCCGCGGACATGACAGCGGGCGCCGGACCAGAGTCCGGCGCCCGCCGTTGTCGACTGAGAAGGGCTACTCCCCGATGAGGTCGTCGGCCTTGTCCCCGGCGGCGTCGATCTGGTCGGAGTACTTGCCGCCGGTCGCGCCGTCGGCAGCCTCCTTGGCCTTGTCGATGCCCTGGTCGCTGAGCTCTTCGACCTTGTCGGCGTGGCCGTGCATGAGTTCCTCGGCCTTGCCCTTGATCTCGTCGAACATACCCATGTGCGATCTCCTCTCTCTCGGGGAGGTGGCGCCGGTTGACGCTCCTTCGCCACACCATATCCCCGCTTTCCTGAAAGGATCCTGTGGGTTTGGCGGGCATCTCTCATGAGCGACAATTCCCGGTATGCCCGTGCGTCCCATCGTCATCACCGGCGAACCGGTGCTGCATCGACGCGCCGACCCGGTCACGGACTTCGGCCCCGACCTGCAGCGCCTCATCGACGACATGTTCGAGACCCAGACCGCCTCCAACGGGGTCGGTCTGGCCGCCCCGCAGGTCGGCGTCGGGCTTCGGCTGTTCACCTGGCATCTCGCCAACGACGACGGTGTCCCGGAGGTCGGGGTCATCGTCAATCCGTTCGTCCGGTCCAGTCGTGCTCCGGACGGTGAACCCGACAAGGACGACGAGTCCGAGGGCTGCCTGTCCGTGCCGGGATACCACTTCCCGCTCCGGCGGGGTTTGACGGCCGAGGTCACCGGGCTCGATCGCGACGGCAATGACCTCGCCTTCAAAGCGACCGGATGGTTCGCCCGGTGCATGCAGCACGAATACGACCACCTCAACGGCTTCCTCTATGTCGACCGCCTCGGCGACAAGTGGCGGAAGAAGGCCATCAAGGCGATTCGTGCCGAGGGCTGGGGGCGCCCGGGGCACAGCTGGATGCCCGGGGTCGACGAGGATCCGTTTGGGCACTGACCGGATCATCGCCGTCGTCGGCGCCACGGCGACGGGCAAGTCCGCCCTGGCCCTCGACCTGGCCGAGGCGCTCGGCGGCGAGATCGTCAACGCCGACGCCATGCAGCTCTATCGCGGGATGGACATCGGCACCGCGAAGCTCCCTCCGGGGGAGCGCCGCGGCATCCCCCACCATCAACTCGACGTGCTCGACGTGACCCAGGAGGCGAGCGTCGCCGCCTACCAGCGCGCCGCCCGGTCCGATCTCGACACCATCGTCGTGCGCGGACGGGTACCCCTCCTCGTCGGCGGCTCCGGGCTCTATGTCCGCGCCGCGCTCGACGCGCTCGACATCCCCCCGACCGATCCCGACGTCCGCGCCCGCTGGGAGGCGTATGCCGCGCAGCACGGTCCCGAGGCCGCCCACCGGGCGCTCGCCGACCGCGACCCGGTCGCCGCCCGGGACATCCTCGCCACCAACACCCGCCGCATCGTCCGGGCGCTCGAGGTCATCGAGCTGACCGGCGCGCCGTTCGGCGCCCGCCTGCCCGCTCGGACCCACCGCCGCCCGACGCTGACCCTCGGCCTGGCCATGCCACGCGACGCGCTCGACGGGCGGATCGGCATACGGACCGAAGGGATGTGGGCGGGCGGGCTGCTCGATGAGGTGCGCCGCCTCGACGCGGCCGGGCTGCGGCGCGGGCGGACCGCCTCCCTGGCGATCGGCTACCGCCAGGCCCTCGCCGAACTCGACGGCGACCTGACCCGGGACACCGCCATCGCCGAGACCACCCGGGCGACCCGCCGGTTCGTGCGGCGCCAGGAGAGCTGGTTTCGACCCGACCCCAGGATCCTCTGGCTGGACGCGCTCGCCCCCGACCTCACCGACCGGGCCCTCGCCGCCGTCCGGAGCACGCCCCCCGGTCCGGGAGAATGACGGCCATGATCCGCTTCGCCAAGGGCCACGGGACCCGCAACGACTTCGTCCTCGTGGACGACCGCGACGGGGTGCAACCGCTGACCGCCTCCCTGGCCGCCGCGCTGGCCGATCGTCGTGGCGGCGTCGGCGGGGACGGCGTCATCCGCGTCGGGCGGACGGCGACGGCCAAGGATGCCGCGGTCCGCGCTCAGGAGGGCGAGGCCGAGTGGTTCATGGACTACCGCAACGCCGACGGGAGCATCGCCGAGATGTGCGGCAACGGCGTGCGCGTGTTCGCGGCCTACCTCCGCCGGGAGGGGCTCGCGCCCGCTGACGGCTTCGCCGTCGCGACCCGGGGTGGGGTCAAGCGGGTCCGGTTCGCGGGCGACGACGTCACCGTGGACATGGGCACCTGGGCGTATGCCGATCCCGCCGCCGCCGCGGACGGCATCGACGCGCTCGTCCACGTCCCCGGTCACGACCCGTTCTCGGCGCTGCGCCTCGACCTGGGCAATCCGCACACGGTGGCCGCGCTCCCGCCCAGCGTCGCCCTCGCCGACCTCAACCTGAGCGCCCCGCCCGCGGTCAACCCGCACCCGAGCGCGGGCACGAACGTCGAGTTCGTCCAGCCCGTCGGCACCGGCGCGCTGCGGATGCGGGTGCACGAGCGCGGGGTGGGGGAGACCCCGTCGTGCGGCACGGGGGTCTGCGCCGCGGCCATCGCCACGCACCTGTGGGCCGGGGGGATGGACGGCGACGTGCCGTGGATGGTCGAGGTCCCCGGGGGGCGCCTGCGGGTCCGCCTGCTGCCGGGTCAGCGGGTCGAACTGACCGGTCCCGCGGTCCTCGTCGCCGACGGCACCCTCGACCCCGCCGCGCTCTGACCTACGGCCCCGGCCGCTCCACGGAGATGACCCGAAAGGCCTTGTCCGTCGCCAGGCGCGCGACGGCATACGCGGGGTGGGTGTCGGCGATCCACCGCTGCAGGGAGTCGGCGCCGAGCTGCTTGGCCACGACGAGGTATGCCGATCCCCCCGGCCGCAGTCGCGGCAGCCATCGCGTCAGCAGCGCGTGCAGGGCCGGCTTCCCGATCCGGATCGGCGGGTTCGACCAGATGACGTCGAAGGCCACGTCGTCCGGCACGGCGTCCGGCCGCCCGGCGACGACGCCCCCGCACCCGAGCTCGATCGCGTTGCGCCGCACCAGATCCAGCGCCCGCTCGTTGACGTCGACGGCCCACACGCGAGCATGCGGGGACCGCAGGGCGAGGGTCAGCGCGAGCGGCCCCCAGCCGCACCCGAGGTCGAGCAGGTCTCCTCGCTCCGGCGGGTCCGGCACCCGGGCCAACAACACGGCCGTCCCGCGGTCGACCCCCTCCGGGCTGAAGATCCCCGACGCGACGGTGACGACCCGCTCCGCCCCGGCGAGCACCACCGGCCGCTGCCGCAGCCGAGCCTCCACCGCCGGCGCGGCGCTGAAGTAGTGCTCCGGGGACTCCCGCGGATCCCCCGGCGCCTCAGGCGTTCTCGACATCGGCGTCGACCCAGTCCAGGGTGCGGGCGACGGCCTTGTCCCAGCCCCGCCGCAGGCGCTCCCGGGTCGTCTCGTCCATGGCGGGCGTCCACCGCTTGGCCTCGCCCCAGTTGGCGACGATGTCGTCGGTGCTCGCCCAGTACCCGACGGCCAACCCCGCGGCATACGCCGCTCCGAGCGCCGTCGTCTCCGCGACGACCGGCCGGATGACGTCGACCCCGAGCAGGTCGGCCTGGAACTGCATGAGCGTGTCATTGGCCGTCATGCCGCCGTCGACCTTCAACTCGGTGAGGTTGACCCCGGAGTCGGCGTTCATCGCCTCCAGCACGTCGAGGCTCTGGTAGGCCGTCGCCTCGAGCGCCGCCCGGGCGATGTGCCCCTTGTTGACGAAGCGCGTCAACCCGACGACGACGCCGCGGGCGTCGGGACGCCAGTGGGGGGCGAACAGCCCGGAGAAGGCGGGCACCACATAGGCCCCGCCGTTGTCGGGCACGGTCTTGGCCAGGGCCTCGACCTCGGGCGCGCTGGCGATCAGCCCGAGGTTGTCGCGCAGCCACTGCACGAGCGACCCGGTCACCGCGACCGACCCCTCCAGCGCATAGACCGCCGGCTGGTCCCCGAGCCGGTAGCACACCGTCGTCAGCAGCCCGTTGGCCGAGGAGACGATCTCCGTCCCGGTGTTGAGGAGCATGAAATTGCCCGTGCCATAGGTGTTCTTCGCGCTCCCACGCTCGAGGCACGCCTGACCGAAGGTCGCCGCCTGCTGGTCACCGAGGATGCCCGCGACCGGCGTGCCGTCGAGGATCCCCGGCCCGCACGTTCCATACGTCTCGCTCGAGGACCGGATCTGCGGGAGCATCGCCATGGGCACGCCGAGCGCGGCGCACAGGCCCTCGTCCCACGCCAGCGTCCGCAGGTCCATCAGCAGGGTCCGGCTCGCGTTGGTGACATCGGTCAGGTGCAGCCCCCGGCCCGGGCCGCCGGTGAGATTCCACAGCACCCACGTGTCCATCGTCCCGAACAAAAGCTCACCCGCCTCCGCGCGCGCCCGCGCCCCCTCGACGTGGTCGAGGAGCCAGCGGATCTTCGGGCCGGCGAAGTACGTCGCGAGCGGGAGGCCGGTCTGGGCGGCATACCGATGCGCTCCCTCGGATCCGGCGAGGTCGTCGCACAGCCGCTGGGTGCGCGTGTCCTGCCAGACGATCGCGTTGGCGATCGGCAACCCGGTCGCCCGGTCCCACACGACGGTCGTCTCGCGCTGGTTGGTGATCCCGACCGCGGCGATCGCGGAGGCGTCGAGGTTGGCCTCCGCGAGCGCGCCGCCGATGACGAGCCGGGTGTTCTCCCACACCTCCATCGGGTCGTGCTCGACCCAACCGGCCCGGGGCAGGATCTGCGCGTGTTCGCGCTGGTCGGAGGCGACGACACGACCGGCTTGGTCGAAGACCATGGCCCTCGTGCTCGTCGTTCCCTGGTCCACCGCCAGGATGTATGTGGGCAGGATCACGCGGGCTCCTTCGCCGGGTCGTCTGCTCGCCCGCGGCGGCGAAGCGCGCCTCCGCAGGCAGGCACAATGGCCGTATGCCGAAGGCTATCCCGCTCGATCCCGGTTACCGCGCGCGTGTCTGGCGGCGGTTCGCCCAACGGGAGTTCGACGTTCTCGTCGTCGGTGGCGGGGTCACCGGGGCCGGTGCCGCCCTCGATGCCGCGACCCGCGGCCTGACCGTCGCCCTGGTCGAGCAGCGCGACTTCGCCTCGGGGACCTCGTCGCGGTCGAGCAAGCTCATGCACGGCGGGCTGCGCTACCTCGAACAGCTGGACTTCGGCCTCGTCCGCGAGGCGCTCAAGGAGCGCGAGCTCGCCCTGACCCGGCTCGCGCCGCATCTCGTCCGGCCGGTCCCGTTCCTCTATCCGTTGACGCACCGGGCGTGGGAGCGGCCGTATGTCACGGCCGGCTTGACGCTCTACGACAACATGGGCGGGGCCCGCTCGGTCCCCGGCCACCGCCAGCTCACCCGGCACGGGGCGCAGCGGCTCGCCCCGGCCCTGCGCCGAGACGCCCTCGCCGGGGCGCTGCTCTACTACGACGCGCAGACCGACGACGCCCGGCACACGCTGATGCTCGCCCGTACCGCCGCCGCCTACGGCGCCTCCGTCCTCAACTCGGCCCGGGTCGTCGGGCTGACCAAGGCCGGGGAGCGGGTCGTCGGCGCGGTCGTCGAGGACGTCGAGACCGGCAACCGGGTCGAGGTCCGGGCCCGGGTCGTCGTCAACTGCACCGGCGTGTGGACCGACGACATCCAGACCCTCGCCGGCGGCCGCGGCCGCTTCCACGTCCGGGCGTCCAAGGGAGTGCACATCGTCGTCCCGCGCGATCGGATCAACTCCGAGGTCGGGCTCATCCTCCGGACCACGACCTCGGTGCTCTTCGTCATCCCCTGGGGCACCCGGTGGATCATCGGCACCACCGACACCGACTGGAATCTCGATCTCGCCCACCCCGCGGCGAGCAAGGCCGACATCGATTACATTCTCACGCAGGTGAATTCGGTCCTGACGACGCCGATCACCCACGCCGACATCCAGGGCGTGTATGCCGGTCTGCGGCCCCTGCTCGCCGGTGAGGACGAGCAGACCTCACAGCTGTCACGAGAGCACGCCGTGGCCCGGCCGCAACCGGGGCTCATCTCCATCGCTGGCGGAAAGTACACCACCTACCGCGTCATGGCCGCCGACGCGATCGACGCCGCCCGCGAGGACATCGGGCCCGGGGTCGCGGACAGCGTCACCGAGCACATCCCGCTCCTCGGCGCCGACGGCTATCCGGCGCTCGTCAACCAGCTCGACCGGCTCTCCCGCAAGGTCGACCTGCCCGTCTGGCGCCTGCAGCACCTGCTCGACCGCTACGGCTCGCTGGTCGACGAGTTGTTCGACCTCGCCACCGGGGACCCCACGCTGCTGAACCCCGTCCCCGGCGCCGAGGACTATCTCCTGGTCGAGATCCTGTATGGCGCGACCCACGAGGGTGCCCTCCACCTCGACGACCTGCTGGCCCGGCGCACCCGGATCTCCATCGAGACCCCGAGCCGCGGCACCGAATCCGCCCGCGCCGTGGCCGACCTCGTCGCTCCCGTGCTCGGGTGGGACGAGCACCGCGCCGCCACGGAGGTCGAGCTCTATCTCGCCCGGGTCGAGGCGGAACGGGAGAGCCAGGAGATGCCCGACGATCAGGAGGCCAACGCCGAGCGCACCTCCGCCCGGGACGCGCGGCTGCGCACCGTGAGCACGCCCGGATAACGAGTGGCCGGGAGGGCGTCCGGCGTGAGAGCGTGGACGCAGCATGAGTGAACACGCGATCGACACCGACAACGGGCGCGAGGACGCGCGGGGCGACTGGGCGACCGAGGCGGGCACGGGCCCGGGCGAGGACATCCTGAGGCGACGCGCCAGCGCGCTGGCCGACACGGCATACGACCGAAGCGAGCGGGACGGCGAGCAGTTCGACCGCGAGGAGCGGACGGCGCTGCGTCGGATCGAGGGGTTGTCCACCGAACTCGAGGACGTCTCCGAGGTCGAATACCGGCAGCTGCGCCTCGAACGCGTCGTCCTCGCCTCGGTCTGGACCGAGGGCACCCAGGAGGACGCCGAGAACTCCCTCCGCGAGCTCGCGGCGCTCGCCGAGACGGCCGGCTCGACCGTCCTCGCCGGGCTGATGCAGCGGCGCCAGCGGCCCGATCCCGGAACCTGGCTCGGTTCCGGCAAGGCCGAGGAACTGCGGGACGTCGTCATCGCCGAGGGCGCGGACACGGTCGTCTGCGACTCCGAACTCGCGCCCAGCCAGCGCCGCGCCCTCGAGGACATCGTCAAGGTCAAGGTCATCGACCGCACCGCGCTGATCCTCGACATCTTCGCCCAGCACGCGAAGTCCCGGGAGGGCAAGGCACAGGTCGAACTCGCCCAGCTGCAATACCTTCTCCCGCGCCTGCGCGGCTGGGGTGACTCGATGTCCCGGCAGGCCGGTGGCCGGGTGGCCGGCGGTGAGGGCATCGGCTCCCGCGGACCCGGCGAGACCAAGATCGAGCTCGACCGGCGCCGCATCAACTCGCGGATCGCGAAGCTGCGCCGGGACATCCGGGACATGAAGACCCACCGGGACACCAAGCGCCACTCCCGGCGCACCCACGGGACGCCGAGTGTCGCCATCGCCGGCTACACCAACGCCGGCAAGTCCTCGCTGCTCAACCGGCTGACCGGCGCCGGCGTGCTGGTCGAGAACCAACTCTTCGCCACCCTCGACACGACCGTGCGTCGGGCGCAGACCCCCGAGGGCCGGGAGTTCACCCTCACCGACACCGTCGGGTTCGTCCGCCAGTTGCCGCACGAACTGATCGACGCCTTCCGCTCGACGCTGGAAGAGGTCGCCGACGCCGACCTGCTCCTCCATGTCGTCGACGGCGCCCACCCGGATCCCGAAGGCCAGATCTCGGCCGTCCGGACGGTGCTGGCCGAGGTCGAGGCGGCCGACGTCAAGGAGATCGTCGTCGTCAACAAGGCGGACATCGCCGATCCCGAGGTCGTCGACCGCATCCTGCGGCACGAGCGGCACGCGATCGCCGTCTCGGCCCATACCGGCGCCGGGATCGACGAGCTGATCGCGCTGGTGACGCGGGAGCTGCCGCGCCCGAGCATCGAGATCGACGCCCTCATTCCCTACGACCGCGGCGACCTGCTCTCGCGGATCCACGACACGGGCGAACTCCTCGGCAGCGACCACACCGAGCACGGGACCCGGGTCCACGCCCGGGTCAGCGCCGATCTCGCCGCCGACCTGGCGCCCTACGCCGCCTGACGCGGCCGCTCAGGGAAAGCGCCGCTGCCGCACGGCGATCGCGAGCGCCCCGAGGAGCAGCAACGCCCCGAGCGCGGCGAGGGCCGGCGCGATCTCGACCTTCTCCGTGGCCAGCGTGGTCTGCCGCGGCAGTCTGTGCAGCACCGAGGCCAGCTCGGCCCGATCGGTCGCCGGGGCGTAGGTGCCCCCGGTCGCGGTCGCGACCGCCTTCATCGTCGCGTCGTCGACGACGAGGAACCGGGCGACGTCACCGCCGCCATAGGGCCCGCCCTCGGCGAACGCGTCCGCGCCGAGCTGCTCTCGCGTGCACACCATCCGGGTGGGCTCGGCCGTGCCGAACCCGACCGAATACACCCGTATGCCGCGGGCCCCCGCCGCCTTGGCGGCGTCCACCGGCGTCACGCCGCGGGTGTTGGCGCCGTCCGTCAACAGGACGACGATGTCGGGGATCGGCGGAACCGTCGGCGGGCTCACGTTCCCGGGCGGGGGAAGCGGTTCGGTCTGCTCGATCGCATCGGGGACCGGGACCTCCCCGGGCTGGATCGGTTTCACCGCGGGATTCACCGCGGCGATCGCGTCGACCGCCTTGAGGATGGCCGCGCCGATCGCCGTGCCCCGGCCCGTCGTCAACCCGTCCACCGCGGCGCGCAGTTCGTCCTTGTCGGTCGTCGGGGCGGCGATCTCCTCGGCATACCCGGCGAAGGCGATCAGGCCGATCCGGGTGCCGTTCGGCTGCTCGTCGATGAACTCCCGGACGGCCGCCTGCGCGGCGGCGATCCGGTTGGGTGCGACGTCGATGGAGCACATCGACCGGGACACGTCGATGGCGAGCATGATCGTCGTCCGATCCTGCGGCACGGTCATCCGCATGGTCGGCCGGGCCGTGGCGACGCCGAGCGAGAGCAGCGCCAGGAGGACACCGACGAGCGGCAGATGCCGGGTCCACGACTGCCGCCGGGTGCCGAGGGCCGCCCGGACCAGGCCGATGTTGGAGTGGCGGACGGGCGCCTGTCGCACGCGCCGCTGCTGCCACAGATAGAGGCCGAGGACGAGGGGGAGCGCGGCGAGCGTGATCAGGGCCAGCGGCCAGTCGAAAATCATCCCGACACCACCCGCCCGGTGCGGACCAGGGAGATTCCGACGCCGGTCACGAGGATGAGGACGGCCAGCAGGGTGATGTAGGGCGCCAGCTCGGTCGGCTCGCGCCGCGAGACGAGGTCGAGCTTCAGGCCGGAGTAGACATCCTCGAGTTGAGCCGCCGTCGCGGCGCGCTGGTAGGTGCCGTCGGTCGCGTCGGCGATGCCGGACAGCGCCGCCTCGTCGAGCGCCGTGCGCTGCGAGACGCCGTTGATCGTCACGGTGGTGCCGGCCGGGTCGCCGAGACCGATGGTCTCGATCCGCACGCCGGCGACGGACGCGAGCCGGGCCATCGCCATCGGGTCGAGGGCGCCGGTGTTCTGGCCGTCGGAGAGCAGGACGATCCGCGCCGATCCGTAGTAGCCGATGTCGATGCTCTCCGGGTTGGTGGCGAGTTGATCGGGGTCGACGGCGAGCTTCCCGCCGGCGATGGCCTTGAGCGAGGCGAAGATGCCCTGCCCGATCGAGGTGCCACCGTGCGCTGTCAGCCGGTCGATCGCCGACCTCACGACGGCGGGGTCATCCGTGGGGATCTGCGTGACAGTCCCGGTGTCGCTGAACGCGACGACGCCGATGCGTATTCCGTGCGGCTGCTTCGCCACGAAGCTCGCCGCGGCCGACTTCGCGGCGGCCAGGCGGCTGGGGGAGACATCGGTGGCGGACATGCTGTTGGAGGTGTCGAAGGCGAGGATGACGGTCCCCTCGCGGTGCAGCTGCGTCAGGGTCGCCGTGGGTCCGGCGGCCCCGACGACCAGGGCGGCCAGCGCGGCCAGCAGGAGGACGGGCACCACCTGCCGGCCCCGACGACCGGCACCGGGACGGGCCTGGACGAGCCCGGTCCGGGCCAGCGCGTCGCGGCGACGTCCCTCCTCCGTGACCAGGGCCCGATAGCGCCAGATCAGAACGGGGAGCACCAGCAGGGCCAGCAACGCCCACGGGTAGGTGA
Source organism: Nostocoides sp. (assembly GCA_039812345.1). GTDB lineage: Bacteria > Actinomycetota > Actinomycetes > Actinomycetales > Dermatophilaceae > Nostocoides_A. The sequence goes on along the minus strand of JBDIAJ010000018.1, from coordinate 8,207 downwards.
AACTCATCGCCGCACCTTGCGCCGGGCCGCCATCCGGAGGAAGACCGCGACGAGATCGTCGGCGGTTGAAACGGTGGTCAGGTCGAGCCCGCACGAGCGAACTCGCTCGCGCACCTGAGCCTGCTCGGCGTCGGCCAGCGCGCGCAGGCGCTCGCGGAAGGCGAGGTCGGCGGTGTCGACGAGGACCCGCTCGCCGGTCTCGGCGTCCTCGAGGACGATCTCGCCGACGTCGGGGAGGGTCGTCTCGAGCGGGTCGACGATCTGGACCGGGACGACGTCGTGGCGCTGCGCCAGGAGCCGCAACGGCCGGTCCCATCCCGGGGCGGCGATGAAATCGGACACGACGACGACGAGGGAGCGCTGGCGGATGATGCCCGCGCTCGCCGCCAGCAGGCCGGCGAGGTCGGTCGGTCCCGGCTCGATCGGGTGCGGTTGCTGCAGGCGGTGGACGAGCCGGAGGGCGTGCAGCCGTCCCGATCCGGCCGGGACCGGCATCGGCCGTCCGCCGTCATAGAGGATCGCGGCGATCCGGTTGCCCCCACGCGTGAGCAAGCGCGCCAGGGTGGCGGTGAACTCGACGAGCACCTCCTCCTTGCCGCGCTCGGCCGGGCCGAAGCGCATCGACCCGGACCGGTCGAGGACGAACCACGCGGTCAGTTCGCGGTCCTCGGCATACTCCCGAACGTATGGCGTGTCCATCCGCGCGGTGACATTCCAGTCGATCCGGCGCAGGTCGTCACCGGGGACGTACTCGCGCAGCTCCCGGAAGTCCAGGCCCGAGCCGGTGAACAGGGTGCGGTAGTCGCCCTGCAACTGCCCGTCGAGTGGGCGCACGACCGTCCACTCGACGCGGCGCAGGAGGGCTTCGGCGGTCAGGGCGAGGGGCGATGCCATGAGACCTGCTCGGCGGGAGGCGCGACCTGGAGGTCGGGCATACGGACCGCGGCGATGATCGGGGCGATGATCGCGTCTGGATCGACATTGTCGGCCAGCGCCTCATACGACAGGACGAGCCGGTGGCGCAGCACATCGAGGGCGAGGTCGCGCACATCCTCCGGTCGGGCATAGGTCCGGCCCCGGAGATAGGCGAGGGCGCGCCCGGCGATGACCATGTTGATCGACGCCCGCGGGCTGGCGCCGAACGTGACGAACCGCTTGAGGTCGGCCCCTCCAACGAGCCCGGGGTCGCGGGTCGCGTTCGTGAGCGTCACGGCATACTGAATGATGCCGGGGTCGACGTAGACCGCGTCCGCCGCCCGCTGCAGGTCCTTCAGTTGCGTCGGGTCGAGCACCGCGGCGGCCTTCTCACCGAGCCCGAGCATGCGTTCGACGACCACGAACTCCTCTGCGGGGGAGGGGTATCCGACGCGGACCTTGAACATGAACCGGTCGACTTGCGCCTCCGGCAGGGGATAGGTCCCCTCAGACTCGATCGGGTTCTGGGTCGCCATCACGAGGAACGGGTCGGGCGCCGGGAAGGTCTGCGTGCCGATCGTCACCTGGCGCTCCTGCATGACCTCGAGGAGGGCGCTCTGGACCTTGGCGGGCGACCGGTTGATCTCGTCGGCGAGGACGAGATTGGCGAAGACCGGCCCGAGGGAGACCTGGAACTCGCCGCTCTGCTGGTTGTAGATCCGGGTGCCGACGAGGTCGGCCGGGACCAGGTCGGGCGTGAACTGGATGCGTTTGAAGTCCCCCCCGATCGCTTCGGCGAGCGCCTTGATCGCCAGGGTCTTGGCCAGGCCGGGCACCCCCTCGACGAGCAGGTGTCCCCGGGCGAGGAGGGCGACGATCATGCGCTCGAGGAGGTCGTCCTGCCCGACGATGGTCTTCTTGACCTCATAGAGGGTGCGTTCCAGGGGGTGGCTGCCCCCGGACGGCAGGGACGGCCGAGGGGCCGGTGCGCCAGTGGTCCGGTCGTCGGTCGCGCTCGGCGATTCCATGGTCAGTTCTCCTCGGTTGACACGATCACAACGGTGGCGCCCCCGCGGCGCCCCCGGCCTGGGAGATCGGGACGGCGAAGCCGATCCCGACGAAGAACGCCTGCTTGCTCGGGTTGGCGAGGGCGGTGACGATGCCGACGACCTGGCCTGCCCCGTTGAGCAACGGGCCGCCGGAATTGCCCGGGTTGACCGCCGCATCGAACTGGATGAGCCCCTTCAACTCGCGGCCCGGGACCTCGATGGCCCGGTCGAGCCCGGAGATCACGCCCGCCGACAGGGAGAACGTCAAGCCGAGCGGATGCCCGACCGCGTATACCGGATCACCGATGCGGCCACCACCGGCGAGCACCGCCGGGGTGACGACGGACGGCAGGGTGGCCGGCGTGAGGACCGCCGTGTCGGTCTCGGGATGCGCCTCCTTGACCGTCGCGTCCGAGTGGGTGCCGTCGGCGAAGATCACCTCGATGGTGCCCCCGCCCGAGACGACGTGGTTGGCGGTGAGGATCCGGCCGTCGGCGTTGGCGATGAACCCCGCCCCGAGGCCGTCCTCCGCTCCGCCCCGCGTGCGGATCACCACCATCGACGGGGCGATCGCCGCGTATGCCGCTTCCGCCTCCGGCGGCCGGCTCGCGTCCTGCCGGCGCGCCTGGTCAACCGCAGCGGACGCCACCGCCCGCGCCTGGGCGTCGGTGTATCGGGGGATCCCGAACGTCCGCCACAGCGCCGCCGTCGCGAGGACCGCGACGAGCGCGAGGGCGGTCCACGCGAGCCAGGACGGGCGGCGGGCGCGACCGCGGGCGACTGACGGCGACGGGTCGGCGGGCGGTGGTGAGTGGCCGGGGGGCGGGCCGGGGGGTGGTCTGTCGACGCCGGATGGGGCCGGGTCGCCCACGCCGGCCGTCCGCACCCCGAACCCGGGGTTCGAACCACCACGGCTCGGCCAGGACGTCACCGCGGACGGCGACACCCCGTGGGCCTCGGGCGGGCGCGACCCGACCGAGGCGCCACCCAGGGGAGGTTCCTCGGTCCGGGACCGCAGGCGCGGCATACGCAAGGCCATGGCGCGACTCTAATTCCGCCCGCCGACAACCCGACCCCGAGCGCTCAGGATTCATCGGTGATTCACAGGCACCCGCGGGGGGCTGCGCCCCCCGCGACCCCCACCCGCGGGGGGCTGCCGCCCCCCGCGACCCCCCGGACAGGCGTGGTGCTCGCTGCGCGAGCGCTGTTCCTTCTGTTCCGAGGAACCAAGCTCGCTGCGCTCGCGGTTCCTCGGGCTGCTCGCAGTGGCTCGCTGGCGCTCGCAACTGCTCGCACCCGCGGGGGGCTCCGCACGGACGGCGAGGGCCCGGCGAGGCGGGAAGGCCTCACGAGATGGGGGTTTTCGTACGAGATCGTACGACTAAACGTGTGGTTTCGTCCGAAAGCCCCCCACCTCGTCCGGAATCCCCATACTCGTACAGAATCCCCCGACTCGCCGATGCTCGCCGCGCGCCGCTGACCAGCGGCGTGGGCTGGCGGCGTGCGGCCGCTCCGGCCTCCCCGGGCCACGGCGGGGATGCGCGTGGCAGAGTGGCTCGGGTGACCGACGCGGCGTCCCCCACCCCCGACCCGCCACCGACGGACGCCTCCCCACCCGCCTACCCCCCACCCACCGACCAACGCACGCCGGAACACGCCCGGCTCGCCGAGTCGTCCAGCCCGGACTCGCCGTGGCGCCTCTGGGGGCCCTACCTCTCCGGCCGCCAGTGGGGCACCGTCCGCGAGGACTACTCCGCCGACGGCGACGCGTGGGCGTCCTTCCCGTTCGACCACGCCCACACCCGCGCCTACCGCTGGGGAGAGGACGGCATCGCCGGGCTCACCGACCGCTACGGCTTCCTCAACCTCGCGGTCGCCCTGTGGAACGAGCGCGACGACCGGCTCAAGGAACGCCTCTTCGGCCTGACCAACGCGCAGGGCAACCACGGCGAGGACACCAAGGAGTACTGGTGGCACCTCGACGCCACCCCGACCCACGCCTACGCCCAATACCTCTACCGCTACCCGCAGGCCGCCTTCCCCTATGCCCACCTCGTCGCCGAGTCGGCAGCCCGGGACCGCACCCAGGACGAACTCGAACTCGCCGACACCGGGATCCTCGACGGCGACCGCTTCTTCGACGTCGTCGTCACCCACGCCAAGGCCGCGCCGGACGACATCCTCATCGAGATCGCCGCCACCAACCACGGCGCCGACCCCGCGCCCCTCCACCTCCTCCCGCAGGTGTGGTTCCGCAACACCTGGTCCTGGGGTCGCGATCCCCGCATCCCGCGCATCCACCGGATCCAGGGCACCGGCGGTCGATCGGCCGTCCTCGCCGAGCACGGCTACCTCGGTCGCTACCGCGTCATCGCCGACGGCGAGCCACAGATCCTGTTCTGTGACAACGAGACCGACGTATGGCGCACCTTCGGCACCACCGGCGGTAGCGCCCACCCGACCAGCGCCATCCACGCGGCGGTGGTGGAGGGGGACGCGTCGCTGGTGCGGTCGGCATACGGCACGAAGGCGGCGTTCTGGTGGCAGTGGGACGCCGTCGCCCCGGGGGAGACCGTCCGGGTGCGCCTGCGGATGACCCGTGACGGCGACATCCGCCACGACGACCCGTTCGCCACCTTCGACGATCTCGTCGCCGAGCGCCGCGCCGAGGCGGACGCCTTCTATGCCGCGGTGCTACCCGAGGGCACCCGAGAGGACGACGCGTTCGTCGCCAGGAGGGCCTTCGCCGGTCTCCTCTGGTGCCGCCAGATCTACCGGTATGACGTGCGCCAGTGGTTGGAGGGGGACCCCGCCGGACCTCCTCCACCGCCGGAACGGCTCGCGCGCCAGCCGCTCGGCCGCAACACGTCCTGGCGGCAGCTCTCCCTCGCCGACGTCATCTCGATGCCCGACGAGTGGGAATACCCGTGGTTCGCCGCGTGGGATCTCGCCTTCCACTGCGTCGCCCTGGCGCACATCGATCCCGACTTCGCCAAGAACCAGCTCGTCCTCATGTGCCGCGAGTGGGCGATGCATCCCAACGGCCAGCTCCCGGCATACGAGTGGAACTTCTCCGATGTCAACCCGCCGGTCCACGCCTGGGCCGCCTGGCTCGTCTATCGCATCGACGGCAGCCGCGACCGGGAGTTCCTCACCCGGGTCTACACCAAACTCCTGTTCAACTTCGGCTGGTGGATCAACCGCAAGGACGCCGACGGCTCCAATCTCTTCGAGGGCGGTTTCCTCGGCATGGACAATGTCGGCCCGTTCGATCGCAGCGCCCCGCTGCCGGACGGGTCCCGGCTCGAGCAGTCCGACGCGACGAGCTGGATGGCGTTCACCTGCCTCGCCATGCTGCGGATCGCGTGGGAACTCGCGCGCACCGACCCCTCCTGGGACGAGGTCGCGACGAAGTACTTCGAACACTTCCTCGCCATCGCCGAGGCGATGGAGACCTTCGGGTCCGACAATGTCTCGCTCTGGGACGAGGAGGACGGCTTCTTCTATGACGTCGTCGTCGCCGTCGACGGCGACACCGCCAAGGTGCGGCTGCGGTCCATGGTCGGGCTGCTGCCACTCATCGCCGTCATCACGATGCCCGCCTGGATCGATGCGACCCTGCCCGACTTCACCGCCCACAGCGAGTGGCTCCGGGCGCGCCGGCCCGAACTTCTCGACGCCCTCGTCCACGTCGGTGACGGGACGCACGACACCCTGTCCGTGCTGACTCCCGACCGGCTCTCCCGGGTCGTCCGCCGGCTCGTCGATGAGTCCGAGTTCCTCTCGGCCCACGGGATCCGGTCGATGTCCGCGGCCTATCGCGACGGAACGACGATCGCGCTCCAGGGCACCGATCTCGAGGTGCGCTATGTCCCGGGCGAGTCCGACAGCGGGCTGTTCGGGGGCAACTCCAACTGGCGCGGCCCGATCTGGATGCCGGTCAACATCCTGTTGACAGATGCCCTCAGGACGTATGCCGCGGGCATGGGTGCCGCGCTCCGCGTCGAGTATCCGACGGGGTCGGGTGCCTTCCGCGGACTCACCGCGGTTGCGGACGACATCGACGACCGCCTTGTCGCGTTGTTCCGCGTCGGCCCGGACGGCCGCCGACCGAGCGACCCGCGCCACGTGCCGACCGGGCCGCTCTGGCAGGCGCATCCGACGTTCAGCGAGTACTTCCACGGCGACACCGGCGTCGGTCTCGGCGCCTCCCACCAGACCGGATGGACCGCGTTGGTCGCCCACCTGATCTGCCTGCGCGAGACGTGAGCTCCGGTGCCGACAGCCCACCGCAGGCCCGGCCGGCGCGCACGTCGCCGCCGCCTCGGGGAACCCCCGGACGCGCACCTGACGGCGACCCGGAATCGGCGGCCGTCGAGCGGCATACGGAACAGAAACGACCGATACTGGGTTGACCAGCTCGGCGCGACCGCGCCGCCTGCACAACCCGAGGGGGACACCGACCATGGCCACGCTGAACGACAACCTGAAGAAGACGATCGACGATCTCGAGCTCGACCGTCGACTCCAGCAGCTCGGCGAGTTCGCCCAGAAGACCGTCGCCGACGTCAAGGCCCAGGCCGGCTCGCTCGCGCACGACAAGCGCGGCCGGGTCGATGAGCTCCTCGCCCGGGCCACCGACGCATTGGACCAGCGCACCGACGGCAAGTACCACGACAAGGCGGTCAAGTTCAGCGCCGCGGTCGGCGGGGTCGTCGACAAGGTCGCCGAAGGCCGCCCCGCGACGGGCGGCGGCGGCGACGGTTGGCCGACCCAGCCCGCTCCGACCGACACCGCGAGCCCGTTCCCGGCGCACAGCTACGGCGAGTCGCCGGCCCCGACCCAGGACGCGGCCACCGGCTGGCCCCAGGAGGGCGGCACCGGCGAGGCCGAGACCGAGCAGTCCGAGGGCCAGCCCAGGCCCTGGTATGCCGAGTGACCGCCTGACGCACCGACAACATCGTCCGCGGGCCCCGAGGTCGACTCCGACCCTCGGGGCCCGCGTGACGTCAGGTCCTCGGGGAGGGCTCAGCTGAGCAGGCCCCCGAGCATGCTGCCCGAGCCGCCGGACTGCTGCTGGTGCCCGCCCTCGTTGACCGATTCGCTCGGCTGGACCAGGACGTAGCCCTGACCCGAGAACGCCATCTGGAGCATCTCGCCGGAGCCCCCACGGATGAGCGTCCCGATGCCGCCGGTGTCGACGCGGACGTCCATCCGCACCCCAGCCGTCCACAGGACGACCGCCTGTGCGTCGCCGAACGTCGGCGAACTCGCGACGTCGAGCGCGACCGGGTCGCCCTTGGTCATGATCGCGACATAACCCGTGCCGCGGAGCGCGACGTTGTAGAGCCCGCCCGTCATCGCCGCGCCCCGCGCCTGGATCCGGTGGATGTCCCACTGGATCGAGTTGCTGAAGGCGAGGACGTTGTTGCCGTTGACCGAGACCGCGTCGTCCTGCAGATACATGATCTGGATCTCGCTTGCGGAGTCGGCGAGGAAGAGGTCGCCCTGGCCCGCGCAGGTCATCAACGTCAACCCCTCCCCGGTGACGGCCGACTTGAACATCCGGCCCAGGCCGGAACTCTGCTTGCTGAACCGGACGTCGCCCTGATAGGCGACCATCGACCCGGCCTTGGCCATGACCTCGCCGTAGCGCATGTCGACGCGGAGCATCTTCTTGTTCTGCAGTGAGAACGGGTCCTGGGTCTCGCGTTCCTTGAAATCGGTGAACAGCGAGCCGTGAATCGTCATGAGGCGTGCTTCCCCTTCTCGGTGGCGCCCGTCCCTGCTGGTCGGGCCGACTTCACCAAACCGTAGGCGAATCCACCGTCACGGGCCTAAGGTTCTGCTGAAATCCCTCGTACGAGCGACAGGAGTTGCCGATGGGTTTCCTGGACAAGGCCAAGGCGGCGGCGATGGACCTGCAGGCCAAGGCGGACACCGCGCTCGGCAACGCGGGGCTCATGGGCGGGTCGCCGATGAGCGGCCCGATGGGCGCCGCAGGTGGGGGGCAGGGCGATCGCCTGCTGCGCGACCTGGGCGTCCTCACCTATCTCAACGCGGTCGGCACGCCCGGATCGGCGGACGACTACAACCGGATCATGGGCGCGCTGCAGCAACTCGCCCAACAGGGGCAGCTCAACCTCAGCCTCACCCCCGCGATGGGCGCCCCCGGTGGCCCGCCGCCGCCTCCCGGCGCCGTCAAGGCCGCGTATGGCGCGGGGCAGCCCCCCGCCGCGCCCC
>JBDIAJ010000017.1:0-38290 GCA_039812345.1 Nostocoides sp. | reverse complement strand
GGACGGCCGGGGCGGCGGCGGGAGAACTTGACGGCGACGGCGCGGGCAGCGGTGCGGTCGGCCCGGCCGGCGGCGCGGTGCTGGGCGATGGGGGCGTCGATCGGGATGTCGACGAGGTCGAGACCCCACCGGGCGCGGACGGCCTCGCGGTCGGGGACGCTGGCGACGAGCCACTCGGAGGGGCGTCCGACGAGACCGAGGCGGGCCTGCCGGATACGTTGGGCGGCAACGAGATCGACGATCGTGGTGGCGGGCTCGCCGGGGGCGTCGACCGGGACGATCCGGCCCCGGTGGCCGCGTAGTCGCAGGCCGGCGAGGGCCTCGAGCGCGGCGGGGAGGCTGTTGTGGAGGGGGTGGGTGATGAGGACGACCGGCTCGCCGGGTGCGGCCTCGGCGCGGCGGGCGACGAGGTCGAGGACGGCCGCCTCGGTGCCGCCGGTCGCGACCAGGACGACCCACGGCGTGTCGGTGTGTCCCGGGTCGCCGGGCTCCCCGCCGCACGCGTCGAGCACGGCGGCGACCGGGGCAACGATCCGGGCCACGTCCGCGGGGTCGTGCAGCGGCGAGGCCACGGCGGAGTAGCGGAAGCGCGGCATACGGCCAGTCCACCATGCCGCGATTCGGCCGGCGCTCCCGGATAAGCCACGTCACAGCGGCCGAGGTCTGGTGGTCGGACCGAGGTCGTACCGCGAGCGGTACGACCTCGGTCCGACCACCAGACCTCAGCGGGGGTTGGGCCCGCGCGACTCGGCGCGGGCGCGGGAGCGGGCGGGGGTCAGGCGCCGACGGGGGCGCTCACGGCGCTGACAGGACGCCAGGTCGAGGCGCCGTAGAAGAGGACCTTGCCGGTGCTCTTGGTCCGGTAGGTGCCGTGGGCGAAGCTGGTGTAGGCGGTGCCCCAGACCTTGATGACGTCATAGCGGACGCCCTGGACCGGGACGCCGACGGCGACCCAGCGGCCGGCGACGAGCTTCTGGACGACGACCTTGAGCTGCAGGCCGGCGACGTTCTCCGTGCACGTGATGTCGCCATCGCCGTCGATGAGGGCGCCGGAGAGGTAGGGGGCGCCGGCGTGCGCGGTGCAGACGGTGTAGCCGCGGGCGGCCGTTCCCGAGTCGCTCGACGTCGCGGCGTTGGCGCTGGTGGCGGCCCCGCCGACGAGGACGGCGCTGGCGAGGGTGGTCGCGGCGAGGGTGCGGACGAGGTTCATGGTGGTGTTCCTTCTCTTGGTGTGGGGTGTCCGGTTCGGACATCAGGAACTCTGGCCGGGGGCGCTTGAACCGCACTGAAACGGACCTGAAGTGCGCGACGCCCTGTACTGCGCCCTCGCCTCCTCGATGGCGGAGGTCGCTGCCACCGAGGCCGCGGCCCTCACCGAGACGCCGACCGGCTGACGACGCGCGCGGCCCACCGCTCTCGCCCTGGCGGGGTGCCGCGCGAGTTCCGGGAGGAGCAAGATACCGCCATGGGTATTCCCTCCGACCTCGAGATCGCCAGCGCCGCCCGTCTCCGGCCGATGTCCGAGATCGCGGGGCGACTCGGCATACCAGAGGAGTTCGTCGAGCCGTATGGACGCTCCGTCGCCAAGATCGACCTCGCCTGCCTGACCGCGCCGGGACAGCCGACGGCGCAACGCGCGAAGTACGTCGTCGTCACGGCCGTCACCCCGACCCCGCTCGGCGAGGGCAAGACGACGACGAGCGTCGGGCTCGCCGACGGTCTCGCCCGGCTCGGCCAGACCGTCGCGGTCACGCTGCGGCAGCCGTCGATGGGGCCGACCTTCGGGATCAAGGGGGGCGCCGCGGGCGGCGGCTACAGCCAGATCGTCCCGATGGACAAGCTCAACCTCCACCTGACCGGGGACTTCCACGCGATCACCGCGGCGCACAACCTCCTCGCCGCGATGCTCGACAACCATCTCCACCACGGCAACGCGCTCGGCCTCGACCCGCGCAATATCACCTGGCGCCGGGTCCTCGACGTCAACGACCGCGCCCTGCGCAATATCGTGGTCGGACTCGGCGCGCGAATGGACGGGGTGACCCGGCAGACCGGGTTCGACATCACCGCCGCGTCCGAGGTCATGGTCCTGCTCGCCCTCGCCTCGTCCATCGCCGACCTGAAGGAGCGGCTGCGCCGGATCGTCGTCGGTTATTCGTATGACGGTCGCCCCGTCACCGCGGACGACCTCGGCGCCGCGGGGGCGATGGCCGTCATCCTCCAGGACGCCCTCCATCCCAATCTCCTGCAGACCCTCGAGGGCACCCCCGCCCTCATCCACGCCGGGCCGTTCGGCAATATCGCCACCGGCAACGCCTCGGTCGTCGCCGACCTCGTCGCCACCCGGCGCGCCGACATCGTGCTCACCGAGGCCGGGTTCGGCGCGGACATGGGGGCCGAACGGTTCATGAACGTCAAGTGCCGGGTCTCCGGGCTGCGCCCGGACGCGGCCGTCATCGTCGTGACCGTCCGCGCCCTCAAGGCGCACTCGGGGCGCTTCCGGATCGTCCCCGGCAAGCCCCTCCCCGAGGACCTCCTCGCCGAGGACCCGGGGGCCGTCCGCGCGGGAATCGCCAACCTGCGCAAGCACATCCGGATCATCGAGGGCTTCGGGGTCTGGCCGGTCGTGGCGATCAACGCCTTCCCGCAGGACCACGACAGCGAGCACCAGGTCATCCGCGACCTCTGCGCCGAGATGGGCGTCAAGGTCGCCGTCTCGACCCATGTGGTCGACGGAGGCGCCGGCGCCGAGGCCCTCTCCACCGCCCTCCTCGAGGCCCTCGACCACCCGACCCACTTCCGCTACACCTACGAATCGGACGCCCCCCTCGCCGCCAAGATCGAGGCGGTCGCGACCACGGTCTATGGCGCGGACGGCGTCGACTTCGCGCCGGCGGCGGCGGGGGCGCTCGCGGCATACGAGAAACTCGGGTTCGGTGGACTGCCGGTGGTGATCGCCAAGACCCACCTGTCCATCTCGCACGACCCGGCGCTCAAGGGCGCCCCGACCGGATGGCGGTTGCCGGTGCGCGAGGTGCGGGCGGCGGCCGGGGCCGGGTACGTCTATGCGATCTGCGGTGAGATGCGCACCATGCCCGGCCTCTCCCTCCATCCCAACGCCGAGAAGATCGACCTCACCGCGGAGGGCGAGATCCTCGGGCTGAGTTGACCGCGGCCCACGTCCTCAGCCCGCCCCGCCGTCCTCCTCCTCGATGAAGGCGACGCACCCGAGGCCGTCCAGCGTCGCCTGCAGGTCCGCCCCGAACGACGGGTTCGTCGGGCCGACCCAGACGTCGATGAGGCCGGAGGGACCGACCTTGACCCAGCCCGCCTCGGTCCGCAGCGATACCCGGAGCCCTCGGCCACAGGTCGCGACCTTCGCCAGGACCCGCCGGCAATCGGCGATGAACGGGCCGTCGTCGGCCCGCCCCATGGCCTGGTCCGGGACGGCCCGCCCCGGCACCAACGCCCGGAGGAAGGCCACGCCGTCATCGGCCGGGGTCGCCAGGATGCGACGCGCATTCGTCCGCGCGGCGCCCGGGGCCCGCATCTGCACGTTGAAGGCCGCCGCCCACGCGGCGAGGCTGTCGTCGACCACCATGGGATTCCCTAACAGGGGTCGGTTCGTCGGGTCCCAGCCCTCGACTTCGTCGTTCATGGTTCCTCCGCTTTCGACGTGACCAGGCCGTCTGTCGGCCCGGTTCCAGCACCTTCCCGTGGGGCGATTAACGCGCGCTTAACCGAGCCCGCTCGGAGATGAGGAAGCCGCGGACCGGGCCGAGCACGCCGAGCCCGCCCTCGATCACCACCCATTCGTCCGTATGCCGTGCCAGCCGTTCCCGAGACCGCCGCACCAGCCGCGGATCCACACCGCGCAGCCCGGCGAGCAGGGCATGTCCCGCGAGGTGGGTCCCGTGTCGGCCCAGTCGCGCGCCGATGTCCCGCACGACATCGTCCGGCAGCGGGGCGCCGATCCGGTCGGCGGCGAAGCACCGGGTCGCCTCGACCAGCGGCGCGAACGCCTCCGACACCGCGACCACCTCCTCGACGGCGGCCAGGAGCGTCCCCCAGTCCTCGCGGCACATCAGCGCCACGCACTGCTGCACCGTCTCCCCCATCTCGACCAATCCAGGGTCGATGCCCGTCTCCTCGTCACGCACTCGGTCGCGCTCGCGCGCATACCCATCCCAGTCGCCCACCGCGAGGGCGGCCGCGGCGGCCATCCGACCGGCGAGCCAGACGTGATGCGCGGCACCGCAGTCGCGGGCCGTGCGGGCATACGCCTCGATCGCCGGGCCGGCTTGAACGGGATCGAGCGACATCTGATCGGCGGCACGCACCCGGACCGCGGCGAGATGGCGCCCACTGCCGTAGGCACCGCGGGTGCGACGCACGGCGGCCTCGGCATACGTGAGACGTTCGCGCGCCGGGACTCCGGCGACGAAGGCGGCATACCGCAGGCCGAGCGCGACGATGCCCTGGTCGGGGTGTCGGGGCGGCAGCGTGTCGCCGTGGCGGCGCAACTCGGCGGCGACGGCGAGGACCCGGTCGCCCGCGGCGATGTCGAGGACGTGGGAGCGGATCGCGGCCTCGCGGACCTCGGCGAGGAGGGACCGATCGACACCGGCGTCATCGAGCCACTCGGCCGCCTCGTCGCACTCGCGACTCACCTCGCCACGCAGGTCGTCGTCGGGCACCAGAGGCGTCGCGGCATACACCACAGCGCGACCGAACGCGACCGGATCGTTGCCACGGCGGGCGCCGCGGACGGCCTCCCTGACCACGTTCTGCGCCTCGTCCGCTCGGCCCGCGTGGTGCAGCGCCTCGACGAGTCCGAGTCGGGCCTCGGTCGCGAGGGACACCTCGTCGGCGACGTCGGCCGCCCGGACCGCTTCGGTGAAGGTCGCGATCGCCGACAGCACGCCGTATGCCGCGAGGGCCGCCCGCGCGTCCTCCATCAGCCACCGGGCGAGGGTGCCCGGGGGGGCCTGGGGTCCCGCCGCGCGCAGATGGCGCACGACGTCGCTGGGGTGGACGCCGGGCCGGCTGGACGTGGCGACGGCGAGAGTGGCGTGGAGGACCTGGCGTTGAACCGGGCCGATCGCCGCGGCCAGGGCCGGAAGCCAGCCGGCATGGACCTCGGCGTGACCGGAGACGGGTTCGAGGGTGAGCAGGCCCAGCGCGAGCAGCCGCTCGACCGCCTCGATCACCCGATCCGCGCCCAGCCCGGACGCGGCCTGGAGGACGGCCAGATCGAGCCGTGGGTGATCGAGGACGGCGAGGTCGAGAATCCGACGGTCGGATCCATCGAGGCGTCCGCGCAGGTCTTCCGCGAAGCGGCCGAGTGACGCCGGCAGCTGCGGGGCGTCGCGGTGGCGCACGACGCGCCGAGCGAGAGCCGCGGCGATGAACGGCTGCCCCGCGCTCGACGCGGCGACCCGCTCGGCCCACCGCCCCACCAGGTCCTCGTCGAGCCCGGCCGAGGCGAGGAGGACGCGGATGCCGGAGAGGGTGAGCGGGGCGAGCGCGAACAGCACGAGGTCGTCCGCGCGATCGGGGGTGTCTGCGGTGAGCGCCCCGAATCCCGCGGGCGTCAGGGCGGTCGCGACGACGGGGACCGTGGCGCGGTCGAGGACCTCCCGCAGGAGGGCGGCCGAGTCGGCGTCGACGAGGTCGGCGTCGTCGAGGACGAGCAGCGGTATGCCGTCGAGCACCTCGCGCAGGCGGGCCGCGACCGCCGTCTCGCCGGTGACGCCGGTGCGTGTGTCCGCGAGGAGCGCATCGACGTCGGTCGCGGCCGTGCCGGAGGCACCGAGCAGGTCGCGGACCACGGCATACGGACGATCCGGGACCCCCGTGACCAGGCGGGACCCCGGCACGCTGGCGCGGATCGCGCCCGCGAGGTCGGTCCGGCCCATGCCGCGTGCGCCGGTGATGCCGACGCGGGCCCCGGTCTCGGTCGCGACGAGGTCGAGAATCTCGTGGATCAGGCCCTCGCGCTCGGCGGGGAGACGCAGCACCGGGGCCGGGTCCGGCCCCGGGTCGGCCGGGGTCGGCGTCTGGGTGGACGCCGGCTGGATCTCGGGGTCGCCGGCGAGGATGGCCCGCTCCAGCGCGGCGACATCGGGACCGACGTCGAGGCCCCAGTCACGCACCATACGGCGGCGGAACCGGCGCAGCGTCGCGAGCGCGGCGACGCTGTCCCCCTGGCGGGACTGGGCGCGGGCGAGGGCACAGGCGACGGGCTCGTTCGTCGGCAGCTCCGCCTCGAGCCGGCTGAGCACCTCGAGATCCGGGCGAGGATGCCGACTGTCGAGGTCGGCGAACTCGGTGACGACCTGCTGACGCAGGACGTCACACTGGTCGCGCACCGTCTGCACCACCGGGGAGTCGATGCCCGCGAACGGCTCCCCTCGCCACTCGGCGAGGGCGCTCTCGAGCAGGTCGTGGGCGCCGAGCGGGTCCCGGGCGCGGCGCTCGCGCGCGAGACCGAGGGCGGTGTGCACGCGGGCGAGGTCGAGTTCCGCCGGCGCCAGGGCGAGGGCATAGCCGCGGGGGGTCGTCGCCAGCCGAGACGGCCCGCCGTCGACCGATCGCAGCGCAGACCGCAGACGCGAGACGTGGACCCGGAGGGAGTTGAGCCTGGCCGGCCCGGTGTCACCCCAGAGTTCGTCCAGCAGGCGGCCCTGGCTCACCTCGGCGCCGGGCTCCGCCAGCAAGCAGGCGACCAGATGCAACTCCTTGAGGCGCAGCGGTATCGGCGCTCCCTCGTGGGTCACGGTCACGGGCCCGAGCACGGCGAACTCCATACCACCCTCTTCGCTCTGACCCGGCAGCATAGGGGGCGGGCCGAGGGCTGAGAAGTCAGGTGAATACAGGACTTTCGGCGCCGGCGTCGGTCCCGGCTGGGGAGGTCAGCGGCCGGGCCAGTTGGACGGGGCGTAGGACCACCCGAGGAAGCTGCCGCCGCGGCCGGGCACGGTCGTGTAGGTCACCTGGACGGTCGGGTTGCCCATGCCGCCGGAGACGAAGGTGCCGTCGCCGCGGGAGATCTCGACGTGGCCGTAGCCGAGGTCCGCCGAGCTCTTGCTGAACACGAGGGCTCCCTTGGGGATGCCCGTCGAGGTGTAGTGCATCATGCCCGCGGCCTGGAGGGCGGTGAACGCGTTGATGGCGGCGTAGTACTTGCCGGACGTGCCGTAGGCGTTCTCGGCGAAGAGTTCGCAGGCGAAGTTGTAGGACTGCGAGCCGACCATCGAGTTCGCCCAGGCGACCGCCCGGTCCTCGCGCGATCCGGTCCCGCAGGTGGGCGCGACAGGGTTCGCGGTTCCGGTGTAGACCCACGCGTCCGAGACATACCCCGACTTGCCGGCGTATGCCGTGTGGTCCCACAGCGTCGTCGTTCCGTACGGACCGGTCACGGCGGCGCCGTTGACGGTGCAGTCGATGGAGATGTAGGTGTTGACGGGGACGCAGCCGATGATGCCGTAGGCGCTGCTCGGGCCGGTGCGCAGGTTGAGGCAGGGGGAGGCGAGGACCTTGCCGGTGCCTGCGGCGAAGGCCGGGCTCGCGGCGCCGACGACCGGGACGACGGTGAGGACGCCGGCGGCCAGGATGGTGGCGGCGCGGCGGGTGAGGGTGCGCGTGGACATGGCGGAACTCCTTGGGGGAGAGAGGGATCAGCCGGATCGGAGCGGTGCGGGACCGGTCCGGTGAGGCGGCTGCGCCGAAGGATTTCGGCGTGCTCCGATCGTGGCGCCGGGGGCCGTGGCACTCAATGGGTCGGCCGACCCACGCGATGGGTTGACCGACCCATCGCGCGTCGTGGCGAGGACCTGCGGAACCGCTCAGCGGGAGGCGAGGGGATCGATGACCTCGACACCGGCCGCGACGAAGGGGGCTGCGTCGCGGGTCGCCACCATCGAACCCGTCGCCAGGGCGATGGCGGCGATCATCGCGTCGAGGTCCCCGACCGCCCGGCCGGAGCGGCGGGCGGAGGTGCGCAGGGCGGCATACGTCACCGTGGCCGGCTCGTCGAAGGCGAGGATCCGGCCGCCGAAGATCGGGACGACGTCGGTCTCGACACGGTCGGCGAGACGGTCCCGCCGCGCACCCGGAGGGAGCGCGGCGATGCCGTGGCGGAGTTCCGCCAGGGTCACGGTCGTCAGATACAGCGTCTCGACGATCTGCGCGTCGAGCCACGCGACCACTCGATGTCGGCCAGCACGGACCCCAGTCGCACGCGCTCGGGCGCGCTGACGGCGGCGTCGAGGATCGCGCGGACCTCGGCCTCGGTGCTTCGCCCGTGCGCCCGCGCGCGGGCCTTGAGGGCGCGGTGGGTCTCGTCCGACAGATGACGCACGGTGATGGCGGACATCCTGCCTCCCGAGTGATAGCAATCGAAACTTGACGATATCACCGCGCCGTCCCCGGGTCGGGCATCGCGAACCGGCGGGCGATCACCGGGTCCCCATGCCGCTCGGCAGGGTCCGCAGGAGAGTCCGGGCGGCGGCGGGCCGCCAGCCGTGGTCGGCGCCCGGGTCGCCGGCGACCGTCCACAGGAGGTAGGCGAGGACGGCGAACGCCTCGACGGCGAGCCAGAAGTCCCGCCGGGCGCGGAGGGCGGCGAGGTCACCGCGGCCGCCGGAGTCGGCATACGCCCGGAGGAAGCGGTCGACCTTGGTGTCCGACAGGCGCGCGTACCACGGATCCGCGTGCACCACCCCGCCGGCGAAGGCGAGGTCCCGGGCCGGGTCGCCGATCCGGGCCCACTCCCAGTCGACGAGCCGCGGAACGCCCTCGTGAACCAGGATGTTGGTCAGGACGGTGTCGCCGTGCACGAGGGCGAACACGTCCAGGTCGGCGAACAACGGCGCCACCGCCTGTCCGTATGCGCGCATGGGCGCCACCAGCGGCATCCACGCCTCCCGCTCCGGGGCACCCAGGCGCGGTGCCCACCAGGCGATCGTCTGTTCCACTTCGGCGGTGCCGTCGAGGCGACCCGATCTGATGTCGTCCACCTCGGTCACCGCGCCCGGGCCGGGCCAGGTCCGCGCGTGCAGCCGGGCGAGGTCGGCGGCGAGCCGGGCCCGCAGATCGTCCGTCCACTCAGCGGGCGCCAGCATCCGTCCCGGGACGAACGACTCGACCAGCCACGGATACACCAGGCCATCGATCTCGTTCTCGCCCAACGCAATCGGTGTCGGGGCCAGGCCAGAGGGGGCGAGCCGGAGCGCGGCATACTCGAGCGCCGTCGCGACCGGCAGCTCCCCGACGGGCCGCCGGGCGACCCGCAGCACGAGACCGCCGAGCCGCCACACCTCATACGACTCCCCCGTCCCCACGCGCACCACCGGAACCGCCCGGCCCGGCCCGTCCGGACGGGTCGGTGCGCCCGCCGACGGCGCCCATCCGGGGTGACGGGCGACGATCGCGGCGACCTCGGCCGCGGTCCAGGTTCTCGGCATACGGTCATCGTCGCAGGCACCCCGACCCGCCGCGTCGTGCGGGCGTCTCACTCAGCGAACGCTGGACCCCCCTGTTCCGACCAAAAACGGACCGGTGCGCACCCCCCATCCATTAGTGGTAGGCAGGGAGACAACGAGCTCAGGAGGCACGCACGCACATGTACGTATTCAACTTCAGCGAAGGCAACAAGGACCAGAAGGACCTCCTCGGTGGGAAGGGTGCCAACCTCGCCGAGATGGTCAACATGGGACTCCCGGTCCCGCCCGGCTTCACCATCTCCACCGAGGCCTGCAAGGCCTATCTCGCGTCGGGTCACGTCCCGGCCAACCTCCGCGTCGAGGTCACCATGGCCCTGCGCCAGACCGAGGACGCGATCGGCCGCCACTTCGGCGCCGACGAGGAACCGCTGCTCCTGTCCGTCCGTTCCGGCGCGAAGTTCTCGATGCCCGGCATGATGGAGACCGTCCTCAACGTCGGCCTCAACGACCGGTCCGTGGAGGGCCTCGCCCGGTTCGCCGGCGACGAGCGGTTCGCCTGGGACAGCTACCGGCGCCTGATCCAGATGTTCGGCAAGACCGTGCTCGACATCGACGGCGAGCACTTCTCCGCGGCCCTCGACGCCCAGAAGGAGAAGGCCGGCGTCGCGAGCGACCCCGAGCTGACCGCCGCCGACCACAAGGAGGTCGTCGCGGCATACAAACAGATCGTCCTCGACCAGACCGGCGCGGAGTTCCCCCAGGACCCACGCACCCAGCTCGACATGGCCATCGAGGCCGTCTTCAACAGTTGGAACACCGAGCGGGCGCGCCTCTACCGCCGCCGCGAACGCATCCCGCACGACCTCGGCACCGCCGTCAACGTCATGGCGATGGTGTTCGGCAACCTCGGCGACACCTCCGGCACCGGCGTCTGCTTCACCCGTGACCCGAGCAGCGGCCACAGCGGTGTGTATGGCGACTACCTCTCCAACGCACAGGGCGAAGACGTCGTCGCCGGCATCCGCAACACCCTCCCGCTGAGCGCCCTCGAGGACCTCGACGAGAAGTCCTATCGCGACCTTCGCGCGGCCATGCGCCGCCTCGAGACGCACTACCGCGACCTGTGCGACATCGAGTTCACCATCGAGCGCGGAAAGCTCTGGATGCTGCAGACCCGGGTCGGCAAGCGGACCGCCGCCGCCGCGTTCCGGGTCGCGACCCAGCTGGTCGACGAGCACCTCATCACCCTCGACGAGGCCCTCGGGCGCGTCTCCGGCACGCAGCTCTCGCAACTGCTCTTCCCGCACTTCGACGCGCAGTCGGGCGCCAAGCCGCTGGCCAAGGGCCTCGGCGCGAGCCCGGGCGCCTCCGTCGGCGAGGTCGTCTTCGACAACGCCGGGGCCGCCGCCAAGCGCGACGCCGGGGTCAAGTGCATCCTCGTCCGCCGCGAGACCTCCCCCGACGACCTGCCCGGCATGGTCGCCTCCGTCGGTGTCCTCACCGCCCGCGGTGGCAAGACGTCCCACGCCGCCGTCGTCGCCCGCGGCATGGGCATGTGCGCCGTCGTCGGCGCCGAGGCGCTCAAGGTCGACCCCAACGCCAAGACCGTCACCGTCGGCGACACCGTCCTCGGCGAGGGCGACATCATCGCCATCGACGGCGCCACCGGCGAGATCTTCGTCGGCGAGGTCCCGGTCGTCGACTCCCCCGTGATGACCTACATCGCCGAGGGCCTCGACGCCGCTCAACAGGCGGCGCACGGTGACGCCGAGACACAGGACCTCATCAACTCGGTCGACCGCCTCCTGCGGTATGCCGATGGCGTGCGTCGCCTGCGCGTGCGCGCCAACGCCGACACCGCCGAGGACGCCTACCGCGCCCGCGAGCGCGGCGCCCAGGGCATCGGCCTGTGCCGGACCGAGCACCAGTTCCTCGGCGAGCGCCGCAAGTATGTCGAGTCGGTCATCCTCGCCGACACCGACGACGAGCGTCAGGCCGCCCTCGACGCGCTGGTCCCGGTGCAGCGGCAGGACTTCATCGAGCTGCTCACCGCGATGGACGGGCTGCCGACGACCATCCGGCTCATCGACCCGCCGCTGCACGAGTTCCTGCCCGACCTCACCGAGCTGTCGGTCAAGGTCGCCGTCGCCCAGGCCAAGGGCGAGACGCCCGACCCGCACGACCTGCGCATCCTCGCCGCCGTGCAGCGCACGCACGAGGCGAACCCGATGCTCGGTCTGCGCGGGGTGCGGCTCGGCCTGAAGATCCCCGGCCTGTTCGACCTGCAGATCCGGGCGATCGCCGAGGCCGCCGTCCAACTCATCAACGAGGGCAAGCGGCCGAAGCCGGAGATCATGGTCCCGCTCGTCGGGTCGGTCCGGGAACTGCAGATCATCCGCGACCGCGCCGAGAAGATCCTCGCCGACGTGTCCACGGAGTCCGGTGTCGCCCTGGGAATCCCGATCGGCTGCATGATCGAGCTCCCGCGGGCGGCCCTGACGGCCGGCCGAATCGCCGAGGAGGCGGAGTTCTTCTCCTTCGGCACCAACGACCTGACCCAGACCACGTGGGGCTTCTCGCGTGACGACGTCGAGAGCGCGTTCTTCGCCGACTACCTCGAGGCGGGCGTCCTGACGATCTCGCCGTTCGAGACCCTCGACGCCCTCGGCGTCGGCGAGCTCGTCCGGATGGGCGTCGAGTCCGGTCGCCAGACCCGCCCCGACATCCACGTCGGTGTGTGTGGCGAGCACGGTGGCGACCCCGAGTCGATCCACTTCTTCCACGACGCCGGGCTCGACTACGTCTCGTGCAGCCCGTTCCGGGTCCCGGTGGCCCGGCTCGAGGCCGGCCGCGCGGCCGTGGCGGTGGGTGACGCCGGGACGGCCTGATCGGCATACGGCCCAGTGAGCACGAGGGCGGGGACCGAGCCTTCCGGTCCCCGCCCTCGGTCATCCCGTCGAGTGGCCGGTTCAGCCCCGTCGAGTGGCCGGTTCAGGGTCGTCGAGTGGCCGGTTCAGGGTCGTCGAGTGGCCGGTTCAGCCCCGACTTGGGCCTGCGCTCCGCTCGGAGCAGACGACTGGCACCGGCCACTCGATCACCCTGAATCGGCCACTCGACGGTCAGACGGTGATGGCTTTGGCGATCTTCTTGGCGTCGAGGCGCAACTCGCGGAACATGCCGCTGATCGGGTTGGTGTAGCCGGTGAAGAACAGCCCGGGCTCGACCGGCCGGCCACCGAGGACCCGCGGCCGGCCGCGGTCGTCGAGGACGCCGAGGTGGCCGACGATCGACGCCAGGCCGTTGCGATAGCCGGCGGCGACGAGGACGACGTCGGGGCGCAGGCGGCGCCCGTCGACGAGCACCACCTCCGGGCCGTCGAACCGGGCGATCGTCGGCACCGGCACCACCCGGCGCGCCTCGATCGCCGCGACGATCCCGACGTCCTGCACCGGGATCGACCCCTCCTTGACCCGGGTGAACAGCCCGCTCGTCGGCCGGGGCAGCCCGTATGCCGTCAGGTCCGGCACCTCCGCCCGCGCCGTCACGCGGGCGATCCGGTCCACGACCCGCGTGGGCAGGTGCCGCACCGCGATCCCGGTCGCTTGGGCCGGCCATCCGAACTTCGTCCGGCGGACGATGTGCGGGAGCGAGCGGTAGGCGAGCCAGACTGCCGACGCACTCCCGTCGGCGAGGTCCTGGGCGATCTCGCACCCGGTGTTGCCGGTGCCGACGACGAGGACGGAGCGATCGGCATACGGGCGGGGGTTGCGGTAGTCGGCGGCGTGGACGATCTCCCCGGGGAAGCTCGCGTCGCCCGGCCAGGTCGGGATCACCGGGGTGTGGTTGTGCCCGGTGGCGATGACGACGCTCGCCGCCCGGAACTCGCGGCCGTCGGTGGCGTGGACGACCCACCCGCCGCCCGGGGCGCGGTCGACGCGGGCGACGTCGACCCCTGGGCGCACATCGAGGTGGTGGTGATCGTGGTAGCGCTCCAGGTAGCGCACGACGTCGTCGCGGGCGACCCAGCGGCCGTACTCGCGCGGGATCGGCATACCGGGCAGGCCGGAGAGGCGTCGCGGGGTGTGCAGGTGGAGGCGCTCGTAATGATGCCGCCACGCGTCGCCGACATCGCCGGCGCGCTCGAGGACGACGGCGCGGCGGCCGCGCATCGCCAGGGCGCCGGCGACCGCGAGGCCCCCCGGCCCCGCCCCGATCACGAGGACGTCGGATTCCTCACCCACAACGGGCCTCCTTCGTCGAACTGGCGGCCCACCCTATACGCGTCGGGTGATTGGTCGTATGACCCGAGCTACCGCTTGGTAAGTCGGGTGATCACCCCACTTACCAGGCGGTAGCTCGGGTCATACGACCAGAATGGACCGCATGGAAGCGCTGGCGACCACGCCGAAGAGCCGGTCCTTCTCCGGCAGGCGGCCGAGGTCGGCGAGCAACCGGACGTAGCGCGGCTCGAACACCTGCAGCGGCACGACGCCCCCGGGCACCGCGATGGTGCCGAGCGGGAAGAGCGGGAGCAGCGGCATACGGCGACTCCCATGCTGCGGTTGAGCCGGTCAGACGGTGGACGGCAGGTGCCGCTTGGCCCGCGCGGCGCCGCGGCCCCCGAGGACGCGCTTGAGTTCGGCCGCGACCACGGACCGGCGGGTGCGGCCGGGCTCCTTGTTGGGCAGTGACAGGACGCAGACCTTCTTGTAGACCTGGTAGGCCTGCTCGAGGATCGGCCCGGTCACATAGTGCAGGTCGTGCCGCTCCATCAACGCCCGCACGCGGGGGGCGATCTCGGCATACCGGTTGGACGGCATGTCGGGGAAGAGGTGGTGCTCGATCTGGTGGCTGAGGTTGCCGGTCATGACGTGCGTGAGCCGGCTGCCGCTGATGTTGCCGCTGCCGAGCATCTGCCGGAGGTACCACTCGCCGCGGGTCTCGCCCTCGATCGAGTCGGTCTCGAAGGTGTCGATCCCGTCCGGGAAGTGGCCGCAGATGATGACCGTGTTGGACCAGATGTTGCGGACCGCGTTGGCGGTGACGTTCGCCAACAGGGTGGGCACGAAGCTCGGCCCCGAGAGCAGCGGGTGGATGACGTAGTCCTTCGTCGCCTGGCGCCGGATCTTGTGCGCCATCGCCCAGGCCTGCTTCTTGAAGGCCGCCTTGTCCTCGTCGGAGAGCTCGCTCCAGTTCTGGAGATTGCCGCGCAGCTCGAGGTCATAGGCGGCGATGCCGTACTCGAAGAAGATCGCGTTGATCAGGTGCCAGGCCGGCTGGCCGAGGTGGAACAACTCCCACTTCTGGTCCTCGTCGACCCGCAGCAGGCCGTAGCCGAGGTCGTTGTCGCGCCCGAGGACGTTGGTGTAGGTGTGGTGAAGCTCGTTGTGGCTGTGCTGCCACTGCTTGGCCGGGGAGGCCATGTCCCACTCCCAGGTCGTGGAGTGGATCTTGGGGTCGCGCATCCAGTCCCACTGTCCGTGGAGGACGTTGTGGCCGATCTCCATGTTCTCGAGGATCTTGGCCAGCGACAGGCCGACCGTGCCGGCCACCCACGCCGCCTTGTTGCGGGAGAAGAGGAGGACGATCCGGCTGCCCATCTCCAGTCCGCGCTGGATCTTGATCACGCGCCGGATGTATGCCGCATCGCGGGCCCCGCGCGAATCCATGACCTCCGCACGCATCGCGTCGAGGTCGCGGCCGATCTGCTCGATCTCCGCGTTGGTCAGGTGCGCCATCGGGTTGGGCTTGCCCGACTTCTTCGGCGGATGCTGGCGGTCCTGGCCGCCGCCCACGCTCAGGCGCGTGTTGAGCCCGTGGTGGGGTGCCTCCAGATAGGTGGGCTCCGTGACGTGCGGCGCCGTCGGGCTGATGTGGATCCGCTCGGGAGCGAGGGTCATGGATCGTCCTGGAGGTCGGGGGGACGTGGTGGTCTCAGAGTTCCAGATCGCAGCTGCCGGCGACAGCATTGATGCAGGTCTGGATGGGGAGTTCGTCGCCGGGTTCGGCGACGGTGATTTCGCCGGTCCGCAGATCCCGGACCGCCCCCTGGCGCATGGTGACGACGCAGCCGAAGCAGATCCCCATCCGGCAGCCGGACTTCATGAGAATCCCGGCGTCCTCGCCGGCGTCGAGGATGGGGGTGGCGCCGTCGGCGTCGATCGTGACGACCGAGTCGAGGAAGGTGATCTCGCCGCCCTCGCCGGGTTCGATGATCGTCGGGCGGAACCGCTCGACGTGCAACCGGTCGGTGAGTTCGGCGGCGGCCCAGTGCAGTTCGGCGGCGTCGAGGAGACCCGTGGGCCCGCAGACCCAGGTCTCACAGGATCGCCAGTCGGGAACGAGGCTGTCGAGATCGGCGAGGTCGAGCATCCCCTCGCTGTCCGTATGCCGCACGGTCAGATCGATCAGCCCGCCCGCGTCGAGCGCCGCGAGGTCGCCGCCGAAGATGACGTCGGCGGCGGTGGGCGCACAGTGCACGAGGCGGATGTCGCAGCCGGCGGCGGCGCGCGGATCGGTCCGGAGATTGCGCAGCATCCCCATGACGGGGGTGATCCCCGAGCCGGCGGTGAGGAAGAGGACCCGCGCCGGGACCGGGCTGGGGAGGACGAAGTCGCCGCAGGCCTGGTCGAGCATGACCAGGGTGCCCGGCGCCGCCTCATGGACGAGGTGGTTGCTCACCACGCCGTCCGGGATCGCCTTGACCGTGATGGAGATCATGCCGTCGCCGCGCACCGAGGTCAGGGAGTAGGCGCGCCAGTTGCGCACCCCGTCGATGTCGATGCCGATGCGGATGTACTGCCCGGGGACGTGGTCGCGCCAGGACCGGCCGGGCTTGATGACGATGGTCGCCGCGTCGGCGGTCTCGCGACGTTTGGCGACGATGCGTCCGCGCAGGTCAGCGCCCTGACGGAGGGGGGCGATGAGGTCGAGGTAGTCCTCCGGCAGCACCGGGGTGGCGATCGCGGTGGCGACCTTCCACAAGCTGTCGGCGAGGACGGGCCGACGGGCGGGCACCGGACGGGGCGGTGCGGCGGTCATGCGGGGGAGTTTACCGTACCTACGCGGCCGTAACTTACGGGACCGTAGGTTCGAGGGGTGGGGCCGAGGGAGGAGATCGCGGGGCGGGGCGGTCGCCCCGGGTGGGCTGTCAGGGGGCGTTGATAGGTTGCGTCGCATGGCGCTGACCTCCCCCTTGTCCGACGTGCCCGGCCGGGTGCGCACCCTCGCCCAGGCTCTCGCCGCCACGCTCGCACTGGTCGCCTCGCTCGTCGTGGGCGGCGGAGCCAACGCCTCGCCGGCCGGGGTGAGCGTCGCGCCGTCGGCGAGTGGGGGCATGAGCGCGACCGCACGTGGCCTGACCGGTGACCCGGCACGTCCCCAGGCGAGCACGCTGGGGGCGGCGTCGACGCCGGGACGGGGCGGATCGGCATACAGGATCGGGGGGCAGGCGCACCGCGACGCCGGTGACCACTGGCTCTACTACCTGCCGGTGTTCTGGACGAGCACGCCGCCGACGAGCGACCCGAGCGCCGGGATCCAGGACGCCGTCGACGCCGCCGACTCCTATTTCACCCAGGCGACCGGCGGGGCGGCCACCGCCCAACTGGGTTGGGTCGAGAACTGGCAGCGGATCTATCTCAGTTCCACCGAGGCCGCGGCGTGCGACACCCGCGCGATCTATCGGGAGGCGACGAAGCTGTTCGAGGGCGGCGGCGACCAGTTCGACCACCTCGTCGTCGTGCTGCCGGGTTACAGCGCGTGCGGGTGGACCGATCTCGAGTTCTCCGGGCCGACATCGGCGGGCTACGGGCTCACCATGACCAACGGCACGGTCAACAACACCTGGGTGGCCGAGTGGGCGATCCTGTTCAACAACGGGGTCACGTCCACCGGCTCGCTCGACTGCCGCGACGGCTCGACACCGGTGCCCCTGTCCAGCGACTGCAGCAAGCGGGTCGGGACCAACCCGTGGGATCCGGCGAGCGAGCATCCATACGGCCAGGTCGGCAACCCGATCGCCAGCACGCTGTGGGAGTTCGGGGTGTTCTCGGACACCGACTATCCCAGCGTGGCCGTCGGCACGCCGCAGACGATCACCGTGCAGCGCCTCGGCGCCGGATCCGGACTGCGCGGGTTCTACTTCGACATCGCCGGCTATCGCTACCACGTCGACTACCGCACGGCCGTCGGGCTCGACTCGTGGATCGACGACCGGACCTATGCCAGCTCGACCGGAACCCGGACCGACCCGGGTGGCGGGGTGACCGTCCACCGGCAGAGCCTGACCGACGGGGTCTGGTCGCGAACCGTCGTCGACTTCCACCCGGAGACCCGGTCGGTCCAGGACACCGAGCGGCACCCGGGACTCGACGCGGGTGAGAGCTACACCTCCCCCGACGGCTTCTGGAAGATCAGCGTCACCTCGGAGACGGCGTCCAGCGCGACCCTCGACCTGAGTTTCCCGGCACTGCAGAAGGTCGCCCGCTGGAGCGGGCCGGACCGTTATGGCGCCTCCGCGGCGATCTCAGCGCGCAGCTTCGCCCCCGGGGTCCCCGTCGCCTACGTCGCCTCGGGCAGTGTCTACACCGACGCGCTCTCCGGCGCGCCGGTCGCCGGGATGACGCACGGCCCGATCCTGTTGACCAAGGCCGACAGCGTGCCCGACCCGATCGCCGCCGAGCTGCGTCGGCTCAAGCCGCGCAAGGTCGTCATCTTCGGCGGCACGTCGACGATCCAGCCCGGGGTCGAAGCAGCGCTGGCGTCGATCACCGGGGCCCCCGTCGAACGCTGGTCCGGCCCGGATCGCTTCTCCACCTCGGCGCAGATCTCGCAGAACAGCTACACCCCCGGTGTCGACACCGTCTATGTCGCCTCCGGCCGCGTGTTCACTGACGCCCTCTCCGGCGCCCCGGTCGCCGGCAAGACCGGTGGCCCGGTGCTCCTCGTCGACACCAACGCCGTGCCGCCGTCGATCGCGACGGAGCTGGCCCGGTTGCACCCGCGCCGGATCGTCATCTTCGGCGGGACCAGCACGATCACTCCGGCGGTCGAGACCGCGCTGCAGGCGTATGCCGGGACCGTCGAGCGCTGGTCCGGCCCCGACCGGTTCACCACGTCGACGGCGATCACCAGCCAGGCCTATGCCCCGGGTGTCGGGACCGTCTACATCGCCTCCGGGCGCGTCTACACCGACGCCCTCTCCGGCGCCCCGGTGGCGGGCATGACCGGCGGCCCGGTCCTCCTCGTCGACACGACCAGCCTCCCCGCCGCCGTGGCCACCGAACTGGCCCGCCTCAAGCCCGGCCACATCGTCGTCCTGGGCGGCGAGAACACCATCTCGTATGGCGTCCAGGCCGCCCTCGCCCCCTACGTCGGCTGATCCGT
Source organism: Nostocoides sp. (assembly GCA_039812345.1). Classification (GTDB taxonomy): domain Bacteria; phylum Actinomycetota; class Actinomycetes; order Actinomycetales; family Dermatophilaceae; genus Nostocoides_A. Next base: position 19,457 of record JBDIAJ010000017.1, on the reverse strand, counting down.
CCGTGCACACCGTCGCGATCGTTCTGACCCTCCTCGCCGCGCTCCTGCACGGCTACATCTTCATGCTGGAGTCGCTGCGCTTCGACCAGCCCGCCACGTGGAAGGTCTTCGGTGTCCGCGGGCCGCAGGAGGCCGCCATCGCCCGGCCCTGGGCCTTCAACCAGGGCTTCTACAACCTCTTCCTCGGCATCGGCGCGGCCGTCGGCGGGGTTCTCAACGCGGCGTCGAGCGCCGGCTCGAGCCAGGCCGGGTGGGGCCGGGTGCTGTCGGTCTACTGCTGCGCCTTCATGCTGGCCGCCGCGCTCGTCCTCGGCGGCTCCGATCGTTCCAAGGCCCGCGCCGCCGCGACCCAGGGCACCCTGCCCGCCCTGGCCCTGGTGGCTCTCCTCGCCGCCTGAGCCGGTGGCAACGGAGACTACTGACCCAGGTGGGCGTCCAGCCAGGCGATCACATCGGCGGTGACCTCGTCCCGGTTGGTCTCGTTGAGGAGTTCGTGGCGGGCGCCGACGTAGTAGCGGGTCGTCACCTCCCGGATCCCGGCCCGGCGGTACTGCCCGGCCACCTGCTCGACGCCCTTCGTCTGTGCGCCGACGGGGTCCATCGACCCGGCGATCAGGTGGATCGGCAGGTCCTTGGGCACCCGTGCGCTGGTCTTCGGGTCGTGGATGTAGGCCAGCCCGCCGAGCAGGTCGGCATAGAAGCCCGCGGTGAACACATTGCCGCACAACGGATCCGCGACGTACTTGTCGACCTCGTCCGGGTCGCGCGAAAGCCAGTCGAACTTCGTGCGGGTCGGCTTGAACGCATTCCCATAGGACCCGAACGAGAGCTGGTCGAGCAGCCCGGACGTATGCCGCCGCCCCCGCACCCGCGACTGGACCGCCGCGATCCCCGCCCCGGCCTTCCCCAGCAGCCCCTGGTCGCCGGCGGTCCCGCACAGGACGAGTCCGGCCAACTCCCCTCCGTATGCCGCGGCATACGCCCGCGCGAGAAACGACCCCATGCTGTGGCCGAACAGGAAGACCGGCACGTCCGGGACCTCCTCCCGCGCGATCTCCGTCACGGCGTGGAGGTCCTCGACAACCACCGCGAATCCGTCGCCGTCGGCGAAGTAGCCGTGGTCCCGCCCGCCCGGGTGGGTCTGCCCGTGACCGCGGTGATCCTCGGCATACACCGCATAGCCCGCGCCCGTCAGCGCCTCGGCGAACCGGGCATACCGCCCCGCGTGCTCCGCCATCCCGTGCGCGATCTGGACGATCGCCCGGGGCTGACCGTCCGGCAGCCACCGATAGGTGTGCAGCGCGGTGCCGTCCGCCGCGGTCGTCGTGAAGGTGTCGCTGCGCATGGAAGGTGCTCCTCGGGGGCGTCGGGCCGGAATCTGGCTGCACCCTACTCAACCCGACCGACCCTCCCGGGCTGCGGATGCGTGGGCCACGACACCTCCCCGCGGGACCCATCGCGCCACTAGCCTGTCCACCGTGAGCCAGATGAATCTGCGGGAGTACATCGACAGCCTCAAGACCGACGGCTACACGGTCCGCGACGACCACGGCGACGACCCCATGCTCATCGCGCCCAACGGCCGCGCCGTCGAGACCTGGCGCGAGAACTACCCGTATGACGAGCTCATGTCGCGCAACGACTACGAGGTCGAGAAGTACCTCCTCCAGATCGAACTGCTGAAGTTCCAGTACTGGGCCCAGGACATGGGCGAGAAGCACGTCATCATCTTCGAGGGCCGCGACGCCGCCGGCAAGGGCGGCACCATCAAGCGCTTCATGGAGCACCTCAACCCCCGGTCGGCCCGGGTCGTCGCCCTCACCAAACCGACGACGACCGAACTCGGCCAGTGGTATTTCCAGCGCTACATCTCCCACCTGCCGTCGTCCGGAGAGATCGTGCTCTTCGACCGCTCCTGGTACAACCGCGCCGGCGTCGAGCGGGTCATGGGCTTCTGCACGGACGAGGAGTATGCGGCGTTCATGCGACAGGCGCCGAGGCTGGAGGAGATGCTCATCGACTCCGGGACCACGGTCACCAAGCTCTGGTTCTCGGTCACCCAGCAGGAGCAGCGCACCCGCTTCGCCATCCGCCAGATCGACCCGGTCCGCCGGTGGAAGCTCTCGCCGATGGACCTCGAGAGCCTCGACCGCTGGGAGGCCTACACCGCGGCCAAGGAGGAGATGTTCAAGAACACCGACACCAAGGGCTCGCGCTGGTACACGATCAAGTCCAACGACAAGAAGCGCGCCCGGATCAACGCGATGCGCCTCTTCCTGAGCATCCACGACTACGACGGCAAGGACCCCGACGTGGTCATGGACCCCGATCCGCTGATCGTCAACCGCGGCAAGAAGGCGATCGGCGACTGACCTCGGCGACCCGACCGGACCGGCCGATGCCCCGGGGCGTCCCCAATCCCGCGATCCGCGAGGACCTGCTCGCGGCGGCCGAACGCCTGCTGTTGACCCGGGGCCCACGGGCCCTCTCCGGGCGGGCCATCACTCGCGAGGCCGGCTGCGCCACCGGCGCGCTCTACAACTACTTCGACAGCGTCGACGACCTCCTCGCCCAGGGCGTCGCCCGTGTCGTCGGGGAACACGACGTCCGTATGCGCGCACTGGTCACCCGGGCCGGGACCGGCACGGTCGGGGCCAATCTCGTTGCGGCCGCGACGGATCTGGCCGACGAGCGGTCCCTCGCGATGGCCGCCCTGTCGACCTCCCGTCCGGAGATCGCCCACCGGGTGCGCACCGCACTCTCGGGGGCGCCCCCGGAGTTCGCCGGCCTCGCCTCGTCAGTCGGCGCGTACCTGCGGGCCGAGCAGAGCCTCGGACGCGTCCGCCCCGACGCGGACCCCGACGCGGCGGGAATAATCCTCGTCGCCGCAGTCCACCATCTGCTACTGACGGGAGGGGCGCGGTCAGACGGCAGCGACGTTCGCGCTGACGTCGACACCGTCGTCCGCACCCTGGTGGCCGGCCTACGACCCTGACGGGGATCCGCCCGACCCACGCGACTTACGCAGTGGTTGAAATGATGAGCTGATGTTCATACTATGGAGACGAGCCTCTCGCGAAAGGAATCTCGACATGCGTTCCACACCGAATCGACCGCAGGCCATCAGCACGCCGGGCACGCACGGCGTCGAGTGCCACGCGCTGACCAAGCGCTTCGGCGACGTCACCGCCGTCGACTCGCTGAGCTTCGCCGCCCCGATGGGCATGGTGACCGGCTTCGTCGGCGCCAACGGCGCCGGCAAGACCACGACCATGCGGATGCTGCTCGGCCTCGCCGAACCCACCAGCGGCAGCGCCCTCATCGGCGGGCACCGGCTGCGCGACGTCACCCAACCGCGCCGCCTCGTCGGCCCGGTCCTCGACTCGCCGGGAGCCCACCCCGGCCAGTCCGGCCGCGCCCACCTGCGCGTCCAGGCGGCGGCCGCCGGAATCCCCGACAGCCGCGTCGATCACGTCCTCGACCTGGTCAACCTGACCTATGCCGCGAACCGCCGCTCCGGCGCCTACTCCCTCGGGATGCGCCAGCGCCTGTCGATCGCGACGGCGATGCTCGGCGACCCCGAGGTCATCCTCTTCGACGAGCCCACCAAGGGCCTGGACCCGCCCGGGATCATCTGGCTGCGTGACTTCATGCGCGACCTCGCCGACGAGGGGCGGTGCGTCTTCGTCTCCAGTCACAATCTCGGGGAGTTGGAGGCCATCGCCGACCGCGTCGTGATGATCGACCGCGGCCGACTCGTCGCCGACGCGACCCTCGATGACCTGCTCACCCAGGGCGCCAGCGCGGTCATGGTCTCCACGCCCCACGCCGAACGCCTCGCCGCGGCGCTGACCTTGCGCGGCGGCCACGTCGAGGACGTCGGGCCCGAGGACTTGCGGGTCTCTCGCCTCGACTCCCTCGCCATCGGCGAGATCGCCCTCGAGGAACGCATCGCCCTCCGTGCGCTCACCGACGAGCGCACCGACCTCGAGGTCGTCTATCAACACCTCACCAAGGCCCAGCCCCGAGGAGGACAGTCATGATCGACCAGATCCGCAGCGAGATCCGCAAGCTCCGCTCGACCCCCACCATGTGGTGGTTGATGCTCGGGATGATCGTCCTGACGGTCGTCGCGACCGTCGGCGCCTTCGCCCTCCAGGAGGCGGGCCACCTCGACCGACTCAGCGACGCGTCGATCCGCCAGGACCTCCACGCCGTCGGCACCGGGTCGTTCTTCGTCGCCGTCGCCGGCATGATCGGCATGGGTGGCGAGTTCCGCAACGGCCAGGCCGACCAGACCTTCATCTCCAGCCCCCGCCGCGATCGGGTCATCTGGGCCAAGACCCTCGTCTATGGATCACTCGGCGTGGCCTGGGGAGCCCTCGCCTGCCTCGTCACCACGGCGACGATGGCCGTGTGGTTCCGGATGAACAGCCAGAGCCTCGACGTGACCACGGCGAACTTCCAGCTGACCATCCTCGGCGCGATCCTGTCCGCCCTCGGGTTCGGCGTCCTCGGCGTGGCGGCCGGCGCCGTGGCCAAGAACCAGGTCGGCGCGATCGTCGTCACCCTGGCCTGGCTGATGATCGTCGAGTCGATCATCTTCCAGGCGTCGACGACGGTGGGGCGCTGGTTCCCGGGCGAGGCCGCCGAGGCCCTGCGCCGCATCCCGGCCGACGGATTGCTGTCGATGACGCAGGGTGGCCTGACGCTCGGGGCCTGGCTGGTCGGGCTCCTCGCGTTCGGGACTCTCCGGCTGACCCGCACCGACGTCTGACCCCTCCGCCGACGCCGGACGTATCAGAGCGGAGCAGGCGATCTCCCTTCGAGTGACGGTCACACCCGTGGCCGCACTCGGAGGGAGATCACCATGTCCGCACGTCATGTCAGCCTGCCCGTCGACCGGTGGCTCCGGGCCGCGCTCGCGTTGCTCACGCTCGTCGTCATCGCGTGGATCCTGTTGCACCACAGTGCATCCGCTCCGCCGAACGTCGCCCGGCTCGCCGACGGCGGCGGGAACCCGAGCTACTGGTGGGGCGGCTGACGTGGGGTGGTTGTCCGTCTGGCTGCGCCTCGACCTCAGCAGGTCGCCAACACCAGACGCAGCGCGAGGGCGTTCAGGTCATACGGCTGATCCACGCTCGTGTAGTAGCGCCCGTTCACCCCGAAACTCAGCTGCCGCGACCCGTCCTCGGAGCCGAGTGCGAGGCTGAAGGTGCCGAACGACGCACCGTCATGGCCGATGAGATAGCGCACCGGCTCACTGGGCGGGGTGCACGGGTCGGGGATCGTCAGCAGGCCGAGGCCATAGCCGTTGGGGCTGCGCGGGGTCGCCATGTCGGCGAAGGTCGCCCGCGAGACGAGCCGTCCCGAGACCAGGGCGGCGGTGAACCGATCGAGGTCCCGCGTGGTCGCGGCCACGGCCCCGGCCGACCAGAACACGTCGGGATCGAGGCCGCCGAGACCGTACCAACGTCCGGGAGCCTTCGCCGCATCCACCAGTGACCCCGGACGAAGGGGCGGTTCGCTCGGGAAGCGCGCCTGCGGCATACCGGCCGGGTGGAAGACCCGGTCCTTCAACAACGTCGCCAGGGGCACGCCGTTCGCGTCCTCCAGGAGCAGCCCGAGCAGGACATACCCGGCGTTGGAGTAGCTGAAGTTCGTGCCCGGATCGAACAGCCACGGGCTCTCCAGGGCCGCGTCGACCATCTCCTGCGGGCGGTAGTCCTCGCCGACCGCGGCGAAGAACGCCACCCAGGTCACGGGGCCGCTGATGTGGCTGACGATCATGTCGAGCAGGCCGTCCGGCAGGCCCGAGGTGTGACTGAGCAGCTGTTCGAGCGTCACCGATCCGTGGTCGCCGAGCAACCCCGGCTCGATGGCGTCGACGGTCGTGTCGAGGCTCCACCGACCACGCTCGATCTCCTGCATGACCAGGGTGGCGATCATCATCTTGGTGTTGCTGGCGATGCGGAACGCCCCGAGCTGCGTCGCCGGGAGCGTCGAGCCGACCCGCCGTATGCCGCTGGCCCACGTCCGCGTCCCGGCGGGTGTGTCGATGCGCGCGGTCACGCCGAGCGCCCCGTCGGCGACGACCGTGTCCAGCGCCCCCTGGACGCTCACGCGTTCGAGGGCCCGCGCGCCGGGAGCGGAGAGGTCGAGGCTCCAGGGTTGCGCCGGGATCGGCAGCCTCGCTCGCGGCTGGGCCGTCGTGGCACCGGCGGTGCCGGTCGGCGCGGCGAGTGCGGTGGCCGCCACCGCGCACACGAGCGCGGTGCCGAGTGGACGAATGCGCATGACATCCGTTGCCGGTGAGTGAGCGGTAGTGCTCATCTCGCCAGCACCCCGTCTCGGGGTTGTTCGGCCACCGGGTGGTGGCGTCCCTTCCGCGTTTCACGGCCACCTGCCGGGCGAGGCCCGGTCTTACGGTCGGCTCCACGCTTGACGGCGGCCCCGACTGGGCCGACGGCGCTGACACCCGCAGGGGTCTGGTAGCGCGCGAGATTGATTGCGGCGTTGTCGTCGCGCTGATGCGCGGCACCGCAGCTGTGGCATTGCCAATGTTCAGCCCATCCGATGTTCTGCACCGTGTGGCAGTGGTGGCAGGTTTTCGATGACGGGTACCAGCGGTCGGCGACCACCAGGGTTGAGCCGTACCAGCCGCTCTTGTAAGCCAACTGGCGACGGGTCTCACCAAGAGCCGAGTCCGACAGGCCACGCCTGCGTGCCCGGGCCCCGTTGAGACCTTTCTGGCGGAGCATCCCGGCCGCGTCCAACCCTTCGACCACGATCTCGCCGTGAGTTTTGGCGAGGCGTGTGGTCAAGACGTGGATGTGGTGGCCGCGGATGTCCGCGATCCGGCGTTGCAGCCGGGTGATCTTGATCTGGGTCTCGCGGTACCTGCGTGACCCGACGATGCGACGGCTCCGCTCCCGACACAGGTGCCGAAGGGCTGTCAACGCTGCCTCCAACGGGCGTGGGTTCCTCACCCGCTCGATCACCTGGCCGTGGCGATCGGCGACGGTCGCGAGCACCCGCACCCCAACATCGACACCGACCCGTGACGTTGGGTCAGCGACGGCGGGTTGGATGGGGCGCTGGATCAGCACCCGGAAGGCGACAACGAGCCGGGTGCCGGCACGGGAGACTGTGGCCGCGAGAATCCGAGCCCGGCCCTTCTTGACCAGTCGTTCGAGTCGGCGAGTGTTCTCCTGCACCCGGACGGTCCCGACCCGGGGGAGGGTGACGTGACGTCGGTCGGGTTCGACACGGATAGCTCCGGTGGTGAAGGTGACCCGATCCCGGTCGCGGCCCTTCTTCGCGAACCGTGGGAAACCAACCCGACGGCCAACCCGGCGACCCGCCCGAGAGGACTGCCAGTTCCAGTAAGCATCCACAGCAGCCCGGATGCCGTCAGCGAACGCTTCCTTGCTGATCTCGGGCCACCACACCTCACCGGTCTCGACGTTGACACATTCGGTGTCCTTGGCTTGGTTCCACCGCTTCCGCAGCACCGCCAGCGACGGCTTCTCGGTGGCCTCGCCCGTCTCCCCATACCGCGTCAAGTCCGCTTTCAGTGCCGCGACAGCCCAATTCCGAGCCTTGCGACGACCGCCGAACTGGCGGCGCACAGATGCCGCCTGATCCGGTGTCAGGTCCAACGTGAACCGGAACGCCTGGACCGTCCACCCGTCCGGGATCACGAACCTGGTCACGGCCCACCAAACCGACGTAACGGAGGAAGCACCGGAACCTCTACTCCGTCCCGGCCGATGATGCGGTGGATGCCGGCGGTTTGCAACACACCCGCAGCCCACGAGTCCGTATCGCCGGTGTCCTTGACGGCCCGCACATAAGCCTCGTCGATCTCGTCCTGCCTCTGCTGGGCCGCGACCTCACCAGCAGGGTGGGCAGCGCGGCGGTCACGCTCGCTGACCAGCCACGCGGGCGGGTCCGTCAGAAGGCCGGCCACCTCCTGCGCTCCCACACCATGACTTCGCACCAGGCCTTCGCTGACCCCGAGGCGCCGAGCCGTCTGGCTCCACTGCCGAGGCAGCGCAATCGTGGCGAGCTTGCGACGGCGACGGTCCCGAGCCTCGACCAGCCACCCCGGCCGCTCGTCCTCAACCGCTTGAACGCGAGCTTCGGAGGCAGTCTTCCACCCCTGGGCACGCAGCACACCGCTGGTCACACCCAGGCGCAGCGCCGCCACCTTCAGTTCCCGCATCTTCGCCCCACGCGCCATCACGGACCCGCCGTGCGTGCGTCGCCCAGCAAGACCGCCTGCGGCCCGATGTCGCGTTGAGCGCAACCAACCGCCTTCAAGGCCCGGTTCCTGGCGGACCGACGGCCGTAGAGGCGGGCACAGAAAGAGGTCAGCACGTCCACCATGTCGCGCACCAAGTCATCATCGACCTCGCCCTCGTCGAGCACCACCAGCCGTCGACCGTGCGCCGCAAGGGCAGCTTCGATGAGTTCGGTGTTCATCCGACCCAACCGGTCCCGATGCTCGACCACCACAACGGTCACCTTCGGGTCGGCGAGCATACGGCGGACCTTGGTGCGGGAGCCGTTCATCCCCGACCCCACCTCGGCCTCCACCCGCACAACGGGGCCGCCCGCGTCGGCGGCCCATGACGTGAGCCGAGCAACCTGTCGGTGCAGGTCGACCTTCTGATCGTGCGATGAAACCCGCGCATACAACCCGAAAGCCGTCGGGGCCCGAGTAGGCACATCCGGAGAAACAAGGACGGAGCGGGAGTTGATCCGCACCGCAGGAACCGGCAACGTCCCCTCACGGAACCACCGGTAAGCAGTCTGCGGATGCACCCCCTGCAACCGCGCCCAATCAGTCAGATTCACACCGCCATCGTACTTGCTAGAACGTACATACGCTCTCTATCACGCACTTCTCTGCGCACAGTTCGGACCCCCTGTCGATGGCGTCGGATCCCTCGATCCTCCCGCGCGGCGCCTCGGACGGCAAACGCTGGGGGACGATGGGGTCGTGCCCGACGACTTCCTCATCGCCCTCAATCCGGAGGAGGACAGTCGGCTCCCCTTTCTGGTGCGCATCCCGCTCGGCCCGGACGGCATCGTGCTCAAGGCCCGGGACACCTGGCCGCGCACGAGCGCGGTCTACTGCCACCGGGCGGCCGCCTGGCCCGCGGAACCGGAGATCGTCGAACGGATCGCCACCCGAGCCTGCACCCGCCGCGGCGCGGCGATCGACCTCGTTCTCGACCGGCGCAAGGAGAGCCGGTCCCAGTTCGTGCTCACCTACGCCCGTGGGCGGGAGGCGATCTTCTGGCAGACCGCCCGCACCACGAAGCAGGCCAAGCCCCGCGTGAGCATGCCGACGTCGCGGGCGGGTGGGGCGCGGCATACGGCACCGGAACTCGCCGAGGTCGAGATCGTCGTCGACATCCGCGAGCGCTATGCGTGGAAGTTCGCCGCACAGCGGGCGACCACGCGCGCGGCGCCGCTGGCGGTCGGCGACTACGGGATCGAACTCGACGGACGCGTCGTCGCCGTCGTCGAGCGCAAGAACCTGGACGACCTCAAGGCCGGTCTGCTCGACGGCAAGCTGCGCTTCCGGCTCACCGAGCTCGCCACCGTCCCGCGGGCCGCCGTCGTCGTCGAGGACCGGTATGCCGGGCTGCTGACCTCGGCATACGTCCGGCCTGGCGTCCTCGCCGACGCGCTGGCCGAGTGCCAGGCGCGCTTCCCCAACGTCCCGATCGTGTTCACCGAGACCCGCAAGCTCGCGCAGGAGTGGACCTATCGCTTCCTCGCCGCGGCTCGTCGCGAGATCGCCGACGACGAGGGCGCGCTCGTCCGCTTCGCCGACCTCGCCCTCGCCGGTCCCCCGCCGCTGCCGCCGCCGACCACGAAGGAGATCCGCGCGTGGGCGCTCGGCGCCGGGCTCGCGGTCCCCGACCGGGGCCGGTTGCGGCCCGCGATCCTCGCCGCCTGGGCGGGGGCGCACCCGGACCGGCCGGTACCCTGACCCGGTGCCCCTGCCCAACCCCGCGCGGCGTGTGACCGCGGCGATCGAGCCCGCGGTGCAGCGGGCCGAGGGCCTGGTGCCGCGCCGCCGGCGCGGGATCACCGACTTCACGGCGTGGAGCGCGAGCGAGTTCGTCGAGTTCCGCGCGACCCCCGGCGGCCGACGTGTGCCGCGTCGCCGCGCCGGACGCGATGTCGCCACCCGGGTCAATGCGGGCAGCGGGTCGATGCCGCTCGAGGCGGTCCTCCTCGCCCGGGCGATCACCGACACCGCGCCCCCGGTGGACGAGGAGGTGACGCCGACCCTGGGCGATGTCCTCGAGCGCTACCTACCGGAGAGCCTCAGCGCCTTCGAGGCCTCGTCGCGGCGCGCGGGCAAGGAGTCGGCCGAGCAACTTCTCCTCGCGCAACTGCGCCTCCTCCATTCGGTCGCCCTGGAGATCGAACGCGCCGACGCCGAACACAACGAGCGCGACCTGCAGATTCAGGACCGCTTCCTGCGCGAACGGTTCGCCAACCTCACTCCGGGAGAGCTCGAACTCGGCGTCCGGCCATCACCCAATGCCGGGTCCATCCGCTCCCTCGACGCACCGGCGAAGGCCCGCGCCAAGGCGGCCCCGATCGAGGGCCGGGCCTATCTGCGCGCCGACCACGAACCGGTCGTCCTCTTCAAGCGCGAGAACGCGGGGCCGTGGGACCTCACGTTGCGCCTCGCCCTGCCGAAGGGACATCCGGCGACGCTCGGCGTCGTCGAGGAGTCGACCTCGGGGGCGGTCGTCTTCACCCATCGCACCGGTCGTCGGCTCTTCACCCAGCGCCGGTCGACCGGGTTCCGCGCCGCCCAGGTCGACCTCGCCCTTCCGGTCCGGCTCGCCGCCCCGCGCCGCTTCTTCGTGTATGCCGAGAGCGTCGGTGGCCGCGACCCGATCGACACCGTCCTGTTCCTGCGCAGCGACGCCCGCAGTCAGGCCGAACTCGCCACCACCTTGACCAACCACGCCCGCGCGCCGCTGACGGTGATCGCGAGCGGGTATGAGACGACCGACGGGCTCATCGTCCGCAACGAGTCGATCCTCTTCCCCGACCTGCGGGCCGCGTGCGAGGGCTTCGGTTTCCGGCACGTGACCTGGCTGGACCGTCATTCCCCCGTCGTCTGAGCCGCCCCCGCCCAGCCGCGTCGAGTGGCCGGTTCAGGGTCGTCGAGTGGCCGGTTCAGGGTCGTCGAGTGGCCGGCGGATCGCGATCGGCGGCCGGCCTACCGCTGACCGGCGTCACCGGACTCGGGCCGGCCGTCCCGGTGGAGCCGGTCCTCACGAACCCGGTCGGCCAGGTCGAGCTTGGTGTATGCCGGGCGGCCCGCCTCGGCATACTTCCGCTTGACCCGCTCGAGGTATTCGCGCGCCGTGCCGTAGGCGACGCCGGCCCGGCGCGCGGCGGCCGCGAGCGTGGCACCGGAGGCGTAAGCCGTCAGCACTGCCCGCTCCTGCGGCGAGAGCTGCGGCCGGTTCGGCCGGGCGTCCCGGCTGAGCAGGAAGGCGAGCTCGGGGGTGATCGCCGAACCGCCGGCCGCGACCTCCCGGATCGCGTCGAGCAACACCGGCAGGTCCTTGTCCTTGGTGATGTAGCCGGCCGCGCCGGCCTCGATCGTCGAGAGCACCGCGGCGGCGTCCGGGATGGTCGAGACGACCACCACCTGGGCGCCGCTCGCCAGGACCCGCCGCACGTTGTCGGCCGGCTCGGAGTCGTCCCGCAGGTTCAGGTCGAGCAGGACGACGGCCGGCGGCCGGTGGGCCGCGGCATACGCCTCGTAGGAGGCGACGTCGGGCGCCGCGTGCACCAGCGCCACGTCGGGGATCGGGTCGATCCAGGTCCGCAGACCGGTCAGCAGCATCCGGTCGTCGTCGATGGCCGCCACCTCGATCACCTCGGCCATCGCAGCTCCACCGACGTCCCCTGGCCCGGCGCGCTGTCCACGACCGCGTCCCCGCCGACGTCCGTCATCCGCGCGATCAGCGACCCCGAGATGCCGAATCCGCCCTGCGGCAGATCGGAATCGAAGCCGGCGCCCTGATCGGTCACGGTCACGACGACCCCCTCCCCCGCCACCGGCTCCGACCCGACGATGGTCACCCAGGCCTCCGGCCGGCCGCTGTGTTTGACGACGTTGGTCAGCGCCTCGTTGACCCCGTCGGCGAGCGCCCGGAGCACCTCGAGCGGGATCTCGTCCGGGACCTCCGAGATCTGCTGATGCACCCGCAGGCCGGTCGCGGCGTGCTCCCGGGTGATCCGGGCCAGTTCGCCGACGAGGAACATGCCGGCGCCGGAGGCGGAGGTGGCGATCAACCCGCGCAGGTAGTCGGCGTCCCCGGCCAGGCGTTGGGCGACGGCCGGGTCGCGCGGATCGAGGCTGCCCCGGGAGAGGGCGCCCAGGCTCGACAGGACGGTGTCGTGCAGCCGGCGGTACTGTTTGGTCCGCTCCGTCTCCCGAGCGGCCACGCGCCGCACCTGCTCGGCCGAGTCGGCCTGCGCGGCGCGGGAGGCGGACAAGTCGATCAGGGTCCCGGCGACCCAGCGGCCGGCCAGCGGGACCACGGCGAGCGTCGCCACGTTCGTGGCCGCGCCGGTGATCGAGATCCGACCGATCGCCAGAGTGTCCCAGACCCCCAGCAGGTAGGCCGCGACGAACACCGCGGCGGCCACGGCCGCCCGAGTCCAGTTCGAGGCCAGCGCGAGGAGCAGCGCCAGGCCGACGGCGACGGCGAGACTGGGGTGGCTGTAGCCGGTGCCGAAACCGGCCGTGGTGGCCCGGCCCCCGGCGAACAGCGCGACCGCTCCGGCCGCGACCGCCACCGAGGCCGGCCCCGAGCCGGCCGCCCCGCCGGGGCCGCGGAGCAACAGGGCCACCGTGACCACCGCGATCAGGGCGTATGCCGCCACGGCCGCCGACATGTGGTCGACGCCGGTGCGGGTCGCCGTGAGCATGGCCAGCGGCCAGGAGCACAGCTGGAGGGCGACGAGCGCGGCGATGGCCAGGTGGAGGCGCCGCTGGATGGACACGGGGCTCAGCATGCCCGATCGGTGTCGGCAGAACTGCCGACGGCACGATGTCCGACGTGCGCCGCACCCCATCCGTCGAGCACGATGGATCCCACGAGGGCGAGCCCGGGGATGGCCGCTCCGCACCGATCCGAAGGGACTTCGACCATGAACACCTGCGTGCGCCGCGGCCTGGCGATGGCGGCCTCCGCGCTGGCGGTGGCCACCGTGGCCGCCTGCGGCAACTCCCAGGTTCCGGTCACCGCGACGACGTCTGCGGCGAGGAGCTCCACCTCGACCCCATCGACAGGCTCGACCACGACCGAAACCGAGACCCCCGCGGGCGACATCGGGTCGGCCACACCCTCGGGTGAGACGGTCGATCTGACCATCGACGGTCACCAGGTCCCGGGACTGCCCAAGGGCTTCCCGTTCCCGGGTGGGGCCAAAGTCAGCCTGGTCGTCGGCGGCTCGATGGTCGACCTGTCCGCGCCGGACGGGCCCGAGGTCGCCGCCTTCTATCGCGCCGAACTCCCCAAAGCCGGCTTCACCATCGACGTCGACAGCGGCGGGGATGCACCGGCCCTGCTTTTCCGCAACGCCGACTGGGAGGGGCAGATCGCGGTGAACAGCACCGCCGGCGCCACCATCACGTGGGGGCCGCCGCAGGAGGAGTCGGCGAGCAGCTCGACGTCCGCCGTCGAAGTGGCCGCCAGCCTGACCCCATCGGACGTCGGCATCAGCCACGTCGACTTCTTCCTCCGGTTCCCGCCCCAGACCGAGCTGACCGACGTCACCGACACCCCGCAGGAGTCGTCGGTCACGTTCACCGCCCCCAAGCCGGGGGCCGTCCTCGCCTACTACCGCGCCTTCGCCAAGGGCTCGGTCCACTTCACCGTCGACTCCGACACCGACGCCGCCGGGACGTGCACGCTCACCTGGCACACCGACGAGACGACCATGGTGCTCACCGCGGACGCGGGCCACGCGACGCTCGTCTCGCACCCGCGCTGAGGCCGCTGAAACCGGCCACTCGACGGGGCTGAACCGGCCACTCGACGGGGTGGGGGTCAGAAGTAGCGGAGGGCGAGGTAGGGGACGCAGCAGGCGATGGTGGCGCCGGCGACGACGAGGCCGTACTTTGTGAACTCCCAGAACGAGATCGGGTGGCCGTTGCGTTTGGCGATCCCGGTGATGACGACATTGGCCGAGGCCCCGATCGCCGTCGCATTGCCGCCGAGGTCGGCGCCGAGGGCGAGGGCCCACCACAGCGACGCCTTCTCCGGCGGCAACCCACCGCCGGGGCCGACGAGGTCGTGGACGATCGGTGACATCGTCGCGACATACGGGATGTTGTCGACGATCGCCGACAGTCCCGCGGACCCGACGAGGATGCCGTGGGCGGCGAGGGTGTAGTTCCCGCCGATCGCCGACGTCAACTCGTGGGCGAGGTCCTCGATGACCCCCTGATGGACGAGCGTCCCGACCATGACGAACAGTCCCGCGAAGAAGAGCAGGGTCTCCCACTCGACCTCGGCGAGATAGCGTTCGTGGCTCTGCCGGGAGATCAGCACCGCCGCGCCCGCGCCGAGCAGCGCCGCCAGGGACGGCTCGAGATGCGTCAGGGAATGCGTGACGAAGGCCCCCAGTACCAGGGCGAGGATGACGAGCATCCGCCGCAGCAGCGGCCCGTCGGTGATCGTCTCCCGCGGCGTCAGCGCCATGATCCCGGCCGCCCGCTTCTCGTCATAGCGCAGCCGTCGCCCCCACAACAGCCAGCACAAGCCGATGAAGACGACCATCAGCACGACCACGATCGGCGCGAGGTTGACGAGGAAGTCGTTGAAGGACAGGCCGGCCCGACTCGCGATGATGAGATTGGGCGGGTCGCCGATGAGCGTCGCGGTCCCCCCGATATTGCTCGCCATCGCCTCGGCGAGCAGGAACGGGATGGGCGGCAGCGCCATCCGGTCGCACAGCAGCAGCGTGACGGGAGCGACCAGCAGGACGGTCGTGACATTGTCGAGGAGCGCCGACGCCGCCGCCGTGATGAGGACGAGGAGGACCATCGTCCGGAACGGCCGCCCCCGGGCCCGCTGCGCCGACCAGATCGCGAGGAACTCGAACACCCCGGTCTGCCGGAGGATCCCGACCAGCACCATCATCCCGAACAGCAGAAAGACGACATTCCAGTCGATCCCGGTGTCGGCGGAGAACCAGATCTGCTCCCCTCGGGTCGCCCCGATGAGCACCATCAGCGCCGCCCCGGTCAGCGCCGCCGCCGCGCGGTTGACCTTCTCGCTCGCGATGACGACGTATGCCGAGGCGAAGACCGCGACCGCGAGCCAGGCGGTGAGCGTCATACGGCCTCGTCGCCCTGGTCGGGTGCGAAGTATCCGGGGTCGGCGCGTTCGATGATGTCGTGCTCGAGACGACGGCGCACGAGGTCGCTGTCCTGGCCGGCCGCGGTCGCGATGGCCGCGAGGACCCGCGACATGGTCAGCACCCCGCGATAGCGCCCCTTCCGATCCCGCACGACGATGAGCGGGTAGTGCCCCCGGTCCATCACCGAAGCGATCTCGAGCAGCGTGTCCTCGGGCAGGACGCTCGGCAGCTCGGTCGCCTTGAGCCGTTTGGCGTCGATGAGGTCGCCGATCGTCATCGTGTTGAGCTTGGCGCACAGCTCGTCCGCCGTGGCCTCGTCGAAGGCGTGGACGAGGCGGGGGTCGTCGCGGACATACTGCGGGAGGACGAGCGAGAGCAGCTGGCTCCCGGGGACGACGGCGATCGGCTCCCCGGCCGCGTCCGCCACGACGATCCCGGTGAGGCGGAACTCGGCGATCATCCGCGCCGCCTCCGCTCCCGTGGTCTCGCGGCGGACCATCGGGACCTGCTCGGAGAGTTGCTCGGCGCGCATGCGCCCAGCCTCGCAGAATCGAGCGTCAGGAAGCGGCGAGCAGGGCGTGGACGAGGCCGACCGTGCGCAGGTCCGGCGCCTCGATCTCGGGGCTGAAGCCGAGCCGGACGACGACGAGACGGGCGGAGGGTACGACATACAGGCGCTGGCCGTCGTGCCCCTGGGCCCAGTAGGTGTCGGCCGGGAGATCCTTATCGACCAGGGTGCCGTCGGCGAGCCGGTTGACCCACCAGCCCTGGGCATAGCCGGTCTCCTCCCCGGTGACCTCCCGGTGCGTCGTCGCCGTCGTCATCCACCCCTCCGGGAGCCAGCGGCGGCCGTTCCACTCCCCGTCCTGCAGGGCGAACTGGCCGATCGCGGCCCAGTCGCGGGGCGTGGCCCACAGATAGGAACTGCACACCGGAGTGCCGGCGCCGTCGGGTTCCCAGACGGCCGAGGAGAGTCCGAGTTGTCCGAACAGCGTCTGCCGCGGGAGATCGGCCCCCATGCCGGTCCGCGCGGTGAGCACCGAACACACGATGTCGGTCGACCCGCTCGAATACTGCTGATAGGTCCCCGGTTCGTGGGCGAGGGGGAGGCTCGCGGCATACGCCGCCATGTCGGGCTGGCGATAGAGCATCGTCGTGATCGATGTCCCGAGGGCGTAGGTCTCGTCCCAGGTGAGGCCGGACGTCATCCGCAGGAGGTCATCGAGGGTGATCCGGGACCGGTCGTCGGTCCACTCCGACCTGAGCCGGTCGTCGCCGAGGGCAACGGTGCCCTCCTGGACGAGGCGGCCGACGAGCAGGTCGGTGACGCTCTTGGCCATCGACCAGCCGAGCTGCCGGGTCTGCGCGGTGAAGCCGTCGGCATAGCGCTCGGCGACGAGCCTGCCGTCACGGATGACGACGACGGCCCGGGTGCCCAGGCGCGCCTTGGCCGCGGGCGCCAGATCGTCCCCGAAGGCGGTCGCGAGCGCGGCGGCGACCGCCGGGTCGGCGGCCGGGGCGACGGCGGTCGGGAACGGATTCCCGGTGGCGGAGACCGGGGTCGGGGGCGACAGGTCGGGCTTGTCGGCGCCGAGGATGCAGCCGTAGCCCTCGACGTACCACGCCTTCTGCCGGGCCAGGATCCCGAGGATGCTCGACTCGACCGCGGCGCCGCCGTCGGTGGTCCGGCTGCGCAGGTAGGGAACGAGCGGGTTCGGCGGGAGGTCGGTCTCGGGATGGGACCGGCCGGTCAGGTGGGTGACGGCGCACGCGTTGTGCGCGGCATACCCGGTGCCGGTGAGCAGGAGGGGCCGTTCGTACCAGTAGCCGCCGACCAGCGCGACGACCAGGAGCACCCCCACCACGCCGATGATCCGCCGAACCCGGCCCCTGCGCCTTCGCATGGCGCGACCGTAACCCACGCGGTCGCTCAGGTGAGGCGGACGCGGTCGATGAGCTCCCAGAACTCGTCACGCAGGGCGAACCGCGTGACGTCGTCGATGATCGGGACCCCGCTGCGGCTGGACAGGTCGAGCAGCAGCGTGCGGTCGAGGTCGCCGGGGATGAACGGCCGGCCGCGGCGCAGCTCGAGGAGCGCATCCGGGGTCGCGCTCGCGCACCACGACATGACGACCTGGCGGACGACGGCGTCGACGAGGTCGGCGGTGATCTCGCCGTCGCCGGTGGGCGGTGCGGAGCTCTGCCCGGTCGTCGTCGACCACGACAGGGTGCTCTGCGGCGGGAGGGCCTTGGGGGGCTGCACCCCGGACGGGCGTTTGTTGGCGAGCATCGACGGGGTGGGTGCGGCCCGGCGGCGCTCGCCGTCCCCCTCCGCCTCTTCCCGTATGCCGATTCCGCCCTCCCGCGGCTTGCCCGCCTGTCCGTTCGGTGGCGCGGGCGCCGCCTCCGGTCCACCCGTCGCGGCGCCCGGTGCGGCGGGCGAGTCCTGGGTGGCGGGAATCGAGGAGTCGCCGACCGCGGTCTCCTCGACGACGGCTTTCTCGTCCGCGTCCTCGGCCGGCGACGGTGCCGATTCCCCGACGCCCCCGGAGTCCCCGTTGGCCGAGTCCGGCACCAGGCCGGGGGCGATGGCGACCGACCGGACGGTCGCGGTGATCGTGTCGGGGTCGATGAGGATGAGCCCGTCGGCCTCGCGCTGGAGGTGGCGGGCGACGGCATACGGCCGGCCGGCGTGGTCGGGGACGGCGAGAACGACGACCTGGACGCCGTGACCCTGGGCCTCCTCGACGGCCTCGGTGAGGTCGTCGTCGCCGGAGACGAGATAGATGACGTCGACGACGCGGTTGCGACCGTGCGTGGCGAGGTCGAGGCCGATGCGCAGGTCCACGCCCTTCTGCTCCCCGCTGTGGGAGATGCGGCCGAGGCGCAGCTTGACCCTCGGGAGCAGACCGATCTCGTCCTGGTGGAGGTCCGGCATCCCGCCGGGCCGGGCGCCGGAGTCGTACCAGTTCACCCGAAGCAGCGGCAGGCCGCTGTCCTCCTCGGCCTGGCGGATGAGGCCCTCGATCAGCCCCCGGTGATCCACGGTCACGCCACGGCGCAGGGAGGTCCCGGTCACCCGCGTCGCCGACGAGGCGATGAGGTAGCCGACGTCGACGTAGATCGCGCAATAGGACCGCATGGGCCAACCCTGCCATGGACCGGGGCGGCCGGCCTCATGTCGTCGGAGTCGCCGTGGTCGACGCGTCGCCCCCGGTCACCGGGTCGGTGGCAGCCGGGTCGGTCGTCGTGGAGCCGGTCGACGTCGGATCCGTGGTCGTCGGCGAATCCGTGGTGGTGGGGTCGCTGGTCGGCGAGTCGGTGGTCGTCGGGACGCTGGTCGGCGAGTCGGTCGGCGCCGTCGTGGGGTCGGTGGTCGGCGCGGTGGTCGCCGGCGAGGTCGGGGAATCGCTCGGGGCGAGCGTCCCCGAGCCCGTGGTCCCGGTGCTGGGGGTCGTGCCCGACCCGTGGCCCGAGGAACCGACCTTGGTCACCTGACCGACGGTCGTCCCCTGCTGGCCGTCGAAGGCGCGGCCGGTGGCGAGCTCGATGCCGGTCACCAGCACGAGCACCGCGGCGAACAGGGCGAACGCGCCGAGCGCAACCCGGCGCAGGTCGAGGCGCTGCAGGCTGCGGGTCCAGGACCTGGCCGCCGGCTCGCGCCGGCTCGCCGGTTGGGCCTCGGCGGGCGGGCGGTCGGCATACGCCATCCGGCCGGCGGCGACGACCATGGCCCGGGTGCGGCGCAGGGAGAGGGTGTAGGCGGCACCGGCGACCGCCGAGACGAGGGAGCCGATGGCGGCACCGACGAGCGTGCCCGCGACGCCGAGCCGGGCGCCGAGCGCCGCCGCGCTCACCGAGGCGAGGGCGCCGCCGATGACCCCGGTGAGGGAGAGGTCGAGGAATCCGGCCTTGGCGTCCGCGCTCGCCTCGGGGTCGGCGGGGGGGGTCCGGGCGGCCCAGGGCGGGGGGGCCGGGTGGAAGCGGAGATGGTCGTTGGCGAGGTACCGGACGCAGTTCTTGCAAAC
>JBDIAJ010000016.1:0-41043 GCA_039812345.1 Nostocoides sp. | reverse complement strand
CGGCCGGAGCGGCCGCGGCCGCCGTCAAGGCCGGTGCCGGCGCCGTCGGGGCCGCAGCCGGGGCGGTCGGGGCGGTCGGGGGACGGATCGCCGGCCTGGGACGGGCCGCGACCGGACGCGCCGGCAGCGTGCTCACCGAACGTCGCACGCTCAAGCAGGCGCAGCGTGCCGACGACGCCGCCCGTGAGGTCAGCCTCGATCAGGCACCGGGGCAGACCGGGCTGGAGGCACCCGCGCCGCTCCTGCCCGCCGAGGCGGGGGCCGCCCCGTCGCCCGTGCAACGCCGAGTGGTGCTCGCGCTGTTCGCGGCGCTCGTCTTCGTCGCCGGTGGGCTCGGAGCCATGGGCGCGTCCCGGATCGGCTCGCACACGCACATCGGCTCGATCCTCGGCGACACCGGAACGCACCGGACCACGAGCACGTCATCGACCACCACGACAACCGCGGACACCTCCGGCAACGGAACTCCGCTCGCCATCTCGGCGGCGACCGGATACGACCCCGAGGGCGGCGGCAACGAGAACAACGCGCTCGCTGCGAAGGTGTTCGACGACGACCCGTCGACGTACTGGCAGACCGAGGGCTACCAGGGGCCGAACTTCGCCGGCTTGAAGTCCGGGGTCGGGATCCTGCTCGACATGGGCCAGGTCGTCACCCCCAAGAAGGTCGTCCTCGTGCTGCCGACCCCGTCGAGCTTCGAGCTCTATCTCGGCAACGAGCAGACCAAGGACGGTGCCACCAAGATCGGGTCGTCTCCGGAGACCCAGGGCACGGTCACGATCAACACCGACGGCGGCGCTTCCGGGCAGTTCCTCATCGTGTGGTTCACCAGCGCGCCACGCATCGCGGACGGGAGCTACCGGGCCACCCTCGCCGAAGTCAGCGTCTATGGGTAGTCGCCGATGACGCAGGGGCCTCCCGATCTGACCGAAGCCACCGACCGCGAGCTCGTCCAACTCCACCTCGACGGCGACCCCGAGGCCTTCGGGGAGATCTTCCGTCGGCACAAGGACCGGCTCTGGGCCGTGGCGATGCGCACGTGCGGCAACCGCGAGCTGGCCGCCGACGCCGTTCAGGACGCGTTCATCTCCGCGTTTCGGCGCGCCGACTCCTATCGGGGGGATGCGGCGGTCACGACGTGGCTGCACCGCATCGTCGTCAATGCCTGTCTCGATCGCCTCCGGCGGGAGAAGCCGACGAGCGAGCTTCCCGATTGGGATCTCCGCGACCCTCACGACGCCCACGGCCAGGTCGACACCCGGCTCGACGTCCACGCCGCGCTCGCCACGCTGCCGGAGACCCAGCGAGTAGCCCTGGTCCTGGTCGACATGCACGGTCTCTCCGTCGCCGAGACGGCCGAGATCCTCGGCGTCGCCGAGGGAACGGTCAAGTCCCGGTGCAGCCGGGGCCGGGCCGCCCTCGCCGCGGTCCTCAGACCCAAGGACGAGTGGTCCTCCCAACTGGCCCATCGATGGCGCCGGGAACCCGGAGGCCAGTCGTGACGTCACAGTCTGGCAACGACATCCACACCCCACGGAGGATCCGGTGACCACCGATTTCGGTGCCGTGCCCTTCGAGGACGATCCCAATGGCATGCGGGCGGTCCTCGCGGGACTGCCCGACCCCGGCCCGATGCCGGACGACGTCGCGGACCGCATTCTCGCGAGCCTGCGGATCGAGTATCGGGCGCTGGCGACCGAGCGTGCCTCCCGGGCCGCGGCGTTCCCCACCTCAGACCCCACCCTGACCGACATCGCCGACCACCCCCGCCACTCGCGGCAGTTGGTTTCTCGGTCGTCTGCGGCCCCCGCGGACCCGGTCCCGGTCGTCGCCGCGATCGAGTCGTCCGAGGTGGCGGCCCGATCCGGCGCGCCCGACGTGGAGTCCCCCGGGTCCGTCGCTGCGCCCCCCGCCATCGACGAGGGCGCGTCCCACACCCTCGCGCCCGAGCTGCTCGCCGGGCCACCGTCGGACCACGAGGACTCGCCGACCGAGGGCGAGCCGACCGAGAGTGGGCCCGCGGTCGAGCGCGCGCCGGAGGGCGCCACACCGCTCGACGCGCCCTCGGCAGCCGAGGCGTCGGCACCCGATCCGGCGTCGTCGGGGGACGAACCGATTCCGGCGACCCGGCGCCATACGGCGGACGGTGCCGTCATCCCCCTCCCGTCGCGCTCGCATCGGCGGCCCGCGGCGCCGGCACCGGTGTCACGACACGCCCGACGACCCAGCCGGGCCCCGAAGTGGATCCTCGGCCTCGCCGCTGCTTCGCTCGTGGTGGTCGGTGGCGGCAAGTTGCTCCTGCACCAGCAGAGCTCGGGCGGTGCGGCGTCGTCGACCGCGGCCGGTTCCGGGGCACTGTCCTCGACATATGAGGCGGCGTCGGCACCGTCCACCGACCGGCAGTCGACGACCGTCAACGGGGCGGACGCCGGCGGCACGTTCTCGACCTACCTCGTCACCGGCCGAGCCTTCACCGACGACGGCCTTCGCGGACAGGCCATGACACTCGTCACCGGCCGCCTCGACGCGACGGCCACCCGTTCGGCGACCGCGCCCAGCGGCCCGCGCTTCTTCGCCTCGACCGACCAGGCGACCACCTGTATCCAACTCGTCGGTGCCCCCACCGACGCGATCACCCGCGTCGAGATCGGCACCTACGCCGGGACTCCGGCCGCCCTCATCGCGTATGCCGAGCCCGCCTCCCCTCGGTTCTGGACCGCGATCGTCGTCGGGCGCTCCTGCGGACTCGCGACCAATGACACCCTGGCCGGCCCCGTCACCGTGACCGCCCCGGCGAAGTGACGCCACCGGCCGGAACAAACTCCGCCTAGGATCGGTTGCACCGCTCACTCGATCCACCCGATGTGGTGGTCCACCCAGCCGAGTCACTTCCAGGGGTTGATCCACGTGCCGTCCGACGTCGCCACGCGCTCCGTCATCATCATCGGGTCCGGGCCGGCCGGCTACACCGCCGCGGTGTATGCCGCGCGCGCGGACCTCCAGCCCCTCCTCATCGAGGGCGCCGTCACCGCCGGCGGCGCGTTGATGAACACGACCGAGGTCGAGAACTTCCCGGGATTCGAGAACGGCATCATGGGTCCGGACCTCATGTTCGCGATGCGCGCCCAGGCCGAGCGCTTCGGCGCCGAGATCGTCACCGACGACGTCGTGTCGGTCGATCTCGCCGGGAATGTCAAGACTGTCTTGACAGGTGAGGGGCAGACGTATGCCGCCCGGGCCGTCATCCTCGCGATGGGATCGGCCTATCGCGAGCTCGGTCTGCCGGACGAGAAGCGCCTTTCGGGGCATGGCGTCAGCTGGTGCGCGACGTGTGACGGGTTCTTCTTCAAGGACCAGGACATCGTCGTCGTCGGAGGTGGAGACTCGGCGGTCGAGGAGGCCACGTTCCTGACCCGGTTCGCCCGCTCCGTCACCATCGTCCATCGCCGGGATGCGTTGCGCGCCAGCAAGATCATGGCAGATCGGGCATTCGCGAACGACAAGATCCGGTTCGCGTGGAACAGTGCCGTCGTTGCGCTGCATGGCGAGGACCGGCTGACCGGCGTGACCCTGCGCGACACCGTGACCGGGGCCGAGTCGGAGCTGCCCGTGACCGGTCTGTTCGTCGCCATCGGACACGACCCGCGCAGTGACCTCGTCAAGGGCCTGGTCGACCTCGACGCCGAGGGTTATGTCCTCGTCGAGGGGCGCACGACATTGACCGATGTCGCCGGCGTCTTCGCCTGCGGCGATCTCGTCGATCACCGCTACCGCCAGGCCATCACCGCCGCCGGAAGCGGATGCGCCGCCGCCCTCGACGCGGAGAAGTTCCTCGCCCACTGATCGAGCCGACCCGGCTCGTCCCCGACCCGTCCCTCCCCCACCGACCGAAGAGAAGCGAGAGCACCCACCATGGCTGGAGCCACCGTCGTCACGACCGACACGACCTATGACCAGGACGTCCTCCAGAGCGAGCTGCCCGTCCTCGTCGACTTCTGGGCTCCCTGGTGCGGGCCGTGCCGCGCGGTCGCCCCGGTGCTCGAGGAGATCGCCAAGAGCCACGAGGGCAAGCTGACCGTCGCCAAGCTCAACACGGACGAGAACCCCGTTGTCACCCGGAAGTACGGCATCACCAGCATCCCGACGCTGCACGTCGTCGTCGGCGGTGAGGTCGTCAAGAGCCTGGTCGGGGCCATGCCCAAGCCGAAGCTCCTGCGCGAGCTCGAGCCCTTTCTCGGCTGACGCGAGCCCGGCGGTTCAGGCGCCGTCCGCGGCATAACCGATCGCCGCAAGGATCCGCTGGAGGTCCTCGGGCCCGGCGAACTCGATCGTCACGCGGCCCTTGTGCCGACCCTGCGTGACCGACGCGCGCGTGTCGAGGAAGTCCGAGAGCCGGGCGGCGAGATCATCCAGTTCGGGATGCGGCGTTGACCGCCGGGGCGCCCGGGTCCGACCGGGGTCGCCCTGATCACCGCCGAGAGCGACGATCTCCTCCACGGAACGCACCGACAGCCCCTCGGCGACGATCCGTTGGGCGAGCCGCTCCATCGCCGCACCGTCGGTGAGGCCGAGCAGCGCGCGGGCATGTCCGGCCGACAGGACGCCGGCCGCCACGCGCCGGGCGACGAGCGGCGGCAGCCGCAGCAGGCGCAGGGTGTTGGAAACCTGCGGGCGGGAGCGACCGATCCGGGTGGCCAATTCCTCCTGGGTGCACCCGAAGTCGTCGAGGAGTTGCTGGTAGGCGGCCGCCTCCTCGAGCGGATTCAGTTGAGCGCGATGGAGGTTCTCCAGGAGCGCGTCGCGCAGCAGGGCGTCGTCGTCGGTCTCGCGGATGATGGCGGGGATCCGTTCGAGGCCCGCCGCCTTCGCCGCGCGAAGCCGCCGCTCCCCCATGACGAGTTCGTAGCCACCCCCAGCGGCCCGCCGCACGACGATCGGCTGGAGCACGCCGATGTCACGCACGCTCGCGGCGAGTTCGGCCAGGTCGTCCTCGTCGAAGACCGTGCGCGGCTGACGCGGATTCGGGGTGATGTCGGCGATGTCGAGGTCGGCGAACCGCGCGGGCATCCCGCCCTCTTCCGCATCGGTCGAGGGTGGCGGCTCAACGGGCACACCCGGCCCCGGCTGCGGACTCGCCAGAACCGGAGCGGGCGGGAGCAGCGCGCCCAAGCCGCGCCCGAGTCCGCGCTTCTTGTCGCTCATGCGCGCTCACCGGCGATCGCCTCATCCGTCGATGTTCCGGTGGCCATCGTTGACGCGGCGGCGCGCATCGCGAACTCCCGCGCGGCCTCGCGGTAGGCATGGGCGCCGACGCCGCCCGGGTCGTGGGTGATCACGGACTGACCGTATGACGGGGCCTCCGAGATGCGCACGCTGCGCGGGATGGTGACCTTGAGCACCGAGTCGGGGAAGTGCGTGCGCACCTCGTCGGCGACCTGGGCGGCGAGGCGGGTGCGCGCGTCATACATCGTCAGGAGGATGGCGCCGAGGCTCAGATCGGGGTTGAGGGACGCCTGGACGAGTCCGATGGTCCGCATGAGCTGTGTCAGCCCCTCGAGCGCGTAGTACTCGCACTGGATCGGGATGAGCACCTCGTCGGCGGCCACGAGGGCATTCAGGGTCAACAGGCCGAGGCTCGGCGGGCAGTCGATGAGGATGAAGTCCGGCAGCCCGATCCGATTGCGCGCGAGCTGCTCCCGCAGCCGCTGGAGGGCCGCGCGAAGGCGGAACTCTCGATGTTCGATGGTGACGAGCTCGATCTCCGCGCCCGCGAGGTCGATGGTCGCCGGCGCCACCCAGAGGTCCTGGAGGTCCGGGCAGGGCCGGACCGTCCGCATGAGCGGGCGGTCGCCGGCGATGACGTCGTAGACGCCGAGGATGTCCTCGGCGTGGGGGTCGATCCCGAGGGCCGTGCTCGCGTTCCCCTGGGGATCCATATCGACGACGAGGACGGTGAGCCCGCCCTCGGCGAGAGCGGCGGCCATGTTGACGGCCGTGCTCGTCTTGCCCACGCCACCCTTCTGGTTCGACACCGCGATGACTCGGGGCGTCGTGGGGCGGGGCAGCGGCACGATCGGAGGTGTTTCACGTGAAACGTCGCCGCCGAAGCGGAGCAACAACTCGTCGTATGCCGAGACGCCCGTCTCGACGTCCGTCACGTCGGGACCCAGGCTGGCAGCGAACTCGGCGCGCGCGACGGCGGGCACCCAGGCGGATTCGGTCAAGGCCGGGCGCTGTCCCTTCTTCGTCATACGACCCTCTAGTCGTTCACGCGGGCGTTTCACGTGAAACGCCGATGTCGCCGGCTCCCACCCTAAATCAGGGCGGTCCGGCGTCCTGGTAGCGACGGGCCGGCCGGCAGACCACTTCACGGTGCTGCTGCTGACGGCGTTCGACCGCGACCCCATCCCGCTCCTGGCGGTGCTCGACCGGGCGCGACAGGTCGGCGTCACCACGATCGTCGCCACCTACGTCGCCCCGAGTCCTCTGCTCGCCGCCGCGGACGTGCCCCTGCGGGTGCGCACCACCGGGCAATCCGTTCGGCAGCCGCGTCGCGCTGCTCGCCGTCCTCGAAGCCCTCGTCGAGGGCGTCGCGGCGCGGATCGCCCCCGGTCGAGACCGGGCCGACGCGATCGAGGCGGGCTTCGCCGCCCTGGCGATCCACCCGAGGCGGACTCCCGAGGCCTGATTGAATAGTGACAGAGGCGGGTGGCATCCTGTCAGGTGAGTGACGGACACCGGGCGCTGGACGGCCGACTCGACCGAGCCGGCCCGGCTCGCGAACCGGCCAGGGCCGACACGATCGGCATCTCGCCCTGTCGGCGTGCGCGGCGGGGGCCGTCTCGCTGGCCCTGATCTTCGGCTCGACGCGGCTGGACGCGCTCGCCCTGGACGCGGCGAGCGCGGTCATGGGCGCCGTCGTGCGGCGCCAGCGACTCCCTGGTCGCCTCGCTCGCGCAGGACGCCGCGATGGCGGTCCTCGTGACCATCGCGAAGATCACGGCCCTGTCGCTGTCGGTCGCCGCCGCCGACCGCGCGTTCGCCGTCGGACGGTGACCTCAGCGGGAGGTGGCACCGGGCGGGAACCCCCTCCAGAGAGGTCAGGGGCGCCGGGGGAGGACGACGAGGGTGGTCGGTTCGGGGAGGGTGGCGCCGACGGTGACGATCCGGCCCGGGCCGAGACCGAGACGCCGCAGCCGGGAGGAGACCTCGGCCAGTTCCTCGCCGGCGCTCGCGCCCTTCATCACGACGATCTCGCCGCCGGGCCCGGTGAGGGGGGCGCACCAGCGGACGAGCTTCGCCAGCCGGGCGACCGCCCTGGCCGTGACGTAGTGCCCGGACAGGGTTCCGGCGACCTCCTCGGCGCGACCCCGGTGAACGGTGACGGAGTCCAGGCCGAGGTCGGCGATCGCCTCCGTCAACCACGCCGTGCGGCGCAGCATCGGTTCGACGAGGTGGACCTCCAGGTCGGGCCGGGCGATGGCCAGGGCAAGGCCCGGCAATCCGGCCCCCGACCCGACATCGACGACCCGGGCCCCCGCGGTCGGCATCGCCTCCCCGACGACGGCGCAGTTGAGGACGTGCCGGTCCCACAGGCGCGGGACCTCCCGGGGCCCGATGAGGCCGTGCGAGACACCGGTGTCGGCGAGCACGGCGGCATACCGTATGGCGATCGGGAGCCGCTCGCCGAACACCACCGCGGCGACGGCGGGCGGATCGGGCGGCGTGCCGGTGTCCGCGCCTGAGTCAGGCGGGGAGGACGACGACATAGCGTCGAGGCTCGACGCCACTGGACTCGGAGCCGAGCCCCGCGGCGAGGACCTCGTCGTGGACGACCTTGCGCTCGAAGGCCGGCATCGGCTCGAGGCTGACCTCCCGACCGGACTCCCGGCACTGGGTGATCGCCACGCGGGCGATCTCCACCAGCGCCGCGCGCCGCTCGGCGCGATGGCCCGCAACATCGAGCATGAGCCGCGACCGCTCGCCGGTCACCGACTGGACGGCGAGCCGGGTGAGTTCCTGGAGCGCATCGAGGACCCGGCCCTCGGGGCCGACCAGACGCCGCGGCACCCGGCCCTCGTCCGAGTCGACGATCGCGACCGCGGCGCGGTCCCCGTCGATGTCGAGGTCGATGTCTCCGTCGAGATCGGTGATATCGAGCAGGGTCTCGAGGAAGTCCGCCGCGACCTCGCCCTCGCGTTCGAGCTGGGAGCGCCGCGCGGACTGGGGGCGGGCCTCCTCCGGGGTGGCGTCCGTTTCGGCGGTGGCAGCCGGCTCGTCGGTCGGCTCGTCGGTCGCGCCCGCGACAGCCTGGTCCATCTCGGTCATCGGGTGACTCCTTCGTCGTTCCGGATCGGGGTTCGCTGGAGGCGGGTCACGCGCCGGGCCCCGTCGCGTCCGTCGGGGCCGGCCCGGCCGAATCCTGCGGTCCCGTCGAGCGTGATCCGGGGCGCTGGCTGCCCTTGCCCTTGCGTTTCGGCTGCACTCGCTGCCCCCCGGCCGGGCGGGTTCCGGCATCGCTGATCACCGTGCCGGTGACGGTCCCGGGGAGCGCCGTGCCGGGAACGTCCAGCCCCTTGCGCAGGCGCCGCTCGTGCAGGGCCTTCTCGGCCAGCGACCCGGGTGCGGGCATCCGGCGGATCACATAGAACTGCTGCGCCATCGACCAGACGTTGGTGACAAACCAGTAGATGAGCACACCGATGGGGAAGTTCACACCGGAGATCGCGAAGAACAGTGGCAGGACATAGAGGAGGACCTTCTGCTGCCGGGCGAAGGGGTTGTCCAGCGCCGACGCCGGCATGTTCTTGGTCATCAGCTGGCGCTGCGTGGTGAACGTCGTCACCGACATGAGGATGATGAGGATGACGGTGACGATCTTGGTGCTCGTCGTGTCGGCGCCGATGAACTTGTCGGACAGCTGGGCACCGAAGATCTGGGCCTGCTCGGCCTGCCGGGCGACGGTCTTGGTGATCGGGCCGATCGGGTCCTTGGCGCCGTCGGCGATCTTCTGCAGGCCATTGAGGACCCGGAAGAGGCCGAAGAAGATCGGTGACTGGGCGAGGATCGGCAAGCACGAGGAGAACGGGTTGGTCCCGGAGCTGCGATACAGCTCCATCGTCTCCTGGGTCATCTTCTGGCGGGACTCGGGATCGGTCTTGCCCTTGTACTTCGCCTGGATCTTCTGCAGCTCCGGGCTGATCATCTGCATCTTGCGGGAGGCGTTGATCTGCTTGACGAAGAGCGGGATCAGCAACGCCCGCATGACGATGACGAGTCCGACGATCGACAGGCCCCAGGTCCAGCCGGACGCGGCCGGCAGGCCGATCGTCGTGAACACCTGGTGGAAGCCGTACATGATCCACGCGACCACCCATTCGATCGGGTAGAGCACGTTGTTGAGGAAGTCGCCCATGCTGTCCTAACTGATGGCGGCGAGAGTCAGTTCGCCGGGGTCGAGGTCGTGGTCGTATGCCGCTCGGGCACGTGGTCGACGCCGCCCGGCGCCCACGGGTGGCACCGGGCGATCCGTCGCACCGCCAGCCAGGTCCCCCGAACCAGGCCGAACCGGCGAAGGGCAGTCACGGCATACGCCGAGCACGAGGGGTAATAGCGGCAGGACGGGGGCGTCAGCGGCGAGATGAGGAGTTGGTAGGCCCGGATCAGCCAGATGAGCGGTTGGGCGAGGAGCTGGCCCACGGTCATGTCCGCACCTCGCACCGAGACCGGAGCACGCTCAGGGCCGCGTCGAGGGCCGCGGCCAGTTCGGCGCTCGAGGCCTGGCCCGCCGGGGGATTGGCCCGGACGACGACGTCGATCCCGGCACCGGCACCCGCGAGTCGGGCCGCGCACAGGTGCCGCAGCCGCCGCTTGGTGCGATTGCGCACGACAGCCCCGCCGACGGCCCGGGAGACCACGAAACCCACTCGGACCGGCGCCGCACGCCGATCGGGAGGGCAGAAGGTGTGCACCACGAGCAGGCGCGAGCCGACTCGCTGGCCGCGGCCCCGGAGCACGGCGGAGAACTCCGCGCTCGTCCGCAGCCGGTGCTGTGCCGGAAGCACAGCCCGGTGTCGGTCAGGCCGACAGCTCGGCGCGGCCCTTGCGGCGACGCGCCGCAAGAATCGCCCGACCCGCGCGGGTGCTCATCCGGTGCCGGAACCCGTGGTTCTTGGCCCGACGGCGGTTGTTGGGCTGAAAGGTGCGCTTGCTCACGATGGGCTACTTCCGTGTTCTCGGCGGCGACGGGCTGGATCTCGTGCCGCCCGCGAAGGGGCACAAGGAATGCCTGTCGGCCGCAATCGGAAACCTGCGGCGGCGGTTCCGGCGCCACAGGCATGCGAAAACGGCCGAAAGGCCGAGTGCCTACGGTACGGCAGCGGCTCCGCGGGGGTCAAACCAGACAACTGTCAAGACCCGGGAGGGGCAGTATTCCACCGGGCCGGTGCGCCGGGCTCGAACGACACGCCGTTCGAGTCGTCGCATCCGGATATCGGCGGTAAGTTACCCCCCTGGGAGGCTCCGGGTGACCGGGACGGATCGAGACGACCGACCCGCGAACCACGGCGGGGAGGAGTTGCCCACAGGTGTGGACGCACCATGTGGACAACGTGTTGCGTCGTCACCGTGCGCCGTGACGGAGGAAGGAATCCAGGGTGACCGACGGGGAACTCGACCGCACCCGAATCTGGGCCGACGTGCTGCGCCGGCTCGAACGGGACGGCGTGTCCGCGCAGCAGCGCGCCTTCCTCGGCAACTCGGCCTTCCTCGGGGTCATCGACGACACGGCGCTGATCGCGGTGCCGACGGAGTACGCGAAGACGGTCATCGAGACCCGCGTGCGGGTGCCGGTCGAGCAGGCCCTCGCCGACGTGCACGGGCGCACCCTCAAGGTCGCCATCGCCGTCGATCCCGGCCTGGAGGAGGCCGAGGACGAGGAACCCGTCGTCGAGCCCGCGCCCGAGCGGACCGGCCCGGTCACCCTCTTCGACGAGATCGAGGACGACCCACCGGTGCGGTCGATCTACTCCGGACCCCAGCGGCAGGCGCAGCAACCGGAGAAGGTGGAGCTGACTCGGCTCAACCCGAAGTACGTCTTCGACACCTTCGTCATCGGGGCGAGCAACCGGTTCGCCCACGCCGCCGCCGTGGCCGTGGCGGAGGCGCCGGCGAAGGCCTACAACCCATTGTTCATCTACGGCGAGTCGGGACTGGGCAAGACCCACCTGCTGCACGCGATCGGCCACTACGCCCGCAGCCTCTATCCGCACGTCAAGGTGCGCTATGTGAACTCCGAGGAGTTCACCAACGACTTCATCAACAGCATCCGCGACGACCGAGCGGCGAACTTCCAGCGCCGCTACCGCGAGGTCGACGTCCTCCTGATCGACGACATCCAGTTCCTGTCCGGGAAGGTGCAGACCCAGGAGGAGTTCTTCCACACCTTCAACACCCTGCACAACGCCAACAAGCAGGTCGTCATCACCAGCGACGTCCACCCGAAACAGTTGAGCGCCTTCGAGGAGCGCATGGTCTCGCGCTTCGAGTGGGGTCTGCTGACCGACGTCCAGCCGCCGGACCTCGAGACCCGGATGGCGATCCTCGGCAAGAAAGCCCTCCAGGAGCGGCTCAGCGTCCCCGACGATGTCGTCGAGTACATCGCGTCCCGGATCTCGACGAACATCCGGGAACTCGAGGGGGCGCTGATCCGGGTCACCGCCTTCGCCAACCTCAACAAGGCCCCGGTCGACCTCGGTCTCGCGCAGATCGTCCTCAAGGACCTCATGCCGACCGAGAGCGCCAACCAGATCACCGCGGCGACGATCATCGCCCAGACGGCGACCTACTTCGGGCTGACCATCGAGGACATCCAGGGGGCCTCCCGCTCGCGCGTCCTCGTCACCGCGCGCCAGATCGCGATGTACCTGTGCCGAGAGCTGACGGACCTCTCGCTGCCCAAGATCGGCCAACAGTTCGGTGGGCGCGACCATACGACGGTCATGCATGCCGACAAGAAGATCCGCCAACTGATGGCGGAACGGCGGGCGATCTACAACCAGGTGACCGAGCTGACCAACCGGATCAAGCAGACGACGCTCTGATGCTTCCGCGGTTCGTCATCCACAGGCTTACCCACACGGGTGGATGACAGTTAACCGAAGCGTTACTTCTGACCGGTCCTTCCGCGCCGATTCGGGATCCCCGTCCACAGTCTGTGGACAACTCTGGGGACAAGTTGCACGGTCCAGCCGCACCCTGCCCCGATCCCCGCCGATCCTGTGGAAAACCCTGGCCGACCTGTGCCGCGGCGGTGGGAAACGCCCGGTGTGTCGTCCCCAGAGCACACGACGTGGTGTGTATGCCGCGGGCCGTCCTCCGCGGCATACGGCCGTCCCGATGTCGTGCACAGTCCTCGTCCACCGCCCGGTGGCGGCTTGACCAGGGCACTCGCGGGTTCTCCACAGGATCCCCAGTCGCTATGACGATGATGGATCTCCTGATCTCGGTTTCGCCCGCCCCGATCACGACTGGGGACAACCTCCGGGGTGCCCGTCTGGCGGGGAGCGGGGCGGGGGGATACGCTCGGCAGTCCACCGCCGCGGCGGTGGACTCTGCCGCGTCCGACCGGAGTCCTTTCTCGGTCGGCCCCCCGAGCACCACACCGAAGGTGGTTGTCGTGAAGTTCCGCGTCGATCGTGATGTCCTCGCCGAGGCCGTGACCTGGGTCGCGCGTGGCCTGCCCGTGCGCCCCGCCGTGCCGGTGCTCGCCGGCGTCCTCATCGAGGCCGCCGCCGATGGCACCCTGACCCTGTCGGCGTTCGACTACGAGGTGTCCGCGCGGGTGACGGTCGCCGCCGAGGTCGTCGAGGCGGGCACCGCGCTCGTTCTGGGACGGCTGCTCTCCGACATCTCCCGATCCCTGCCGGCCGACAAGCCGGTCGATGTCGCGACCGACGGCAACAAGGTCGCGGTGACCTGTGGATCGTCCCGATTCGCCCTCCTGCAGATGCCGGCCTCGGACTACCCGACGCTGCCGACCCAGCCGACGCCGAGCGGGACCATCGACGGCGCCACGTTCGCCCAGGCCGTCGCCCAGGTCGCCGTCGCCGCCGACCGCGGTGACACGCTGCCGATCCTCACCGGCGTCCGGGTCGAGATCGAGGGAGATCGGGTGACCTTCCTCGCCACCGACCGCTACCGGCTCGCGATGCGCGAGTTCACCTGGAGTCCCAGCGAGGCCGACTCCTCCCACGTCGCGCTCATTCCCGCACGGACCCTCGCCGAGACGGCCCGGGCCCTCGGTCAGGGCGGGTCGGTGGCCGTCGCCCTCGGGCAGGCCGCGGGCGGCGACGGGCTGGTCGGGTTCGAGGCCGGGCAGCGGCACAGCACCTCGCGGCTGCTCGACGGGGAGTACCCGAAGGTGGCCAAGATCTTCCCGACGAACTCCGAGACCGAGGCCGTGGTCAAGACCGCGGATCTGGTCGAGGCGGTCAAGCGGGTCGCGCTCGTCGCCGAACGCAACACCCCGGTGCGCCTGCGCTTCGGCGATGGCCAGGTGGCGATCGAGGCCGGCACCGGCGAGGATGCGCAGGCCTCCGAGGCGGTCGAGGCGAGCGTGGAGGGGCCGGAGTTGGAGATCGCGTTCAACCCGGCCTTCCTCCTCGACGGTCTCGGCGCCCTCCACATGCCGTATGCCCGGTTGTCGTTCACCCAGCCGCTCAAACCCGCCATGCTGACGGGCCAGGCGGAGGTCGACGGGTCCCCCGAGGTCAACTATCGCTACGTCCTGCAGCCCGTCCGGCTGACCTCCTGAACCGGACGGCGGCCACGGGTCCG
The DNA here is from genome assembly GCA_039812345.1 of Nostocoides sp. Taxonomy (GTDB): domain Bacteria; phylum Actinomycetota; class Actinomycetes; order Actinomycetales; family Dermatophilaceae; genus Nostocoides_A. Next base: position 27,207 of record JBDIAJ010000016.1, on the reverse strand, counting down.
GCCGGTCACCCGACCAGGCCCCGGACGCGGCCGGCGTCCAGGCCCTAGAGTTGCCGGTGGTGTGGCGGCACTCACCATTCGACGACAAGGAGATGGGCAATGAAGCTGGGCTTGATCGGCTTGGGCAAGATGGGCGGCAACATGCGCGAGCGCATGCGCCGAGCGGGACTCGAGGTCGTCGGCTACGACATCAACCCCGACGTCTCCGACGTCGCCTCGCTCGAGGCCCTGGTCGGTGCCCTCGAGGCACCGCGCGTCGTGTGGACCATGGTCGCCGCGGGGGCGATCACCCGCGACACCGTGGCCAAGCTCGGTGACCTCCTGTCCGAGGGTGACCTGGTCATCGACGGCGGCAACAGCCGGTTCACGGACGACTTCGAGAACGCGAAACTCCTCGCGGCGAAGGGCATCGGCTACCTCGACTGCGGCGTCTCCGGCGGGATCTGGGGTCTGCAGAACGGCTACGGCCTCATGGTCGGGGGCAGCGACGACCTCGTCGAGCGGGCCATGCCGATCTTCGACGCCCTGCGCCCCGAGGGTCCCCGCGACGAGGGCTTCGTCCACGCCGGTGACGTCGGGGCCGGCCACTATACCAAGATGGTCCACAACGGCATCGAGTACGGCCTCATGCACGCCTACGCCGAGGGCTACGAGTTGCTCGAGAAGAAGGACATCGTCAAGAACGTGCCGGGCGCGTTCAAGGCGTGGTCGCGGGGCACCGTCGTCCGGTCCTGGCTGCTCGACCTCATGGTCAAGGCGCTCGAGGAGAACCCGACCCTCAACGACGTGTCCGATTACACGGTCGACTCCGGTGAGGGCAAGTGGACCGTCGAGGAGGCCATCGCGCTCGATGTGCCCATGCCGGTCATCTCGGCCTCGCTGTTCGCCCGGTTCGCCTCCCGTCAGCTCGTCTCCCCGACCATGCAGGCGGTGGCGGCGTTGCGCGGTCAGTTCGGCGGCCACCAGGTGATGACCCTCGCCGAGGGCGTCGCGCTGCGCGAGCAGGCGGCCGCCAAGGCCGCGGCCGAGCGCGCCGGAGACGGCGCCTCCTGAGGCGCGCGGTCGCGGGAGGTCCGGCCGGGTGCACGTCCGCCATGTGAGCCTGGTCGACTTCCGCAGCTATGCCAGCGCCGAGGTCGCCCTCGGTCCCGGTGTCCACACCTTCGTCGGGCCCAACGGCCAGGGCAAGACCAACCTCGTCGAAGCGGTCGGCTACCTCGCGTCGCTGGAGAGCCATCGGGTCGCGACCGATGCGCCGCTCGTCCGGTTCGGGGCGGCGCAGGCGATCGTGCGCGGGGTCGTCGTGCGGGGCCCCCGCGAGACGCTGGTCGAATTGGAGCTCAACCCGGGCCGGGCCAATCGGGCCCGGCTCGGGCGTTCCCCGGTCGCCCGGCCGCGGGAGGTGCTGGGCACGTTGCGGTCGGTGCTGTTCGCCCCTGAGGATCTCGCCCTCGTCAAGGGCGACCCGGCCGCGCGGCGGCGCTTCCTCGACGACCTCCTGGTGCAACGGCAGCCGAGGTGGGCCGGGGTGCGCGCCGACTACGACCGGATCCTCCGGCAGCGCAATGCCCTGCTGAAGTCGGGGGCGGGCGTCCTGCGCCGCGGGTCCCGGCAGCGGGTCGTCGATCAGGAGGCCCGGGCGAGCGCGCTGCACACCCTCGACGTGTGGGACGGCAACCTCGCCGGTGTCGGTGCCCAGCTCGTCTACGCCCGGCTGCGGCTGCTGGCGGATCTGCGCGGGTATCTCGCCGCGGCATACGAGACCGTCAGTGACGGGGCCGCGGAGGCGCAGGCGACCTATCGGGCGTCGCTCGAGGAGGGCATGTCGCGGGTGCTCGCCGAGGGGGTGGTCCCGGAGATCCCGGAGTTGACCGACGCCTTCCTCGCGTCGCTGACGGCCATGCGGGACAGCGAGATCGAGCGCGGGATCACCCTCGTCGGTCCACACCGGGACGATCTCGTGCTGACCCTGGGGGAGCTGCCCGCGAAGGGCTACGCGAGTCATGGGGAGTCGTGGTCGTTCGCCCTCGGGCTCAAGCTCGGGGCCTACCGGCTGTTGCGGCATGACCTCGGCGAGGACCCGGTGCTCGTTCTCGATGACGTGTTCGCCGAGCTCGACAGCGGCCGGCGGAGCCGGCTCGCGGGGATCGTCGGCGACTGCGAGCAGGTGTTGATCACCGCGGCCGTCGAGGAGGACATCCCCGGGACGCTGGTGGGGACGCGACATCGGGTGACCCGGGGAGCGGTGGCGGACCCGGAGGACGACGCCGGAGGGGATCGGTGAGCGACCGGCCGTCCGGGCGGTCGGCGGAGCCGACGGGTGCGGAGCCGGGGACGGTCGGGGATGAGCCGGTCGGGCCGGAGGCGGGAACGGTCGGACCGGAGGCGGTCGAGCCGGGGGAGCCGGGGCTGGGGGAGCCGGACGCGGCGGCCCAGGCGCTGTCGCGGATGCGCGCGGCGGCGGCGGAGCGGGGATTGCGGCCGGGAGTCCGGCCCCGTCCGAGACGCCGGCCCGCCGAGATCCCGGACGACCGGGACGGGCGCGATCCGACCCTGCTCGGGAGTGCACTCGACGGTCTGGTCGCGGCCCGTGGGTGGGAACTCGACATCGAGATCGGCTCGGTGATGGGCCGCTGGGATCAGATCGTCGGTGCCGAGGTGGCGGCCCACTGTGTCCCGGTCACCTTCGACGACGGCGTGCTCGTGGTGCGGGCCGAGTCGACGTCGTGGGCGACGCAGTTGCGGTTGCTGCAGAGCCAGCTGCTCGCGCGGATCGCCGCGGAGACGAGCCCCGACATCGTCCGGGACGTGCGGATCGTCGGGCCGTCCGCACCCTCGTGGAAACACGGCCGGCGCGGGGTGACCGGGGGCCGCGGGCCGCGTGACACCTATGGGTAGGCGCACCCGACGACGAGGCCGGGGTGAGCGAGCGAGAAGGAGTCGACGATGGGCACGTGGATCGCGCTTCTGCGCGCGGTGAACGTCGGGTCGCGGCAGTATCCGATGGCGCAGCTGCGGTCCGCCTTGACCGAGGCCGGATTCGGCGCAGTCGAGACGCACATCCAGAGCGGGAACGTCCGGCTGACGTCGCGCATGCGGTCCCCGGAGCGGCTGGGTGCGGCGCTGGAGCGGGTGTTGCGGGCGGACCGGGGATTCGACGTCGCGACCTTCGTCCTCACCCCGGGTGAGCTGGCCGCGATCGCCGCGGACGTGGCGGAGGTGAGCGGTCGGCATACGCCCGAGTTCGGCCACTATGTGAGCATTCTCGACGCGGCGCCGGCGCCGGCCGAGCAAGCGCGGATCGAGGCGCTGAGCGGGGATCGGGAGCGGGTGATCGTCGCCGGGCGGGCCGTGCACCTGCTCTATGACCTGCCGTATCACGAGGCGAAGTCGTCGAATGCGGCGATCGAGAAGGTGGTCGGCCGGGCGACCAACCGCAACGCTCGGGTGGTGCTGGCGATGGCGGCCAAGTGGGGCGGCTGAGAATCCGCGGACGCACAACAGGCGGCTGTCGGTGGGCTCTGTGAGACTGTCGATCATGGACCAGATCCGCTGCTCGATCATCCCGCCCTATGTCCTCGAGCGACTGACGCAGTCGTCGGACGAGGAGATCGCCGCGCACGCGCGGCAGGCACTCACCGCGGACGAACGCTTCCGGCAGCGGCGCGCCCAGGGCGACACGGGCCCGGCGGTCCGGAAGCCGCGGGTCGCCCGAAGCACCCTCGACGGCGGCCCGCAGCGGCTGATCAGCGACGCGCACAACACCGAGGACCTGCCCGGGACCAAGGTCCGGGGCGAGGGCGACCCGGCCACCGACGACGTCGCCGCCACCGAGGCCTATGACGGGCTCGGCGACACCTGGCATCTCTATGCCGAGGCGTTCGGTCGCAACTCCCTCGACGACAAGGGGCTGCCGCTGCGGGCGACCGTGCACTACGGGAGCGGCTATGACAACGCCTTCTGGGACGGGACACAGATGGTCTTCGGCGACGGTGATGGGCGGGTGTTCGGGCGGTTCACCGCGAGCATCGACGTCATCGGGCACGAACTGGCGCACGGCGTCACCGAGCACACCGCCGGGCTGCTCTATCAGGACCAGTCGGGTGCCCTCAACGAGTCGCTGTCCGACGTGTTCGGCAGCCTGGTCAAGCAGAAGGCGTTGGGGCAGAGCGCGGACCAGGCGGATTGGCTGATCGGGGCGGAGCTGCTCATCGGCGAGTTCGCCGGGCAGGCGCTGCGCTCGATGAAGGCGCCGGGCACCGCATACGACAACAGCGAGCTGGGCAAGGACCCCCAGCCGGCGTCGATGGCCGACTATGTCCAGACCGACCAGGACCACGGTGGGGTGCACATCAACTCCGGCATCCCCAACAAGGCGTTCTATCTCGTCGCGACGACGATCGGCGGCAACGCGTGGGAGGCGCCCGGGCGGATCTGGTATGCCGCGCTGACCGGCCCATCCATCGCCGCCGACTGCGACTTCGCCACCTTCGCCGGCCTCACCCAGGCGGCGGCGACGAGCCTGTATGGCGCGGACTCGGCCCAGGCGGCTGCGGTCACCGCGGCATGGACCGAGGTCGGGGTCATCGGGTCGAGCACCCCCGCGCCGGGGGGCACGGCCGGCGAGGGCACGCCGCCGCCGGCCGACCCGGGTGCGCCTGCGCCGGGCGCTCCGGCGCCGACCGGGGAGAGCGTCGTCGCGGTGACCCGCAGTGGAGGCCTGGTCGGCCGGACGGTCCGCCGGGAGGTGGCGTTGTCGGACCTGCCATCCGCGGACGAGAGCGCCTGGCGTGAGGTGCTCAGCGGCAGTCACCTCCGGGAGCTCCACGACCTGGCCGCTCAGGAGACGACCCACCCCGATCGGTTCTGCTACGGCGTCGCCTGCGACCTGCCGAGGATCGATGTGAGCATCCCCGAGCAGCACCTGCCGGGCCACTTGCGCCAGCTCTTCGACCGGACGCTGAGCGAGGACTGACCGGGTCAGGCCGTGGGCGCCTCGAGGGTGAGGCGACGGTCGGCCTGGGCGGCGAGGAAGAACGCCTTGACGTCGGCGAGCGGCGCGGTCCACGAGCCGCCGGTGCGGAGCCGGACGGCGGCGGTTTTCTCCTCGATCTCCCGGCCGCCGACGACGATCGTCACCGGGACCTTGCGCATCGAGTGAGTCCGGATCTTGGCCTGCATCCGCGCGTCCGAGACGTCGGCCTCGGCACGCAGGCCCGCGGCATACAGCTCGTCGGCGACTGCCTGCGCGCCCGCGTCGAAGGTGTCGGTCACCGGGACCACGACGATCTGCTCGGGGGCGAGCCAGAACGGGAAGGCGCCGGCGTACTGCTCGGTGAGGAAGGAGACGAAGCGCTCGTGCGAGCCGAGCGGTGCGCGGTGGATGACGACGGGCTGCTTCTCGGTGCCGTCGCTGGCCTTGTAGGTCAGGCCGAAGCGCTTGGGGGTGTAGAGGTCGACCTGGTTGGTGGACGCGGCGAACTCGCGACCGGTCACCGACTTGATGATGAAGTCGATCTTGGGGCCGTAGTGGGCGGCGCCGCCGATGTCGAGGACGAAGGGGATCCCGCTGCGCTCCATGGCGCCGCGGGTGATCGCCTCGGCCTTGGTCCACATCTCCTCGTCGTCGTGGTACTTGTCGGTGTTCTCCGGGTCGCGGACGGCGAGGACCATGTGGAAGTCGGTGATGCCGAGGCCGCGGTAGTACATCTCGTGCATCCGCATGACCTCGAGGAACTGCTCCTCCGCCTGGTCTTCGGTGCAGTAGATGTGCGCGTCGTTCTGGGTGAACCCGCGGGTGCGCATCAGGCCCTGGAGCTGGCCGGACTTCTCGAACCGATAGACGGTGCCGTACTCGCCGAGCTTGTAGGGCAGGTCGCGGTAGGACTTCGGCCGGGCCCGGTAGACCATGTGGTGGTGCGGGCAGTTCATCGGGCGGAGGTAGTAGACCTCCTCCTCGATGGCGATCGGGGCATACATGTCGTCGGTGTAGTAGGGCAGGTGGCCGGAGAGGTAGTAGAGGTCCTCCTTCGCCAGCTGCGGGGTGACGACACGCTTGTAGCCCAGTGACCGCTCGGTCTCGCGGGCCCACTTCTCCAACTCGTCGCGGATGATCGTGCCGTTCGGCAGCCACAGCGGCAGGCCCTTGCCGACGTTGGGGTCGAAGGTGAACAGGTCGAGTTCCTCGCCGAGCTTGCGGTGGTCGCGCTTGAGGCGCTCCTCGCGCTCGGTGAGGTAGGTCTTCAGGGCCTTGCGATCGAGGAAGGCGGTCCCGTAAATGCGTTGCAGCTGTTGGCGTTTCTCATCGCCGCGCCAGTAGGCCGCCGCGGCGTGGGTCAGGGTGAAGACGCCGAGATACTTGGTGTCGAGCACGTGCGGGCCGCGGCACAGGTCGGTCCATTTGCGCTGCCCGTCATACGACAGGTTGTCGTAATAGGAGAGCGCGTCGTCACCATAGGGGTCGCCGGCGAAGCGCCACGGCACCGGGTGGGTGGCGATGAGTTCCTGCTTCAGCGGCTCGTCAGTCGCCTCGGCCTCGGCGGCGCCCACGCTGGCGAGGACCCGGCGACGGAAGAGCTGCCCCTCCCCGACGAGGCGGCGCATCTCCTCCTCGAGGGCGACCAGGTCGTCCGGGGTGAAGTTGTGGTCGGTGAGGAAGTCGTAATAGAAGCCCTCGGCGGTCGGCGGGCCGATCCCGAGCCGCGCGGACGGAAAGAGGTTCTGGACCGCCTGGGCCATGATGTGGGTGGTCGAGTGCCGGATGATCGCGAGGCCGGCGGGGGAGTCACGCTGGATCAACTCGACCTCGACGTCGGCATCGGGGACCCAGGTCAGATCGCGCTCGACGCCGTCGTCGGTCTTGACGGCGATGACGCCGCTCGGGCCGTTGAGGAGGACGTTCTGCGCCGTCAGCGTGTCGACGACCGCGGTTCCTGCGGGCAGGGACAGGCGTCGGGCGGCATCGGACATGACGGGAACGGCCTTTCGGATACGAGCGGGGATCGCCGTTCATCATACGGGCGCGCCTCAACTTCGTCCGGTGCGGCGCCTCCGGATGCGTGATCGGCCGAGCAGTGCAAGGGTGGCCATGGCTCTGCTTCGTGTGCCCTGGCTCTGTGGGAGGTCGCTCGTGCAATGGCCCAGCCTTCGGCTGGGTCTCGCAACCGTGATCGCGGCGGCGGTGAGGGTGAGGTTCTTCGCGCGGCGTGCGGGTCGGAGGTCGGAGTAGTCGGGCGCGATGGTGTGGCCGGACACTCGCTCAGGAGGCTGGGCCGGAAGATCAGCCGTGGTCATAGTCATCAGTGGAACCTCAACTCCTCGCCCCGTCAAACGACACACTCCCCGACTCATCGAGGTGTCTCACCCCAAGGCTGACAGACAGGGGTAGGCGCTCAGTCCGGCGGCGTCGGTGAGCAGGACCTTCATGGCCGCTGTCGCCTGCCATGAGCATGGGACCGCTCTGAGCGGTTTTCTGCCAGGTTCATGGGACCACTTGGGTTGCCAGTTATGGGACCACCCGGTGCGCCTGTGGGGTGGGTCCTGTGATCGTTCGTTGGATCGCCTCGTCAGCGTCGTCGACGTGGAGGTTCAGCGGGTATGGGATTCAGGGAGGTCAGCGTGATCGAGGTGCGAGAAGTGCTACGCGGGTGGCTCGGGGGTGCGGGTCTGCGCACCGTCGCCGAGCGGGCCGGGGTCGACCGTAAGACCGCCCGCCGGTACGTGCAGGCCGCCCAGGAGGCCGGGCTTGACCGCTCGGCGGGGTGGTCCGCGGTCGATGACGCGCTCGTCGGCGCGGTCCTCGCGGCGGTGCGCCCGGCCCGCCCGGGTGGGCACGGCGCGTCCTGGGAGTTGCTGCTCGCGCATGAGGAGTCGATCACCGCGTGGGTCACGGGTGCGGGCCAGGACGCGAGGCCGTTGTCGATCGTCAAGATCGAGGAGTTGCTGGCCCGGCGCGGGGTGGTGGTGCCCTACCGGACGCTGCACCGGTTCGCGACCCAGCGGTGCGGCTACCGGGCCAAGGAGACCACGGTCCGGGTCGATGACGGCGAGCCGGGCGTGGAGCTGCAGGTCGACTTCGGTCACATGGGCTACCTGCTCGACCCGGTGGACGGGCGGCGCCGGAAGGTGCACGCGCTGATCTTCACCGCCGTGGTCTCGCGGCACATGTTCGTCTGGCTCACCTACGCACAGACCCTGACCGCGGTGATCGCCGGCTGCGAGGCCGCGTGGGCCTTCTTCGGCGGCGTGTTCAAGGTCCTCATCCCGGACAACCTCAAGGCGGTGGTCACCGACCCGGACGCGGTCAACCCGACCCTGTCGGTGGGGTGGCTGGACTACGCCCAGCACGCCGGGTTCGCCACCGACCCCGCCCGGGTCCGCTCACCCAAGGACAAACCCCGGGTGGAACGGGCGGTCCAGTACGTGCGCGGCAGCTTCTGGGCCGGGGAGGACTTCACCGACCTCGCCGACGCGCAGGCCCGTGCGCAGGCGTGGTGCTCCGGGCGGGCCGGGATGCGCAAGCACGGCACGACCCAGGCCCGTCCCCTGGAGGTGTTCACCGGCCTCGAGCTGCCCGTGCTGCTGCCGGTGCCGGCCCCGTACGACCAGCCCGTCTTCACCCGGGTCAAGGTCCACCGCGACTACCACGTCGAGGTCGCCAAGGCGCTGTACTCGGTGCCCGAGCAGTTCCTCGGCCAGCACCTGGACGCCCGCGCCGACAGCGAGCTCGTCACGCTCTACACCACCGGCACCGGCGGCGGGCGCCTGGTCAAGACCCACCCCCGCCAGGCACCAGGGCAGCGGTCCACCGACCGGGCCGACCTGCCCGAGCACAAAGCCGGCTACGCCTTGCGGGACCTGGCCGCACTGGTCGCCACCTGCGCCGGCCACGGCCCCAACATCGGCATCTACGCCGAGCGGATCCTGGACGACCCGTTGCCCTGGACCCGGATGCGCGCGGTGTACCGACTCCTGGGCCTGGTCCGCCGCTACGGACCCGGCCCGGTCGACCAAGCCTGCTCACGCTCCCTCGACCTCGACGTCGTCGCCGTCGGCAAGATCGCCTCAATGCTCGACCGCGCCTGCGAGACAAACGAACCCGCCCTACCCGCCGCGGCCGGCACCCCTGCAGGCCGGTTCGCCCGCGACCCCGCCGAGTACGGCCAACCCGCACCGGCCCGGCTCACCCTGCTCCCCGGCGGCAAGGCCGCCACCACGCCCGCACCCGAAGGAGAACCCTCATGAACACCACCCTGCACGACACCGTGGCCCGCACCGGACCCCTCGACCCCGTCGGAGTCGACCTGACCCGCACCCTCAAAGCCCTCAAACTCGGGCAGATGACCCAGACCCTGCCCGAACGACTCGCCCTGGCCCGAACCCGCAAGATGGGCCACGCCGCGTTCCTCCAACTCATCCTCGACGACGAGATCACCCGCCGCGAGTCCCGCTCGGCGATGCTGCGCGCCCGCACCGCAGGCCTGGACCCCGCCATGCGACTGGACTCCTGGGACGAACTGGACGACCTGACCTACGACCGGGCCCTGCTCTCCGACCTGACCACCCTGGCCTTCACCGAGGCCGGCAACAACGCCCTGCTCCTCGGACCCGTCGGCGTCGGCAAGGCCCACCTCGCCACCGCGCTGGGCCACATCGCGATCCGGCGCCACCGCAGCGTGCACGCCGCCCGCGCGGACAAGCTGTTCACCAGACTGCGCGCCGCCCGCCTCGACAACACCCTGGAAGCCGAACTCCGAAAACTCGCCCGCGTCGACGTCCTCATCCTCGACGACTTCGCCCTCCGCGCCCTGGACGCCACCCAAACCAACGACTTCTACGAACTCGTCGTCGAACGCCACCGCCGCGCGAGCACCATCATCACCTCCAACCGCGAACCCTCCGAATGGCTGACCATGACCAGCGACGCCCTCCTGGCACAGTCCGCCATCGACCGACTCACCTCCGGCGCCCACACCCTCATCATCGAAGGCCTCCTCCTACCGCCAACGCCACACGACCCCGCGCACCCCCCTTGACCCAACCCAACACCACCAGTGATGCTCACACACACCCCCACGTGGTCCCATCCTCATGGCAACACGGTGGTCCCATCACGCTGGCAAGCGACAGCCGCCGGGTAGAGGCGGCGCACTTCTCGGCGAACGCACGGACGCGGGTGTCGATCAGGTCGACCAGAGCGGGGCCCGGGTGCGATGGGCAGGTCCGTGGTGTCAGCCGGCTACCGCCTCGGTCCGTCACAGACCAAGCCGGTGGGGGCGCAGCCGGGTCATGCCGAGGGTCCACGCTGGGTCACGGGTGTGTCAGCCGCCGCGAATTTCGGGGGCCGAGGCGGAATGTGGTTAATGGATCAACCAACCGCTCGTCCAGGACGGGGTCGTTGGGGGATGGCATGGTCGAGGGCGTCCGCTGGACCGACGACCACCGTCGACGGTCCTCCGCTCAACCATCAGGAGGGGGAGGAACCCATGTTCCGAACCATGTCGTATGCCGCCGCTGCCGTCACCGTCGTCGGTGGCCTCGCCGTGGCCGCACCCGCCCAGGCAGCCCAGGAACGGCCGCAGCCGCGCCACTGCGTCGTCACCACCGACGGGCGCAGCCTCGGCTGCTTCGCCAGCCTCGCCGACGCCGACCGGGCCGGTTCGACGGGCCGCGCCCCGCTGCTCGTCCTCGCTCGGCTGTTCGACAAGTCCGGCTGGGACTCGAGTGGCGCGACGCTGACCATCAAGGCCAGCCGCGCCTGCACGACGTCCACCGGCAACCTCGATCTCGGCGTGACGAACCTCGCGGCATTCGGCTTCGGGGGCAAGACCAGCTCGTTCTACACCCGCAACCACTGCGACATGAAGGGCTACACGGGAACATCGTTCACCGGGATCGGGTTCGCCCGCTACCAGGATGCTGACCAGCAGCTGATCAAGTTCAACAACAACATCTACTCGATCAAGCTCAGCTGATCCGCCGGGGCGCCCACCCCAGTCGACGGGCAGAGACACGCCGTCCGCGCACAGCACGGACGGCGTGTCTCTGCCCGTCGACGTGTTCGGGGGTGGAGGCGAGCGGCGAGGCCGAGGCGTGTCTCGGCATACGGACGGGGGTGGGGGTGCGGTCCGAGGCGGCGCGACCAGGGGATCTTACCGGCCGACATCGGTGCCCGCCGGTGCGCCGCGGAGAAGGAGCCCATGGTGCGATCCCGTCTCGAGCAGCACGACCAGGAGTTGTTGCGGGCTGAGCTGCGGGGCGCCGACTTCGGGGTCTATGTCGCGATCACCCTGCCCGCGGTGGCCGTCGGGCGGGCCGAGACCGCACTGGCGACGACCCTGCGCGCCTGGCCGTCGTTGCGCGCCCGAATCGTCCGCGAGGACGGCGTGTTCGTCGCCGTCGACACGCCGGTGCCGGGCCCGGACGGAGAGGTGGCTGCGGCGCAGGTGATCGAGGCGCCGGAGTGGCTCCGCGCGTATGCCGCGTCGGACTCGCTCGCTGACCAGAGCATCCTCGCCACCCGGGGTGGCCCGCTGCTGCGCTATCACCTCGACGCCGCCGGACGCACGCTGCACCTGCTCGGTCACCACGTCGTCCTCGATGCCGACTCGCTCGAGGCCCTCCTCGCCGATCTCGACCTCGCGCTGGCGGGGGAGGCGATCCCCGGGTCGCCGGAGTGGCCGTGGCCGGTCGCGGACGAGGCGTCGGCCCCGGCAGACGGAGCGGGCCTGGAGGGAGGCGCGGGAGTTGAGCACGCGGCATACGAGACGCTGGTGCCCAAGGGGCGGCCGGCCGCGGGGACGCACGTGCGCCTGGCGCTGACCACCGCCCAGGCGGACGCGGTGGCGAAGGCCGCCCGGGCGGCCGGAGCGAGCCCGTTCGCGATCTACTGGGCCGCAGGGGAAAGGTTGGGGGAGAACGCGATCGGCGCTGTCGTCAGCACCCGACTGACCGCGGCGCGGCCGTCCCGAGCGGGGAACGCGACGACCTACCTCAGCGTGGGCGCGACCGCGACGGGCGCCGGCCGAGACTACGTCCGCGGCGCCTTCGAGGACGTCGTGGCGACCTGGGCCGGGGCCCGGCCGCCCGCTGCGGCGACGCCGGGTCAGCTGCTCGTCTCCCTCTCGCAGCCGCCGGCCGCCGGCCGCCATCGGGTCATCGAGGCGGTCCGCCTCGGGGACTACGTCGTGAAGTACCCGCGGCACGTCCAGGTCCAGGCCGACGGCACCGACGTCGTGCTGGAGGCCTATGCCGCCACCGGGGCGCCCGCCCTGCTGAGCGCGTATGCCGATGCCCTCGCCCGAGTCGTCGGCGAGTGCCTGGCCGCGGAGGCCGGCGGCGCCGAGGACTGGAGCGTCGGGCCCGTCGGCCGAAACACCCCCCCGGTTGCGGACCCGGCACCCGACGTCGCCGAGGACGCGGATCCGCTCAGCCGGATCCTCGCCGCCCCGGCGCATGAGCACTTGCGCGACCTCGGGATCTCCTCCCTCGACGTCCTCGCCATCCTCGAAGGCCTCGGCGAGCGCTTCGGCGTTCGGGTCGGCGTCGAGGCGTTCTATGGGTGGGAGACCGCCGGTGAGGTGCACGCCGTGGCGGGCACCGCCGCCCAGGCGAGGGACGGCGGGACGGGGGCGTCCGCGGGGGAGGGATCGGCATACGACCCGCAGGCGGTGGTCACCCTGCCGCACCTCAACGACATCTTCATCGACGCCTTCCGGCACGCCGCCGACGACCCGTATGCCGTCGAGTTCGCCTTCGTCGTCGACCCCGCCCTCGGCCTGACCCGCTCCGCGCTCGCCGCCCGGGTGGGCCGCGTCCTGACCCGGCACGAGGCCTTCGCCGCCGCGCTCGGGTTCTCCCGCGACGGGGTCGTGCTCCGTCCCCGAGCGGCCGCGACGCTGGTGCGGGAGGTGAGCGGGTCGGCATACGAGGAGATCCGGGACCCGCGCCGCCTGACCCTGCGGGCGCCCGCGCACCTCGCCGACGTCGCGGTCGCCCAGATCGGTGCGGACCTGGCCGTGTATCTCAACGTCCATCACCTCCTGCTCGACCACTTCGGTCTGGCCCACCTCCTCGCCGACCTCGACGCCGAACTCACCGGCGCCGCGCCCCAGCCCAGCACCCCGTGGGCACTGCTCGCGCCGCGCCTCGACCAGGCGCGCACCGCCGCTCTGGACGTATGGCGATCCGCCCCGCCCGCCCGCGCCGTCACCGGGCGACGGGGTCTCCCGGGCGGCGGCCACCGGCAGGCGCGCCTCGGCTGGGGCACGGGAGCCGAGATCGACCTCGCCGCCGAGCTCGCGACGGTGACCGAGATCGTCGCGGCGTTCACCGAGGAGCGCGCGGGCGTGATCGGGTCGGTGCATCACGGACGGACGGTGCCGGGCAGCGATCGGCTGGTCGGCAACCTCGCCCGGATGCTCCCCGCGCATTACGACGTCGACGACCCGAGTGTCGTGCGGGCGAGCGCGCGGCGGTTGCTCGCCGGTCAGGCGGCCACCCTCGGCGATCTCGCGCTCGACCCGGGCCAGCCGATGCCGGTCGTCTTCCACGTCGTGCGGGAGGACGCGGCGCTGCCGTCGAGCCTGGTCCGCCGTGTCGACTTCCCGGCCCGGACGAAGTTCGCCCTCCTGTTCACCCTCGTCGTCACGGGCGAGGCCCGCACGCTGGAGATCACCGTCGCCGACGACCTCTACTCGCCGTCCGAGACCCAGACCCTGATCGACCTGGCGCTCCGGGTGCGCGACTCCGAGTCCCGGTTCGCGCCGGAAGAGTTCCGGTGCGTCGAGGACGTCCCGGCATCGGGCGGACGAGTCGAGGTCGCCGCGTGACGGCCCGGGCGGGGCTGACGGCGGTCCAGCAGCGGATCTTCGTCGCCCAGGGGGTGGCGTGCTACCGGCTGCCGTTCGTCGTCGCCTGGCCGGACCCGCAGGCGACGGTGGCGGAGATCGCGGCGCGGCTGCGGGCGGCCGTCGGCGCCTGCCCGACGCTGTCGGCCCGGTTCGGCTACGACGCCGCGGCCGACGCCTTCACCCAGGCCCACGACCCGATGCTCGCCGCCGACCTCGCGGTCGCCGACGGCGGCCAGGTCGACGACCTCGCGGCCGACTGCATCGATCCCCGGCACCAGCCCGACCTGCGCGACGCCGCCGCCCCACTCACCGCGCGGGTCGTCGACCACGCCGGCACCCGCCACCTCGCGATCGAGTTCCACCACATCGCCATCGACGGCGTCGGGATCGCGGTCTTCGAGAAGCACCTGCTCGGGGTGCCGGCGCCGGTGGCGAGCGCGGAGAGGGCGTTCGCGGCATACGACCTGGTCGCCGAGCGTGAGGCGCAACACCCGCACCTCCGTGCCGGCGCCTGGACGCACCCCAAGCCCACGCCCCCCGTCGGCGTCCCGCGCGTCGGCCGCGTGGGCCGCGTCGCCCCCGCCGCCGCGCTCACCGCGCGGGCCCGCGCCGGCCGCGTCCTCCCGCGGATCGCCGCCCAGGCGGCGTTCGAGGCGGCCCTTCACACCCATCTCCCCGGGACCGACTACGCCGCCGTCGGCAACTGGCGCTGGAGCCTCGGCCTCGCCGACGCGGTCGGCAACTTCCCCCTCCTCCGCCACCACGACGCGCCCGCCAGCGGTGACCCCGACGCCGCGGCCAGAACGCTCATGGCGTCGAGCGCCGACCCGATCCTCGATCTCGACGCCCCGCTCGCGGACGTCCCGGCTGCGGTCTTCTCCTATGAGCAGTTCGGCTATCGCGCCGGGCGATTCGTGCCCGTCGACAGCTTCCCGAAGTTTCCTCTCTATGTCCGCGTCGCCGTCGACGGCCCCGACCTGGTCGTCCAGGCCGAGTTCGACCGCGCGGCGCTCCCCGACGCGGTCGCCGAGGCCGTGCTCGACGACGTCCTCGCCCTGTGCACCCACTCGCTCCAGGAGATCGCATGAGCCTGACCGCCCGCATCGACGCCGCGCTCACGGCCGACCCCGGGCGGCTCGCCCTCCGCCACGGCGACCGGACGTGGACCGCCGCGGAACTCGACGCCGAGACCGCCGCCATCGCCCGCGGCCTGATCGCCCGCGGCGCCGGTCGCGACGAGATCGTCGAACTCGACACCGACGACCACATCGAGGCCATCCTCCTGATGATCGCGACGCTGCGCGCCGGTGCCGCCTTCTGCGTCGTCCCCCCGGCCTACCCCGCCTCCCGCGTCGCCGCGATCCGCGCCCGCACCCGCCCAGCGGTCATCGTGCCCGGCCTCGCCGCCGCCCTCGCGTATGCCGCGGACGCCCCCGCGGTGCCCCTGCCCACCCGGGCCGACGACGACCTCGCCTATGTCATCTTCACCTCCGGCAGCACTGGCGACCCGAAGGCGGTCGAGATCGTCGACCGGGGCCTGCACTACCTCGCCGACCTCCCGGGCATCTATCCGGGCGACACCATCGCGCACCTCGCCGCGCTCCAGTTCGACGCGTGCATCTACGAGATCATCGGCAGCCTCGTCAACGGCCGGACCATCGCCGTCCTCGAGCTCGACGACGTCCTCGACCGGGCGGTCGTCAATGAGATATTGACGGGGGTCGACGTCCTCTTCGTCACCACGCAGGTCTTCAACCTCCTCGTCGACCGCAGCCCCGAGGCACTCGACCACCTCCGCCTCGTCCTGTTCGGCGGCGAACGCGTATCTCCTCGGCATGTGCGCGCAGCTCTCGGCCGGACCCGGGTCCTCCACGCCTACGGGCCCACGGAGACAACGGTCTTCGCGACCATGCACGAGGTCACGGAGCTGGCCGACGGCGCCGATGTCCCGATCGGGGCGGGCCTGCGCGGGACGTGCGTGCACATTCTCGACACCGACGGTGTCGCGCACGGCAGCGGCCAGGGGGAACTCGTGATCGGTGGCACCGGCCTGATGCGCGGCTACCGCGACCAGCCCGAGGAGACCGCACGGGCGATGGTCTCGCTGCACGGTGAACCGCACTACCGCAGCGGTGACATCGTCGACATGGACGAGAACGGCGTGTGCACCTTCGTCGGCCGGGCCGACCGCCAGGTCAAGGTCTCCGGCTTCCGGATCGACCTCTTCGAGATCGAGGAGGCCGCGCTCGCCTTCGCCGCGAGCGGGACCGAGTCCATCGGCCGGGTCTTCGCCGTCGCCCACGAGGGGAAGCTGCGCCTGTTCGTCACCGCCTGCACCAGCGTCGCCGGCTTGCGAGCGCACCTGCGCGCCACCCTCCCGCACTACATGGTCCCCACGGTCACCCAGGTCGGCGCGATCCCGCTGACCCACAACGGCAAGACCGACACGCGGGAGCTGGTCCGGCTCGCCGGCCTGAGCAACCCCCGCCAGGAGCGGGCCCGCGAGGTCTTCGCCCGGCTCGTTCCCGACGACACGCAGGCCGACGCGACCTTCGTCGACCTCGGCGGGGACTCCCTCGCCGCGATGGACGCCATCTGGCAGCTCGACCAGGCCGGGATCCCCCTCGACATGACCGCCCTCCTCTCCCAGCCCCTCGAGAGCGTCCTGCGTGATGTCGCCTGAGATCAGTGGCGCGCAGGTGATCGGCCCGGAGCGCGACATCGTCGTCGCGTGTCTGGCCGCCGACGAACCGGGGGCCTACAACGTCCCCGTGTTCGTCCGCTTCGACGAGCCGGTGGACATCCCCCGGCTCGTCGAAGCGACCCGCCGCGTCCTGGCCGCCAGCCCCGCCCTGCGCACGACGTATGCCAGATCCGGCCGGTCCCTGACCCGGCTCACCTCGGCGTCGGCGCCGGTGGTCGAACGGCTCCGCGCCCACCCGAGCGAGCTGTCCGCCCTGGCCGAGGCCCGCCGGATCGAGGTCACCGATCCCGTCCTCGTCCGGGCGGCCGTCATCGACCTCGACGCCCCGGGTCGCCCGCATCTCTTCCTCAACGTCCACCACGCCCTCGCCGACGGGATCAGCCTGAGCCTGATCCTCCGTGCGGTCCTCGAGGCCTATGTCACCGGCGAGGTCATCGCGCTTCCCGGCCCGCAGGCCCGCGACGCCCCCGCCCCCGGGGCGCCGCAGCTGACCGCCGACCTGTCGCCGTGGCTCCCGACGCCGGCCGCCGCGGGCGCCTTCCTCGCCGCGCTGGCCGCCCACCGGACGCCGGGGAGTGGGGTGACGGTGACCGAACGCGCGATCGCGACACACGGCATACCGACGTTCGCGCAGTCGCTCGCCGCGTTCGTGCCCGCCCTCGCGTCGTGGCTCGGCCTCGACACCGTCGTCGTCGCCACCGCCCTCGCCGGCCGGCCGATCGGCGCGCTCCGGTCGGTCGGCAACTTCGTCCGGCTCCAGCCGCTCGCGCTGAGCGCGGGCACCGCGACGGACCACGCCGACCTCGCGAGACGGCTCGCGATCGCCTCCGCCGACCCGGCGCCGGCGCCCGCCCCCGCCGACCCGCTCACCCGGGCCGCGTCGGTGGCCGTCGTCTTCGACTACAAGCGGGAGAGCCTCGTCGCCCGTCGCATCCACCCCGCGATCGCCGCCCACCTGGTCCCCGACGACGGCTATCGCGACGTCAAGTACGACCTCCACGTCTCCCTCTATCAGTGCGGCGAGACCCAGCACGCGACCCTCACCGCCCGCGATCTCCCACCCGACGCGCTCACCACGTTCCTCGAGTCGTATGCCGACCGGCTCGCCCCGTCTTCCGTCCCATCCGTCCCGTCCGGCGCCCCACGCGCCATCGCATCCGAGGAGGCCCTTCGTGCCTGCAGTTGACGTCCGCACCCCCGAGCAGGTCCAGGACTACCTGGCCGGCCTCGTCGCCAGGACGGTCGGCGTCGCCGGCGTCACGGCCGACGACAACATCTTCGACCTGGGGCTGGACTCGCTCCAGCTCGTCGAGGTCAAGGAGGCCGTCCGCGCCGACCTCGGCGTGACGCTGAAGTTCTCCGACTTCTTCACCCACTTCACCGTCGCCGACCTGGCGACCCTCGTCGACGCGCGCACGCAGGAGAACTGAATGAAGATCACCATGCTCCTCTCCGGTCAGGGCGAGATCCCGAGCGCCGAGACCGTCGCGATGTGGCGCACCGACGCGGACGCCGTCGCCGTCTGGGACCAGGCCGAGGAGGCCGTCGGCCCGATCCGGCACTGGCTCGACGAGGGCGTCCCCTCCGACACCCTCAAGGCCCAGCTCATCTCCGCAGTCGGCTCCCTCGCGACGTATGCCGTCGTCCGCCGCGAACTCGGCCTCGTCCCCCGCTATGTCATCGGCCACAGCGTCGGCGAGGTCGCGGCCATCGGCATCGGGCTCGGCCTCGACGTCGCCACCGTCGCCCGCTTCGTCCAGGCGCGCGGCCAGGCCATGCTCGACGCGATCGCCGCCGGCGAGCCGATGGGGATGCGGGCCGTCGTCAACCCGCCCGCCGACCTCGACGCGTTGGTCGACGGCGTCGACGGGGTCTGGGTCGCCAACCGCAACAGCGCCAAGCAGATCGTCGTCTCGGGGACGACGGCCGCCCTCGCCACCCTGGTCGAGCGGACCGGCATCGCCACCGTCCCGCTCAAGGTCACCGGCGCCTTCCACACCCCGCTCATGGACGCCGCGGCCGAGGGCCTGCGTGCCGACCCCGCCGCCCGCATCCCGCTCGCCCACTTCGGCCCGACGGTCATCGCCAACCGGACGGCCACGGCATACCGCCCCGGGGACGACATCACCGCCGAGCTGATCGAGCAGGTCGTCTCGCCCGTGCTCTGGGCCGACTGCGTCGCGCACGCCTACAACCACGGCAGCCAGGTCTTCCTCGACCTGTCCTCGACCGGGATGCTGGCCCGGATGTCCGACCTCACGCAGGTCCGGCACTTCCCGGTCGGCACGCCGGACGGCATCGCGCGGGCCGCGCACGAGCTGCGCCACGTCCGCACGATCGAGGGCGAGTACGACCTCGCCGCACACGCCCTCGGCGTCATCGTGACGACGAAGAACCGTCAGCAGGACGAGACGCTCTACAAGGAGACCGTCATCCCCTCCTACCAGGAGTTGCGGGCGATGTCCGGCAAGGCCCAGGAGCCGGCGAAGATCCTCGACATCGTCGACCGGGTCCTGACCATCAAGGCCGTCGACGAGGAGACGAAGGCACGCAAGATCGCCCACCTGCGGTGGCGCGCCGAGCGCCTCGCCGCCTGACGCCCGCCCGACGCTCGCCACCAGACTCGCTAGGAGCCGCCCGGATGACGCCCCCGTTGGCCGTCCTCGGGATCGACGTGTCGGTCCCGGGGGCGCCCTCCTTCCATGCCCTCATGGAGGCCCTCGTCGCGGGCCGGACCAACACCCGGTCCTTCCCCGCGGCCCGCCTCACCGATGCCTCCCTCGCCACCTCGCCCGAGGACCACTACGAGGGCGGCTACTTCGAGGCGATCGACGCCTTCGACCACCGCTATTTCAAGATCTCCGCGCGGGTCGCCGCGAGCATGGACCCGTTCCAGCGGTGGTGCCTGCTCTCGAGCGTCCGGGCGGTCGAGGACGCCGGGCTCACCGGCGCCCTGGCCGGCGTGCGGGTCGGCGTCTACGCCAGCTGCAACGGCCTCCAGCAACGGATGTATGCCGATCTGCAGCGCGCGCACGGCTCCGCCCCCGATCTCATGGCAACCCTCCACTCCGGCATCGCCGCGCGGATCAGCCACCACCTCGACCTCCACGGCCCGGCCGTCATGGTCGACACGGCGTGCTCCTCCTCGCTGTATGCCGCGGCCCTCGCCGCGAGCGAGCTCGCCGCGGGCCGGATCGACGTCGCCCTCGTCACCGCCGCCAACCTCTATCTCGACCCCGGGGTCCGCGGCAGCGCCGCCGTCAACGTCGTCTCGGAACGCTCCCGCACCCGGGCCTTCGACAAGGCCGCCGACGGGGCGTCGATGGGCGAGGGGGTCGTGACCATGGTCCTGCGCCGGGCGCAGGACGCGGGCGGGCCGGGGCGGGGCGGATCGGCATACGGATATGTCCACGGGTGGGCGGTCGGCCAGGACGGCCGGACCGCGACCATGGCCTCGCCCAACCCGGCCGCCCAGCGCGACGTCGTCGACGACGCGTGGTTCGGGCTCGACCCGCACCGGCTCGGGCTCCTGGTCAGCCACGGGACCGGCACCGCGGTCGGCGACGCCGTCGAGATCGAGGCGCTCAGCGGCACCCGGACCCTCTCCGCGGTCGCCCGCTCCTCGGTCGCGCTCGTCGCGCCCAAGGTCAACGTCGGCCACCTCGACGCGGCCTCGGGCCTGCTCTCCCTCGCGGTCGCCCTCGGCTCGGTGAGCACCGGCGTCGTCCCCCCGCATGCCGCGTTCGTCTCGCCGGCCGACGGGATCGACCTGGCGACCTCGCCGTTCTATGTCCCGACCGAGGCCGAACCGCTGCCCGGATCGGCGTTGGCGGGGATCTCGTCGTTCGGGATGACCGGCACCCACGCCCACGTCGTCGTCGGCGGCGGATCGCGCCGCCCGGGCCCTCCGGCCGAGTTGCCGTTGACCCTCGACCGCTACTGGTATCCCGTCGAGGGCAACACCTTCGCCAAGCCGGCGACGCGCCCGCACACGGCGCTGGGGGTGCGCAGCGCGATCTTCCCCGTGGAGACCCACCGCGACTGGGAGATCGCCGAGCACCGCGTCGGCGGGGTCCCGCTCATGGTCGGGACCAGCGTCTTCGAGATCCTCTCCCGGCTCCTCGACGGCAGCCCCCTCGACCTCGTCTCGCACGATGTCGTCGACCTGACCATCCTGCGTCCCCTCACCGCCACACACCCCCGTCTCGAGATCCTCGCCGCCGTCTCCCACGACAGCCTCGCCGGCGAGGTCAGCGCCCGGGAGGGTGACGGGGAGTGGATCCCCTGGGTGCGTTTCAAGCTCGCCCCCACCGAATGGCTCGAGCCCCTCACCGATGCCGCCCCGGCCGTCGACGGTCTCGCCGACATCCCCGTCACCACCCTCGTCGGGGACGACGCGTCCGTGTCGGTCTCGACCCGCTGGAGCGTCGTGACGACGCTCCACTGCGAGGAGGACCGCACCCGCGGCATCCTCGCCCTCGCCCCTCCGCGCGCTCACGCCGGCGAGTTCGCGGATTACCACTTCTATCCGCCCCTGGTCGACGCCGCACTCAACGGCATGAACGACCTGATGGGCGGAGGGGAGATCCTCCTTCCCTGGCTCTGCGACCGGATCCGTTACCACGCATCCGAGCTGACCGGGACGGAATTCACCACCCACATCGTGCAGCGCGACCTCACCCAGGACGAGCGCGGCAACGTCATCCTCACCCTGGATGTCGACCTGTGGGATCAACGCGGCCAGTGCGTGCTCAGCGTGCGCGGCTACCGCGTGAAGAACCGTGTCGGCGAGCGGGCTGCGGTGGTCGATTTCCACCGCGTCGGATTCGACCACGAGCCCGAAGTCCGGTCGGGTGCCGCGCCCACGCTCGGTGTCGTCGTCCTGGACGGAGTCGACGCATCGACCTGGGCCGGCCCCGGCCGGGCGCTCACGACCGCCGCGGACGTGCTGGCGACGACCGATCCTCTGCCCGGTGTCGGCGAGGTCGTCCTCGTCGGCGGTGGCAGCGGCGCCGACATCGGCGACGAGTGTTACGACATCGGACGCCTCCTGCTCCACCTCCACTCGCACAGCCCGGTGCGTCTGGTCACCCTCCTCGAGCCCGGGGCGTATGCCGAGGACTCGCCCGGCGCCGCCCGCGCCCGGGCCCGCGCCGCCACCGCCTACTCCCTGCGCGCCGAGTTCCGCTTCGACGTCGCCGTCGTCGACGGCCCGGCCGAGCCGGCCTCGATCGACGCGCTCGCGGCATACGACCTCGATGGGATCCACGTCCTGCGGGACGGCCGGCTGCGCGCCGGCCGGTTCCGCCCGATCCCCCTCCCCAGCGGTCAGTGGGCGGACGATCACGAGGCGACTGTCCTGGTCGCCGGTGCCTCCAGCGGCATCGGCCGGGCGTATGCCGAGTGGCTGGCCGCGCGCCACCCTCGCCTGCGCGTCATCGGCTGCGGGCGCCGCCCGGTCACCGACGCGGTCGGCTTCCGCTATGCGATCGCGGACGTCACCGCGCTCACCGACCTCACCCGGCTCGCGGCCGACATCCCCACGCCCGACCACATCGTCTGCTTCGCCGGCGAGGCGGCCAGCGGGCTGTTCGTCACCAAGACCCGCTCGACGTTCACCGAGCGGATGGCGAGCAAGGTCCAGGGCCCCGCCAACCTCGCCGCGGCCTTCCCCGACTGCCCGGACATCGTCTTGATGTCCTCGGTCGCCGGTTACATCGGCGCGATGGGCCAGGCCGAGTACAGCGCCGCCAACGCCTACCTCTCCGGGCTCGCCGAGAGCGCCGATCCGGCCACCACGGGGCGGTTCCGCTGCCTGAGCCTGTCCGGATGGTCCGAAGTGGGCATGGCCCGGGATCTATCCGACGAGATGTTCCTCAAGACCGGGCCGAAGGAGGGGTTGCCGTTGCTGCACGGATTCGTCACGAGCGGCCAACGCTGTGCCTCGATGTTCCGGCTGCGCGACGGCGGACAGGGCTACAGCCCGCTCTTCGCCGCCGAGCCCCGCCGTCCGGCGGCCCGTCGCCCCGCCCATCCCTCGCCCCGTCCGGCGAACCGTCCGGCGAGCCACTCGGCGAGCCGGACGGCGACCCGGGGCTCCGGCGCCGCTCCCGCGGCTCCCGGGACCGCTCCGGTGACCCCGGCGGCCGCACCCCCACGGGAGACCGCGCGCATCCGGGCGGCCATCCTCGGGGCCTGGGAGAGCGTCCTCGGACCCGACGATTACAACCCCGACGTCACCTTCTTCGAATACGGCGGCGACTCCGTCTCGGTCGTCACCCTGGGCGACGAACTCGCCCGGGTCTTCCCCGACGTCTTCGACGTCACCACCTTGTTCTCCTGCTCGACCGTCAACGACCAGACGCGGTGGGTCGAGCAGTCCCAGGCGAGCGCGGACACCGCCTGCGACCAGGCGATCGACATCGCCGCCATCCAGCAGCTTCTTCACGCGAATGGAGGTTCCCGCTAGTGGAACTCGCCCAGTACCTCTTCTCCCAGATCACCGCCGGTGCGCTGGATCAGGACCAGGGCCGGCGCTATCTGCAGGAGGTCCTGCCCACCGACATCGCCATCGTCGGGATGTCGTGCGAGTACACCGGGACCCCCGACCTCTTCTCCTTCGAAGAGTTGCTGCGCAGCGGCCGCAACGGCTTCCGGCCGTTCCCGCAGTCGCGCCGGAAGTACTTCCCGCGCGACCACCGCTACCTCGTCGACGCCAGCCGCTTCTATGGGCACGACCCCGAGGAGCTGTTCACCCGGATGTGCGACCAGCAGGGCGCCTATCTCGACGGGGTCGACCAGTTCGAGCCCGGGTTCTTCGACATCCCCGAGCACGAGGCGACCTACATCGACCCGATGCACCGACTCGTCCTCAAGCACCTCCACCTCGCCATCGAGCACTCGGGGATGACCCGCGAGGAGATCTACGGCTCCCGCACGGCGATCTACGTCGGCAAGGACCGCTCGATCGCGGGGAACTACCAGAGCGAGATCGAGAACGACTCCGACCTGGTCAACCCCGGCACCTGGGAGGGGATCCTCGCCAGCCGGCTCAACTACCTCTATGACCTCCAGGGCGGCTCCCTGGTCGTCGACACCGCGTGCTCCTCCTCCCTCGTCGCCATCCACATCGCCAAGAAGATGCTGCGCGACAACGAGATCGACATCGCCCTCGTCGGTGGTGTGGCGCTCGGGCTGGCCCCGCGCCAGGGTGAGGTGTTCGGCGACTACGCGAGCGTCGAGACCAAGCGCGACTACCTCAAGGTGTTCGACCAGGCCAGCTCGGGGACGATCTTCGGCGAGGGCGTCGGCTTCGTCCTCCTGCGCCGCCTGCCCGACGCGCTCGAGCGCGGCGACAAGGTCTACTCCGTCGTCCGGGCGACCGGCATCAACAGCGACGGCAAGTCCAACGGTCTGACCGCGCCCAACCCCAAGGCGCAGACCAACCTCATCAAGGAGACGTATGCCGCGGCCGGAATCTCCCCGGCGACCATCGACTACGTCGACGCCCACGGAACCGGCACCAAGCTCGGCGACCCGATCGAGATCCGCGGCCTGACCGACGCCTTCCGCGGCGGTGGCATGACGTCGTTCTCGACCTGCGCGCTCTCCTCCCTCAAGGAGAACATCGGCCACACCGTCGGCGCCGCCGGCGTCGGCGGCCTGATCAAGATGTCGCTCGCGCTCGACTCCCAGCTGATCTACCCGGCCAGCGGGTTCGAGGTCCCCAACGACTTCATCAAGTTCATCGACACCCCGTTCTATGTCCCGGACGCGCTCGCCTCGTGGGAACGGCGCGACCACCCGCGGCGCGGCGCGATCAGCGGGTTCGGCTTCAGCGGCACCAACGGTCACGCCGTCCTCGAGGAGTACGCCGCCCCCGAGCGCACCCTCGAGACCGGCCGGGACTACCCGTTCGTCTTCTCGGCTCCGACGGCGGGCCAGCTCGCCGCGGTCCTCGACGGCTTCCTCGACCACGCCCCCCTCGTCCTCGAGAACGACCTCGTCGACATCGCCCACACCCTCGTGCGCCGTCGCAAGCGGTATGCCGCGGTGCTCGGTTTCGTGGCCGCCACGCCGGAGGAGTTCCTCGCCCGGATCCGCGCGGCCCGGGCCGCGCTCGACGGCACCCCGAGCGACGACATCGCCGTGTCCCTGCCCGCGAGCGGCGCAGGCGCCGCGACGTCACGGACCGAGTCGAAGGCGATGGCCCTGCTGCGCAAGCGGATCGAGGAGCTGCCGGAACTGTTCAGCGTCGCCGAGCGGGTCGAGATCGCGGTCACCGAGGGCGCGGACGTCTTCACCGACGCCGACTTCCCCCAGGCCCGGGTCTGCGGGCTGCCCGGTCACGTCTTCGACACCAAGGCCTACTGGGGCACGGTCAAGACCTACAACGTCTACGAGTCCGAGCCCGAGCTGCCCGGCACCCCGATCGACGGCCAGCTCCTCCACTCGCGGATCCTCGCGACCCCGTCGGTCGACCTCTATGCGATGAAGCTCGACCTGACCCGGTGGTTCCTGAGCGACCACCAGATCGCCGGCACCCCGACCATGTCGGGCACCGCCTACACCCAGCTCGCCGCCGAGCTCGCCACGCTCTACTTCGGCGACCCGGCATACGAGCTGACCAAGATGATGTTCAAGAACCTCATCCAGGTCACCGAGCCCCGCACCATCCTCGTCGAGGTGACCCGGGGCCGCGACGGCAGCATCGCCGTCGAGGTGTTCAGCCAGACCGACGACGCCACCGCGCCCTTCGTCGCCCACGGCTCGTTCGTCCTGCGCCCGCTCGACCGGGCGGGGCTCGACGAGGGTCTCGGCTTCACCGAGATCGCCGCGGACGCCGAGCGGTTCGGGTGGAAGTCGGACGCCGAGGACTCCCAGGGCATGCGCTTCTCGGGCCGCTGGGACCTCTCCCGCAACCCGATGCACTACGAGCGCCGCGACTGGCACGACCACGTCGTCCAGCTCGACCTCGCGCCCGAGTTCGGTGCCGACCTCACCGACTTCGCGATCTCCCCGAGCATCCTCGACCTCGTCGCCGGGATCATCAGCTGGGAGCGGAGCATGGCGACCGGCCGGACCTACCTCCCGTTCTCCTACGGCAAGCTGCGCTACACCGGCGCGCGGCTCACCCAGCGGGTCGTCTCGCGGACGGCGCTGCGGTATGACGAGGCGAGCGACCCGACGATCGGCACCGGGGATGTCTGGGTCTACAACTCCGACGGCGAGCTCGTCATCCAGCTCGAGCGCTATGCCATGCGGGCGTTCAGCAGCGGCGTGGCCGACACCGTCAGCTTCCACGAGGTCGTGCTCGAGCCGACCGCGACGCCGGAGCCGGCGTCATGGCCGGAGAGCCTGCTGCTCGTCGGTGACGACGCCGCCACCGCGGCCGCCCTCGCCGGCCTGCCGGAGGAGGCCCGTGCGAGCGTGACCACGGCGACGCCCCAGACCGTCGCCGACGCGACGGACCGGGTCCAGGCGATGCTCTATCTCGCCCCGGAGGCCCCGGCCACCGACGCCGACGCCATCCGGGCGGGGATGGGCGACTTCCTCGCGGTGGCCAAGGCCGCGCCCCGCCGCCTCGTCGGCGGCGGCCGGCTCGTCGTCCTCGCCGCCAACGGACTCGCCCCCCAGGGCATCGCGGTCAATCCGCTCGGGTACGCCGTCGTCTCCAGCGCCCGGGTCGTCGCGATGGAGAACCCGCGCGTCGTCGTCACCGCGATCAGCGACGCCGATCTCGACATCACCCGCGCCGTCACGCTCGGACTGACGCCGCAACTCGCCGGGCACAAGGTCCTGGTCACCGACCAGGGTCTGTTCGACGAGGCGGTCCGGCCGCGGCCGAGCGCCCTGCCGGTGCGAGTCGTCCAGCCCGACAGCCAGGTCCTCGTCACCGGTGGCTTCGGCGGGATCGGCCTGGAGTACCTCGAGGCGCTCTGGCGCGACCACTCGGCGCACGCCGTCGTCCTCGGCCGCCGCGACGTCGCCGATCTCGCGACGAGTGCGGACCTCCACGACCAGGCGAAGGCCGCCCGGATCGAGGCGCTGCGTGCCGACGGCATGCAGATCCGGTTCGTCCGCTGCGACCTCGCCGACGCCGCCCAGGTGTCCGCGGCCCTCGCGCAGGTCGCCGCCGACGGCGTCCGGATCACCGGGGTCGTCCACTTCGCCGGCGTCCCCGACAACGGGATGCTCTTCCGCAAGGAGGTCGCCGACCTCGAGCAGATCACCGGCCCGAAGGCGCTCGCCGCGGTCCACCTGCTCGACTCCCTCGCCGGCCAGGTCGACTTCTTCCTCGCGGCGTCGACGATGACGACGATCACCGGCGGCGGCGGCGCCTTCGGCTACTCCCTCGCCAACGCCTACCTCGAGGGCCTCGCCCGGGCCGGTGCCGGGGTCAGCACCGTGCGCTGGCCGGGCTGGAAGGAGACCGGGATGGCCCTCGCCTTCGGGGTCGCCGAGGCCGAAGACGACACCTACCTGATGAAGTCGCTCACCACGGCCGAGGGGGTGGAGTACGTCCGGCGCACCCTGTCCGGCGTCTTCACCGACGTCATCGCGGGGGAGTTCGCGCCGAGCGCGGCCGAGATCCTCACCCCCTACCTGACGTATGGCGCACCCGCCGCCGCGCCGGCGCCCACGGCCCCCGCC
>JBDIAJ010000015.1:0-41770 GCA_039812345.1 Nostocoides sp. | reverse complement strand
GTCATCGCCGTCAGTGCCGGCATGCGCGAGGACGTCCTGAAGTCCTATCCGTCGATCGACCCGGCCAAGGTCAAGGTCGTCCACAACGGCATCGACTCCCAGCTGTGGCAGCCCAACCACGACCTCGACACGGTCCGCTCGCACGGCGTCGACCCGGACAAGCCGTCGGTGATCTTCGTCGGCCGGATCACCCGGCAGAAGGGCCTGCCCTACCTCCTGCGCGCCTGCCGGGAACTGCCGCCGGATGTCCAGGTCGTCCTCCTCGCCGGCGCCCCGGACACCCCGGAGATCATGGCCGAGGTCGAGGGACTCACCGACGAGCTGCGCTCGACCCGGGACGGCGTCGTGTGGATCCCCGAGATGCTCCCGCGCGCGCAGGTCACCGCGATGCTCACCGCCGCAACTGTTTTCGCCTGCCCGTCGGTTTACGAGCCCCTCGGCATCGTCAACCTCGAGGCGATGGCGTGCGAGCTTCCGGTCGTCGCCACGGCCACCGGTGGCATCCCCGAGGTCGTCGTCGACGGCGAGACCGGATGGCTCGTGCCGATCGAGCAGGTGCAGGACGGCACCGGGACCCCCGTCGACCCCGACAAGTTCGTCGGCGATCTCGCGGCCGCCCTCAACACGGCGGTCAGCGACCCCGCGCGCGCCAAGGCATTCGGCGTCGCCGGACGGGCCCGAGCGGTGGACTCCTTCTCGTGGGCGAGCATCGGCGACCGGACGCTCGAGGTCTACCGGTCCGTCCTCGGCGCCTGACCCGGACGCGCCGCCTCGGGAAACCACTGCCTGCCGCAGGGCTTCCCGGGGCGGCGGCCAGGGCCGGGCGGTCTCACGGAGAGGCGAGGAGCAGGACCAGGGAGGCGCGGGCCGCGTCATACGTGCGCCGCTTCTCCCGCGGGAGGTCGGCGACCGTGCCGGCGACGAAACCGTGCTCGAGGAACCAGTGCGGCGTGTGGGTGGTGAGCGCGAACAGGCGCCCATAACCTCGGGCCCGGGCCGTCGCCCGCGCCCGGCGCAGCAGCGCGGCCGCGAGGTCCCGGCGGCGGTAGTCGGGATGGACCACGACGCAGGCGAACTCGGCAGCGCCGTCCGCGGCGTAGTCCACCAGCGCATTGCACGCG
Organism: Nostocoides sp.; assembly: GCA_039812345.1. Classification (GTDB taxonomy): domain Bacteria; phylum Actinomycetota; class Actinomycetes; order Actinomycetales; family Dermatophilaceae; genus Nostocoides_A. The sequence continues at coordinate 40,649 of JBDIAJ010000015.1, read as the reverse complement.
ATCACCATGCCGTCGCGGACGATGACGGAGAAGGTCGCGATGTCGAGCTCGAGTTGTTCGCGCGAGCGCGGGCGCAGGTTCCCCGCCTCCTCGAGCGGTCGGATCAACGCGGCGATGGCCACCGCGTCGTCGACCGTCGCCGGACGGATCGAGTCGTAGTCGTCGTCGTTGGCGATCATCAGACCGGCCCCGTCCCGGGTGTAGAGCTCGCGCAGCAGCGGGGAGTGACCCTCGGTCCCGATGAGGTGCACGCGGCGCACTCCACCGCGGACCGCGGAGATTCCCGCGCGGACACAATTGCGATCCTCCGCGGTCATCGTCGTCCCGAAGCGCGCGGTCAGGTCCTCGGCAGCGCCCACGGACAACTGCCCGGCGTCGCCGGCCGAGACCCGCATCCGCCACGACCACGGCTCGGACTCGAGGATGAAGACGAGCTTGTCGGCCCCGAGTCCGACGGCCACGGACTCGGCGATGTCGGCGTTGCGGAGGTTGAACGCCTCCCCGGTCGGGGAGTAGCCGATCGGCGACAGCAGGACGATCTGGTCCTGGGCGACCGCCTGGCGGATCTGGGCGATGTCCACCCGGCGCACGACCCCCGTCAGGCCGTGGTCGACGCCGTCGCGGACCCCGACCGGCCGGGCGGTCACCCAGGTGCCACCGACGACCCGCGGTTGCGCGTCCTCACGAACGGTGACGGTCCGGGACGCCGACAGCCGGGCCTCGAGATCCATCCGCAGGACGCCGACGGCCGCCTTCACCGCCTCCATCGACGAGGGGTCGGTGACTCGGAGATCGCCGTGGAAGGCCGGTTCCAGTGCGCGGACGTCGAGTTCGTGGTCGATCTGCGGCCGGGCCCCGTGAACGAGGACGAGCCGGACGCCGAGGCTCGCCAGCAACGCGAGGTCACCGAGGAGGCGGTCGATGTCCGGGCGCGCGCAGATCTCGCCCGGCATGACGACGACGAACGTCCGTCCATGGTGCATGTGCACGTATGGCGCGGCCCCCCGCAGCGCGGCCACGAACGTCTCCCCGTCCACCGATGCCGGTCCGTCCGCCCGTCCCGAATCGGGGGTCACCTCATCCGCCACGCCCGCGAGACTAGCCGTCGCCGGGTCCGTGCCGCGCGTCCGCCTGTATTACTGTCGGGCCCATGAGTGACGTCCTCGCCTTCGCGGGCGTGAGTGTGATCCGCGGGGGCAAGTACCTCCTCCAGGACGTCGACTGGGAGGTCGAGGAGGGCCAGCGCTGGGTCATCCTCGGCCCCAACGGTGCCGGCAAGACCACCCTGATCCAAGTCGCCGCCGGCCGGATGCACCCGACCGCCGGGGTCGCCGGCATCCTCTCCGAGGTCCTCGGCGCGGTCGACGTCTTCGAGCTTCGTCCTCGGGTCGGGCTCGCGTCGGCCGCACTCGCCGAACGGATTCCGGGCGGGGAGAAGGTCCGGGACGTCGTCCTCACCGCGTCCTACGGCGTGGTGGGCCGCTGGCAGGAACGCTACGACCGACTCGACGAGGGGCGGGCGGATGAGTTGCTGGAGGCCCTCGGGGCCGCGCACCTCGCGGTCCGGACGTATGGCACGCTCTCCGAGGGCGAGCGCAAACGCGTTCAGATCGCCCGGGCCCTGATGACGGACCCCGAGTTGCTCCTCCTCGACGAGCCGGGTGCCGGCCTCGACCTCGGGGGACGCGAGGACGTCGTCGCCCGCCTCGGTGCCCTCGCCGCCGATCTCGACGCACCCGCGCTGGTCCTGATCACCCACCACGTCGAGGAGATCCCCCCGAACTTCACCGACGTCCTCCTTCTGCGGGAGGGCCGTGTCGTCGCCCAGGGCCCGATCGAGATCACCCTCACCGCCGAGAATCTGTCGACGACGTTCGGTATGCCCCTCGTCCTCGAGCGGCACGGAGACAGGTTCACTGCACGGGCGGAGACGGCCGCTCCCCCGGAAGCTCCGGAACTCTCCTGACCGGCGTAGCGTCATACAGAGCAAGGGGCGAGGAGGAGACGGAAACCGATGGAGTGGCTCAGTGACAACCCGTGGCTGGGCTGGCTCGCGCTGGCCCTTGCCCTCGCGGCCGTCGAGGCGGCCACCGTCGACTTCGTCTTCGTCATGCTCGCGGCGGGGGCGCTCGCGGGCGCCGCGGCGGCGGCGCTCGGCGCCGGCTTCGCGATCCAGGTGATCGCTGCGGTCGTCGTGGGTGCGCTCTTCGTGGGTTTCGTCCGACCGATCGCCAAATCACGCTTCCTCGAATCGACGACCGACCACCGGATCGGGACCTCAGCGCTGGTCGGCAGCAGTGCCCAGGTGGTCCGCACGGTCGACGGACAGGATGGACGGGTCAAGCTCGCGGGCGACATCTGGTCGGCCCGGACCGAGGCCGGATCGCATCCGTGCCATCCCGGGGACCAGGTGCGCGTCGTCGCGATCGACGGAGCGACGGCGATCGTCGCCGGCATACCGACGCTTCCGCAGGACGCACGGGATTGACCCGCCGTCATCCCGGCCTCATTCGTTGTCACAGGGGGGCGGACATCCGGTCCGCACCGGCAAGCACAGGAGTTGAGTCACCATGACACCCGGACTGATCGTTCTCGCCCTGCTGGTGGTGTTCGCGATCGTCGTGATTCTGCGCACGGTGCGGATCGTGCCGCAACAGACCTCGCTCATCATCGAGCGGCTCGGACGCTACTCGCGGAGCCTCGAGGGCGGCATACACATCCTGATCCCCTTCGTTGACAAGGTGCGTGCCAATGTCGACCTCCGGGAGCAGGTGGTCAGCTTCCCGCCGCAGCCGGTCATCACGAGCGACAACCTCGTCGTCAACATCGACACGGTGATCTACTACTCCGTCATCGACGCGAAGTCCGCGGTCTATGAGATCGCCAACTTCATCCAGGGCATCGAGCAACTGACGGTGACCACCCTGCGCAATGTCATCGGCTCCCTCGACCTGGAGGAGACCCTCACCAGCCGGGACCAGATCAACAGCCAGTTGCGTGGCGTCCTCGACGAGGCGACGGGCAAATGGGGCATCCGGGTCAACCGGGTCGAGCTCAAGGCCATCGAGCCGCCGATGTCGGTTCAGGAGTCGATGGAGAAGCAGATGAAGGCCGAGCGGGACCGGCGCGCCGCGATTCTCACCGCCGAGGGCATCAAGGCCTCCAACATCCTCACCGCCGAAGGCGAGAAGCAGTCGCAGATCCTCCGGGCCGAAGGTTCGGCGCAGGCGCGGATCCTCGAAGCGCAGGGTCAGGCGCGGGCGATCCAGGAGGTCTTCGACGCGATCCACCGGGGGAAGCCGACCCAGAAGTTGCTCGCCTATCAATACCTCCAGGTCCTCCCGCAGCTCGCCCGCGGCGACTCCAACAAGATGTGGATCATCCCGTCCGAGCTGACCGACGCCCTGCGCGGGATCGGCAACACCCTCGGCGGTGGCGGGGCCCAGGCGCCGATGGCCGAGGGCGACGACGAGTGGGTCGACCCGGGGGAGCAGATCGGCAACGCCTTCACCGAGACCATCCTCGAGGACCCGCGCAAGGCCCTGGAGGAGGCCCGAGGCCAGGCCGGCGCCGCCGAGAGCGAGGCGATGGAGCGGACCACGACGCGCCGGACCGCCGCGCCCGAGCCGGCCCCGGCGTCCGCGACCCCGGCTCTGCCGGCCCCGCCGGTCCAGACCGCCCCGCCGGTTCCGCCGATGCCCGCGTCCGCGCCCCAGGCGGCACCGGCCGCCGAGCCCGCGAGCGGTCTGCCCCGCCAGCCCTTCCCGCCCGCGTCCTACCCGACCACCCCGGAGAACTGAGGTGAAGGTCAGGCGCCGACGCTGGGTGGGCGGCGGAGCGTCATCCAGAGGCTGAGGGCGAGGTAGTAGCCGACGTAGACGAGCGAGAGCCAGACGAGAACGCCGGAGGGGTCGGGCAGGCCGGCGGTGATCACGCCATACAGCACCAGCCAGAGGGACGCGAGCGTCATGTTCGCGGTCCACAGGAACGCCGTGCGGCTCGGATAGATGTACTTGACCGGGACGAACACGAGGACCGCGAGGGCCAGTGTCAGGATCGTCGTGACGGTCGGCGACAGGGAGAAGACCACCGCATAGAACGCGAGGATGTTCCAGTAGCTGGGGAAGCCCATGAAGAAGTGGTCGTCGGTCTTGGCGTCGGAGCGGCAGAACTGGTAGCACGACGAGAGGACGGGGATGGCGGCGACCAGGCCGCCGAGCCGGCCGCCGGGGAGAAAGCCGTTGGCCCACAGCAGCAGCATCGGCGCGAAGGCATAGGTGATGAAGTCGACGATGTTGTCCAGCAACGCCCCGTCGAACCACGGCGTCACCGACTTGACCTGGAACCGCCGGGCGAGGAAGCCATCGGTGCCGTCGATGACCATCGCGACGAGGAAGAGCCACAGGACGTCCCGGACGCGGCCGGCATACGACCACTGGACCATGTAGAGCGCGAGGACGACGCCCACCGCGGTGTAGCAGTGGACGAGTAGCGCGGGGACCAGGGTGCGCTTCCCCACGGTGGTCACGCGCTCACCCTAGGGGCAATCCCCCTAGGGTTGGGGAGGTGACCGCCCTCCACGCCCTCGTGGTCATCCTCGCCGGTGCCTGGGCCGGAACGATCAACGCGATCGTCGGGTCCGGCTCGCTGGTCACCTTTCCCGTGCTGCTGGTCCTCGGCTATCCGCCGGTCACGGCGAATGTCTCCAACAACCTCGGCCTCGTCGCGGGCGGCGTGACGGCGTCGTACGGCTACCGCCGGGAGCTGGTGGGACAGTCCCGCAGCCTGCTGCGGATGGTGCCCATGTCGGTCGTCGGCTCGACCGTCGGCGCCCTGCTCCTGCTCGTCCTGCCGGCCTCGGCGTTCTCGGCGATCGTGCCCGTGCTCATCGTCTTCGGGCTGCTCATGGTGGCCTTCGGGCCGCGGATCCAGGCGTGGTCGAAGGCCCACCATCACGAGTCGGGCGGTCGCTCGCGCTGGCAGCAGCCCGCGCTTATGGTGAGCGTCGCCGTGGCGGGCGTCTACGGCGGCTACTTCGGGGCCGCCCAGGGCATCATCCTCATGGGTCTGCTCGGCATCCTCGGCGCCGGGGACCTGCAGACCCTCAACGGCATCAAGAACGTCCTCGGCACCTGCGTCAACGTCGTCGCCGCGGTCGTCTTCCTCGTCGTCGCCCGCGACCACATCGACTGGTGGGTCGTCCTGTTCATCACCATCGGGTCCGTCGTCGGCGGCGTCCTCGGGTCGAGCATCGGGCGCCGGCTTCCGGCCCCGGTGCTGCGCGCGGTCATCCTCGTCGTCGGTGTCATCGGCATCGTCAAACTCATCTGGTTCCCCTGAGGCCGTATGCCGATCGAGATCACCGACCTCGCCGATCCCGCGCTGCACGATTACGTCGGCCTGACCGACGTCGCCCTGCGCCGGCGCGTCGAACCGGAGCGCGGTCTGTTCATCGCCGAATCGGAGAAGGTGCTCCGGCGTGCGCTGGCCGCCGGGTATGCCGCCCGCTCGCTCCTGATGGAACGGCGCTGGCTCGCCGACCTCGGTGACGTCGTCGTCGAGGCGGAGGCACGCGGCATACCGGTGTATGTCGCGGATCGGGACACATTGGAGGTGCTGACCGGCTTCCACCTGCACCGAGGCGCCCTCGCCGCGATGCACCGCCGGGAACTGCCGGACGTCCCGACGGTGCTGGACGGCGCCCGCCGCGTCTTCGTGCTCGAGGACATCGTCGACCACACCAATGTCGGGGCGATCTTCCGATCGGCGGCCGCCCTCGGCGTCGATGCGGTCCTCGTCACGCCGCGGTGCGCCGATCCGCTGTATCGACGGGCGATCCGGGTGTCGATGGGCACCGTCTTCCAGGTCCCGTGGACCCGGATCGCGCCGTGGCCGGGCGGTCTGGCCTCGCTGCGGGAGTCGGGCTTCGTCACCGCCGCCCTCGCCCTGTCGCCGGAGGCGATCAGCCTCGATGACCTCGCCGCCGACCCACCCGAGCGGCTCGCCCTCGTCCTCGGCACCGAGGGGGACGGCCTGAGCCCCCGGGCGGTCGGCGCGGTCGAGCGGGTCGTCCGCATCCCGATGCGCGGCGGCGTCGACTCGCTCAATGTCGCCGCGGCCGCCGCGGTGGCCGCGTGGGCGGTCCGGGTGCCGGCCGTCGGCGGCGCCGATTAGGCTGGGCGGCGTCCGCCCGGAACCCTCTCACCCGTCGAAGGTCGCTCCTCATGAGCCTGGTCGTCAAGGCGGCGACCCTCGTCGCCTTCCCCGTCGCCGCATCGGTCATCGGGGCGGTCGTCGCCGCGGTGAAACCACCGGGCCAGCGAGTCGTCAGCGGCGTCCAGCACTTCGCCGCGGGCGTCGTCATGGCCGCCCTGGTCGGCGAGATCATGCCGGAACTGCGGGCCGAGGGACACCTGATCTGGACGGTCGTCGGCTTCGTCGCGGGGGCGATGCTGGTGCTCGCGCTGGGGGCCTACGGTCGGCATACGGAGGAGGAGGCGGCCGCGGCGGCGCGGAAGGGGTCGCTGCGCCGTCAGGCCGTGACCGCGGCCGCGGCGGCGACCCTGCCCATCGGGATGCTCGGCGCGATGGCCGTCGACCTGCTCCTCGACGGCGTCCTCGTCGGGCTGGGCGTGCGGCTGGGCTCCACGCAGGGCCTCATCCTCACCATCGCGTTGACCCTCGAGGTGCTCTTCCTCGGGCTGTCGGTGGTCTCGGAGCTGACCGAGTCCGGGGCGACCACGCGGCGCGCCATCCTCGTGTGCTCGCTCCTCGGCCTGATGACGGCGGTCGGGGCGATCGGTGCGGCGCTCTTCCTCGGCTCGGTCAGCACGACCGTGATGAGCGCGGTGCTCGCCTTCGGTGCGGCCGCCCTGCTCTATCTCGTCGTCGAGGAACTGCTCGTCGAGGCGCACGAGGAGAGGGAGTCGGTCACCCTCGGGGCGATGTTCTTCCTCGGCTTCCTCGTCGTCTATGTCTTGGCGGCGCTGGGGGAGTGAGGGTGGCGCCGGATCGTCCTGGCGAACAACGCGAGGACGACGGCGGCGACGAGCAACCCGAGGACGACGAGCAGACGGTGCGACCAGCCGGTGTCGGGGGCGACCGCGCTGGCGGCGATCAGGGTCTGCGCGGCCTCGACCGTCACCGGATCGGCGCTCAGTCGCTGCGCCCACGCGTCGGCCGGGCTGAGCAGGTCCCCGCGCAGAACCCACGAACCGGTCGCGGGGGACCCCTCGACGTAATAGCCGTCCCGGGTCGCGGCGAGGGCGCGGGCGGCGTCGGTGGACATCCGGAAGGTGGCCGGCGCGTAGCTCCCGGCGGCCCCCTCCACGGTCGCGACGCCGACCGGGTCGGCCCCGGCGACGAGGACGCCCACCCAGTGTCCGAGGCTGCGCACGACCGCCGCGTCCGGATCGCCGGACACGAACGCCGGCGTGAACCCGAACACCTCATGGACCTGCGAGACGCCGGTGACAGTGGCGACCGTGCCGGCGTCCTTGCCGCCGCCGGACGAGGCGAGCACCCAGGTGAGGACGTCGTTGGCGAAGGTGTCGGCGACCTCGGCTGGGACGTTCTGGGGCGGGTTCGGGGTGCGCATCGCGAAGGCGGCACCGGCCGGGGCCACCCCGATCACGAGGGCGACCAGCGCGAGGACCGCGGCGCAGAGGCGTCCACGCATCGCTGCCCTCCTCGGGGTCCATCGGCTCTGGCACGCCCAGTATGCGGCGGCCCACGCGAGTCCGCCTGCGCTGCGGGTCGCGATCCGGTTCCGATTCGACAACGGTCCGGACGAGGCCGGTTCGGGTGGCCCCGACCGACGCGGCCGGGGGGGTCAGCGGACCAGGCGAGCGGTCAGGTCGGCGAGGGCGGCGGCGGGATCGTCGGTCAGTCCGCCGTGCACCGGACCGGGTTGCACGACCGTCGACCGCGGCGCGGCGAGCCAGCCGAAGCGTTTCCCGGGTGTCGCGAGGGTGGGCCGGCCGCGGCCGGTGACGCCGCGGCATACGTCACAGACCACCTGGAGCGCGTCGGTGACCGCCTCGAGGTCGAGGTCGGGGGCCACGGCCGTCAGGCGCGCGGCGTCGACGTGGAAGGCGGCGTCGAGGAAGCCGGCGTCCTGCGCGTGGAGGACGACGCCGACGTTGACGAACTCCTCCCGGTCGACCCGGGGGACGCAGCGCAGGACGAGGTACTGGTAGGGGATCACGGTGCCCCCCCGGGCAGCCACGCGCCCGGATTCGCCAGGCGCGCACTCAGGTGCTCGGCGTATGCCGATCGGAGCGCCCCGGGGTCGGCCAGCCACGGCGTGGGCTCGAGCCAGTCGTCGGGGACCGCATCGAGGATGTCGTCGAGCAGGCCCGGGACCCGCGGGGCGAGCCGGGCGTGCGCGTCGGGGACCGGGCCGGCGAGGTCGGCGAGGACATGCCCGGAGGCGTCGAACGGCTGGGCCGCGAACCGCGCCGGGTCGGGTGCGCGGCGCGGCCACGAATGGTGGAAGTAGAGCGCCGCCCCGTGGTCGATCGTCCACGCCCGCCGGTGCCAGACCAGCAGGTTGGGGTTGTTCCAGGTGCGATCGACGTTGGCGGTGAACGCGTCGAGCCAGATGATGTCGGCCGCCTCGTCGGCCGGGGTGGGCTGGCTGCCGTCATAGCCGAAGGCGCCGGGCAGGAAGTCGACGCCGAGGTTGGTGCCCAGGCTCGCGTTGAGGAGGTCCTGGACCTCCTCGTCCGCTTCGTACTTGGCGATCGAGCGGTCGAGATCGACGATGGCGAGGTCCGGGGTGCGGATGCCGAGGCCGCGGGCGAGTTCGCCGACGACGACCTCGGCGACGAGGACCTTCAGGCCCTGGCCCGCGCCGCGGAACTTCACGACATAGGTGCCGAGATCGTCGGCCTCGACGATGCCCGGCAGGGATCCGCCCTCGCGCAGCGGCGTCACATAGCGCGTGGCGCGGATGGTGGGGAGCACGGGGTCAGATTAACCGGGCGCCCCGCGCCGTCGCCTCAGACGCGGGCGACGGTGACCGCGGTGATGCTCAGGTCGAGGGCGGTCTCGACGCCGGCGATCGGGGCGTCGAGCTCGGCCCGGCGAGGGCGGCGAGTGCCGGCGAACCACCCGACGTCGAGGGTGCGCCGCCGCCCCCTGCCGGAGAGGTGCCAGTGGCCGGTGAGGCGGCCGTCGAGCAGGAGCGGCGCGAGGAGGCGGCCGTTCTCCTGCTGCCAGAGGACCTGGTAGTGCTCGGGGACGACGAACCGGGCCCGAGCCGGCGGGTCGAAGGCGCACAGGAGGGCGTCGAACTCCGGCAGCAGCCGGACCCCGGGCGCCGCGGACGGGGGCGCTGCCGTGGTGAGGCTCCAATGCGTGCGCCCGTCCGGGCCGACCTCCTCGGCCAGCTCGGGCGCGAGCCTGGCCAGGGCGGCGTCCACCTGCGTCAGACCGATGCCCGCCCACCACGCGATGTCGTGGCGGCTCGCCGGCCCGTATGCCGTCAGGTGCCGTCGGGTCAGTTCCGTCACCGCGGTCTCGGGGTCGGCGAGGATCGCGCTCCGGTCGCCGAGCAGCGCCGCCGCCGTGCGATAGCCGGGCGCACCCTGGCCGGCCCAGTCGCCGTTGACGGGCCGGCGCAGGAGGCCGCCGTGACCGAAGGCGAAGTAGCGGCCCGCCGCGTTGTCCAGCCGATGCTCGGCGCTCGGATCGTGCTCGGCCAGCCACGCCAGGAGGTGAGCGAGGAGCTCGGCGGGGGATCGCCATACGTCATGGGCGTGGTCCTCGATCGCGGCCCAGACCTCCTCGAGGCTCGTCTCCCGCAGGCGCAGCGTGCGCGCCCACAGGGCCCGCTGCCCGACCCGGGTGACCGCGTCGAGGAGCGCGTGGTCGTCGGGTGTCGAGGTGTGCACGGTGCCGCGCAGGGTGCTGCCGCGGACGATCCCGAGCTCCTCGTATGCCGCGCTCACCCCCGCGCGGGTCACTCCGGGGAACCGGGCGGCGAGCCCGAGGAAGGGCGCCCGCGCGTTCTGCGACTGGATCGGGCCGATCGCGTGCACGGCGGCCGCGATCTCCCGCGGCGAGGGGTCGCCGGAGGCCGGCGGGTCGGCGGGGAACTGACGGGCGAGGGTGGCGGCCGCGAGATCGTCCCAGGTGTGGGCCATGGCGCGGTCACCACCCCCGCAGGGCGGTCACGGTGTCGATCGTGTCGGCGTCGTCGGCGGTCTTGTCCTCGCGATAGCGCAGGACGCGGGCGAAGCGCAGCGCCATCCCGCCGGGATAGCGGCTCGATCGCTGGATGCCGTCGAAGGCGATCTCGACGACCTGCTCGGGCCGGACATACACGGTGTAGTCGTCCCGCCGCGTCTCCAAGTCCTGGAAGCGCTCGGTCTGCCAGGCGAGTATCGCGTCGGTCATCCCCTTGAACGTCTTGCCCAGCATGACGAACCCTCCGGTGCGCGGATCACGCGCGCCCAGATGGATATTGGAGAGCAGTCCGCGCCGCCGCCCACTGCCCCACTCGACAGCGAGGACGACGAGGTCGAGGGTGTGTCGGGGCTTGACCTTGACCCAGCCGGCGCCGCGGCGGCCGGCGGCATACGGACTGGACGGGTCCTTGGCGACGATCCCCTCGTGCCCGGCGGCGACCTGCGCGGCGAAGAAGTCGGCGGCCTCCGACGGGCTGGTGATCCGCGCCCGCGCGATCCCGGCGGCGTCCGGGAGCAGGGCGTCGAGCCGGTCGAGGCGGGCGGTGAGGGGAAGGTCGAGCAGGTCCTCCCCGTCGAGGTGGAGCAGGTCGAAGAAGCTCGTCGTCAGCGGCGTCGTCGCCCGCAGGTGGACCGGATCGGTGCTCGACGCGGTCCGCGATCCGGTGACCTGGAAGGGTTCGGGCCGTCCGTCGGGCCGCAGCGCAACGGTCTCGCCGTCGAGGACGGCCGTCGTGGCCGGGAGGGCGGCGACCACCTCGACGACCTCGGGGAGCCGGTCGGTGATCTCGTCGAGGGAGCGGGTGAACAGGCGGATCTCCGGGCCGTTCTTGTGCGCCTGCACGCGGATGCCGTCGATCTTGCGGTCGAGGATGACCTCCCGGTCCCCGGTGACGACGTCCGCGACATCCGGTGCGCTGGCGGCGAGCATCGGCCGCACGGGACGGCCGACCTCGAGGGACACCGCGGCCAGGGCCGCCTCGCCCCCGCCCAGGGCGGCGGCGGCCACGGGGCCGGCGAAGCCGGCGAGCATGACCGCCCGCTGGACGGCCGCCGATGGGACCTCCGCCGCCCGGGCGATGGCGGCGAGCATGACGCCGTCCTGCGCGCCCTGCCGGACGCCGCCGAGGATGAGGCCGCGCAGATAATCCTGCTCGGCCGCGGTGGCGCGCCCGAACAGGGCGGCGACATCCGCCCGCCGCGCCGCCGCCGATCCGGACCCGGAGGCACCCGCCAGACCCGTGAACGCCGCGTCGACGTCCACCAGGGTCAAGGTGGCGGCGACCGCCGGATCCGGCAGGTCGGCCAGGCCGCGCCAGCCGACGCCGAGCCGACGTTGCGGCAGGACGTTGGAGAGGTAGGACGCGACCAAACCCGCCTCGTCCGGCCCGGCCGCGCGCAGCGTCTCGGCGACGAGCGCGATCTTCGCGTTGCGCGAGGCGGTGGCCGCGAGAGCCGCGGAGGTCTCGACGAGGCGGGCGAGCAGCATACGGTCGATTGTGTCGTGGCCCGCCGACAACGTCCGCCCGAACCGTCGACCGGAGTGTGACGACCGTCCTGTTGTGCCCCTCGCCCGGGTGGACAAGGGTGGATTCCAACGCGACGAGAGGGTGGGTTCGGTGAGCGACATCTTGTCCGGTCTGCGGGTCGTGGAGGGCTCGGCGTTCGTCGCGATGCCCCTCGCGGGGATGACGCTGGCCCAGATGGGGGCGGACGTCATCCGGTTCGACCCGATCGGCGGCGGCCTCGACTACACGCGCTGGCCGATCACCGTCGACGGGCAGCACAGCCTGTTCTGGGCGGGCTTCAACAAGGGCAAACGCTCCCTCGCCGTCGACTTCCGCACCCCCCGGGGCCAGGAACTGCTCACCGCGCTGATCACCGGGCCCGGGGAGGACGCCGGGATCTTCATGACGAACTTCCCGCCGCGCGGGTGGGCCTCGTATGACCGCCTGCGTGCCCTGCGTGCGGACCTGATCATGGTCACCCTCCAGGGTCGGCGGGACGGGGGGTCGGAGGTCGACTACACGGTCAACCCGCAGACCGGCCTGCCGTTCGTGACCGGGCCGACCGACTTCCACCGGCCGGTCAACCACCTGCTGCCCGCGTGGGACTGCCTCGCCGGTCAGATGTCCGTCGTCGGGCTGCTCGCGGCCGAGCGCCACCGGCGGCGGACGGGGGAGGGGCAGCTGGTCAGCCTCGCGCTCAAGGACGTCGCCTTCGCGATGCTCGGGCACCTCGGCAAGATCGCCGAGGTCATGGTCAACGACGCCGATCGGCCCAAGGACGGCAACTATCTGTATGGCGCGTTCGGCCGCGACTTCGGCACCCTCGACGGCAAGCGGATCATGGTCGTCGGCCTGACGCCGGGGCAGTGGGGCAATCTCATCGCGGTGACCGGGATGGGGGAGGAACTCGACGGGCTCGCGCGGCGGTTGCGGCTCGACTTCGCCAAGGAGGGCGACCGGTTCCGGGCGCGCCGCGAGATCGCCCGGCTGCTCGAGCCGTGGTTCGCGACGAAGCTGTTGTCCGAGGTCCGGCGGCTGTTCGACGCGGGCGGGGTGACGTGGGCGCCCTACCGCAGTGTGCGGGAGACAGTCGAGCACGACCCGGACTGTTCGACGGACAACCCGATGTTCTCGCTGCAGGAGCAGCCGGGGATCGGCAGCTATCTCATGCCCGGCCTGCCTCTGACCTTCGGCGGTGTGCCGCAGGACCCGGCGGTGGCGGCCCCCCGGCTCGGGGAACACACCGACGAGATCCTCCTCGACGTGCTCGGTCTCGACTCGGCCGAGGTGGGCCGGCTGCACGACGCGGGGATCGTCGCGGGACCGGAGCGGTCGGCATACGGCACGGCGGTGGATTGAGGCAGTGGAGCGAGGGCGACGGGTGGAGGCGGTGGGGCGGATGGACGCGACGGTGACCGTCGAACGGACGGAGGTCCTCGGCCGGGGGCCGGCCGAGGGGCTCGCCGGGCTGCTCGGGGTGGATCTGCCCGACCTCACCGGGGCCGGGCTGCCGGCGTTGTGGCACTGGGTGTATCTCCTGGACCGGCCGCGGCAGGAGGATCTCGGGCCGGACGGGCACCCGGTGCGCGGCGTGGTTCCCGTGCCCCCGGGTCCCGGGTTGCGGCGGATGTGGGCGAGTGGGCGGGTGCGGGCGCTCGCGCCGCTCGTGACCGACCGTCCGGCGACGCGACGCAGCCGGGTCGCCCGGACCGAGGACAAGGTCGGGCGCAGCGGGGCGATGACCTTCGTGACCGTGCGGCACGAGGTCGTCCAGGACGGGCACGTCGTCGTCGAGGAGAACCAGAACATCGTGTACCGGCAGCCGCCGGAGCGGTCCGCGGCGGTGGTGGAGGAGGCGCCGGTCGCGGACGTGCCACCGGGGCCGGGGGAGTGGCCGATCGAGCCGTCCCAGACGCTGCTCGCGCGGTTCTCGGCGCTGACCTACAACGGGCATCGCATCCACTACGACCGCGAGTTCACCCGCGATGTCGAGGGGTATCCCGGTCTGCTCGTCCACGGACCGCTGCAGGCGATCGCAATGACCGAGGCGGCGCGCCGGCTGCTCGGCGGCGCGGTGGTGCCTGTGGACGTCGACTACCGGCTCGTGGCCCCGCTGTTCGACCACCAGGGGATGGTCGTCGGCGCCTCCTGGGACGGTATGACGATCCGCACCTCCGTCCGCGACCGCGCCGGCCGCACGACGGCCGAGGGCCGGCTGGTCCGGCTGTAGGGGTGGCGCCGCGGTCCCCGGCGGAGCCGCGGGGGCGATTGGGGGCAACGACTTCCGGCGTGCTAATGTCTCCCTCCGTTGCGGCGCTCCCCGAGCGCCGTCGACACACCTCGTCCGGGTGGCGGAATTGGCAGACGCGCTAGCTTGAGGTGCTAGTCCTCGCAAGGGGATGGGGGTTCAAGTCCCCCCTCGGACACCGATCGACAGATCACTCGCAAGCACCCTGTGGCCGTATGCCGCGGGGTGCTTCGGCGTTGTGAGGGCGAACGCCCGCCGCCTGCTCGACGCGATGGAGCGGCTGGAGGCGGGCCGGGGGGCGACTCACCCCCTGGCGGAGGCCGACTGAGGTGCTGCTCGTCTGGGACGAGAACGCCTGGGCGGACTACCTGTGGTGGCAGGGACAGGATCCCCGGGTGCTGAAGCGGATCAACCTCCTCATCGCGGATGTTCAGCGTCACGGCAACGAGGGCATCGGCAAGCCCGAGGCACTCCGGCACGACCTCGGGGGCTATTGGTCGCGTCGGATCACCGACGAGCACCGGCTCGTCTACAAGATCACCGACGACGAGGTCCGCATCGCGGCGTGCCGATACCACTACGGCTGACACGAAGCTCATCGATGAGTGATAGTGCGGCCATAGCCGCGCTATCACTCATCGATCACCCACCCGGGCGCGAGGCGGGTCCCCGAACCGCGAGGGCGGCATACGACACCCCGCGCCACTGCGTGGGGAGGGACACCCGGGAACGTCACCCGCCCGCACCTCGCGACCGGCAGACTGAACTCGTGCTCCATCTGCGGATCTCCACACCGAGCAACCTCACCGATGACGTGATCGCGCTGCTGGAGGGGGCGCCCTACGTCAGCGCGGTGTCGGTCAGCCACGGGATCTCCCTCAGGCCACCGGGTGACGTCGTGACCGTCGACGTCGCCCGGGAGGGCGGCAACGAGATCCTTGAGGGCCTGCGCGACCTGGGCGTCCACCGGTGCGGGACGGTGCTCGTCGAGCAGGTCGAGACCTGGCTCAGTCACGGCGCCTACGAGGCCGAGCGGAAGGCACCGGGATCGAGCGCCGACGCCGTGGTGTGGACTCAGGTCGGGAGTCAGGCCTACGAGGACGCCGAGCTGAACTGGACCTTCCTGTCGTTCATGACGATGGCCACCCTGCTGGCCGGGATCGCGATCATCCTCGACTCCTCGATCCTGACCGTCGGCGCGATGGTCCTCGGGCCGGAGTTCGGTGCGATCGCCGCGATCGGGCTGGCGCTGGTGCGCCGGCGTGGGCACCTGCTCGTCATGGCCACGCGGACGCTCGTGGTCGGATTCGGGGTCGCCATCCTCGTCACGACCCTCGTGACGCTCTGCGGCCGGTGGCTCGGCTGGGTCACGCGCGAGGACGTCGTCGGTGCCCGGCCGGGCACGCACTTCATCTACTCGCCCGACAAGTGGTCGTTCGTCGTCGCCGTCATCGCGGCGGCGGCGGGTGTGCTGTCGCTGACCTCGGCGAAGGTCGGCGGCCTGTCCGGGGTCTTCATCTCGGTCACGACGATCCCGGCGGCCGGGAATGTCGGGCTCGGGATCGCCTTCGGCGCGTGGGGCGAGATCCGCGGATCGGCCCTCCAACTCGGGGTCAACATCGTCGGTATGGCGATCGCCGGCTGGCTCACCCTCGCTCTCCAGCAGGCGATCTGGTCACGGATCAGCCCACGCACCCGAACGATGGTCGGCCGCGCGCCGCAGTGAGTCCCGAGGTCGCCACCGGACGGACGCAACGTTTCGGCCGATCCGGGGGTCTATAGCCGTATGCCGCACCCCGCGCCCGACTTCGATGCTCTCGTCGACGCTCGGGCGACGTCGTTGCTGCGGCTCGCGCTGCTGCTCACCGGCCGGCGGCCCGACGCCGAGGACCTCCTCCAGAGCGCACTGCTGCGCGCCTACACCCAGCGGGCGCGGGTGCTCGCCGCCGACGCGCCGGGCGCCTACCTGCGCCGGATCCTCGTCAACGAACACCTGCGCGCCGTCGCCCGGCCGCGGCCGATCCCGGTCGCCGAGGTCGACCCGGGCCACGTCGACCCGCAGCTGCCGGAGGAGCGGGACGCGGTCTGGCGCCTCCTGGCCACCCTGCCCCGCCAGCAGCGGGCGGTGCTCGTCCTGCGCTATTACGAGGGCCTGGCGGACGCCGAGATCGGCGAGGTGCTCGGCATCCGGCCGGGAACGGTCCGCTCGACCGCCCACCGCGGGCTGATCGCCCTGCGCACCCAGCTCACCGCCGCCCCGGAAGGAGCCGCGCCATGACCACCGACCTCGATCTCACACCCGTCGAGGAGGCCCTGCGGGCGAGCCTGAGTCGCCACGCCGACGCCGTGGCGCCCGACGAGGCGGCGCAGGTCGTCGCCCGGGCCCGGGAGCTGGCGCCCGCACGCGTCACGCGGGGACCCGGGCGCCGGCTCGTCCTCCTCGGCGGTGCCGCCGCGGGCGTCGCCGCCGTCGCCGGCGGGGGGTATGCCGTCACCCATCGCCGCGTCGAGACCGCCCACCCGGGGGAGTCGAATTCGGGCGGGACGTATGCCGACAAGCACCCAGCGCGCCCCTGGGACGGCCCCGCCACCGCGGCGGACAACATCGCGACCACACGGGCCGAGGTCGACCGGCTCTTCGCGCTGGTGGTGCGCATGATCCCGGCCGGGGCGACGGCCTCGACCGACCCGCTTCCCGAGTTCTTCGGCGACGGCGGCGGGCTGCCCTCGCGGGTGGTCCGATCGGGCGAGTGGACGGTCGGGCTCGCCCCGGCGGACGTCAACCGGCTCGTCGGACGCGGCACCGCGGGCCTGAGCCCGGCCGGCCAGTCCAGCGGCGCCGTGAAGTCAGTTCCCTTCCAGGAGTATGACTTCACCCCGGCGACGACCGAGCCCGACGCCCCGGCGTTCATCGAGGCCGAGGTGCGCGTCGGCATCCTCCCGGCCGCAACCGGCTCCCGAATCCTGGCCCGGGCCTCGGCGATCGCCCGCCCGGGCCGCGCGGGCGGCGGCTTCGTCACCGACCCGGTGACCTCGATCCGGGTCCGGCTCGCGCGGGACGACGGATCGCCGCCGACGAACTCGGGTCCGGTCGCGGGACAGCGGCTGCCGGTTGCGCCGCGGACCATCACCGATCCCGCCCGGATCGGGGAGATCGTGGCCGCCCTCAACGTGCTCCCCATGGCCGTGGACGGCCTCGTCCATCACTGCCGGATGATCCTGGTCGGGGAGGCGACGCAGCTCCGGCTGACGTTGACGTCGCCGGCCTCGACCACCGAGGTCACCATCGGATTCGTCTGCGGCAACGCGGTCCGGATCGGCCACCACGGCGCCCTCGACGGCTCCGGCCCCGACTGGGCCGGCGTCGTCGCCGGCCTGCTGCGACTCCTGGGCTGGCGCGCCTCCTGACGCGCGACACCGCCTGCGACACCACCTTCGCGCGGGTACGCCGCGGTCCTGGACCCGAGCTACCGCGTGGTAAGTCGGGTGATCACCCGACTTACCAGGCGGTAGCCCGGGTCGTGGGGGACGCGCCACGCCAAGGTGGTGGGGGACGCGCCACGCCCGGGTCGGCGTCGCGGCGCGCTACTGTCGCCGGGTGATTCGACCACTCCTGGGCACCGCCGTCGCCCTGACCACCGCCGCTCTGGCGGTGACGTCGGCGGCGGGAGCGAGCGGCATACGGGCCGAGGGGGTGCCGCCGGAGCGGGCGGCGACCGGACTCGCCCTGAACGAGTCCTTCAACGCACCGTTCACCGGCACCATGTCGCCGTCCGGGCTGCTGCGGATCAACGGCGACTGGCCGGGCACCGGCGGCAACACCATCCTGCGCAGCAACGCCACCGTCGGGGGCGGCCTTCTTCGCTTCCGCGCCAATGCGACGACGAGCGCCGAGGTGCAGACGGTCCCCGAGCGCCTCTTCCACGCCGGCTGCTACTCGACGCGGATGAAGACGGCCCGGCCGGCGGGGGTGGTGTCGAGCTTCTTCTTCATCTCCGATGCGTATGCCGCGCCCGAGGTCGACGTCGAGATCCTCTCCAAGGACCGGCGCAGCACCTCCGGCAAGGTCTGGCTCACCGCCCACCTCGGCGACGGGACCCAGCGCCAGGCCGTGGTGCCGGTGGCCTTCGACCCGTCCGCGGGCTTCCACACCTACTCCTTCGCGCTGACCTCCACCACGGTCACCTGGTGGATCGATGGGGTCCGGGTCAAGCGGTTCACCGGCCTGCCGGCCAACCTCGGCGGCGCCGGCCCGATCGGCGGCTATGTCATGGCCAACGAGTGGAGCGGCGCCTACGAGTGGGTCGGCCTGCCGCCCACCCGGGATGCGTTGACGGCATACGACTGGATGCGCGGCCGCGAGGGCGTCACCACCTGCGCCTGACCTGCCACCGGTCCGTATGCCGGCCACTCACCCTCGGGTCCGTTCCTCGCCATCAGGCGAGGGCTAGGTAGGCCTGCAGTTGGCCCGGCAGATCCCGGTCGCGGTGGAAGCCGCGTTCGACGACCGCCGCCGCCGCGGCTTGTGCCAGCGCGAGATCGTCCGGGTCCAGGACCGCACGGAGGGCGCGGAGGTCGGCGGCGTCCTGCGGCCGGGCCTCGTCGTCGCGGGCGAGGAGTTTGAGCACGACGAGGTGGCCGGCCCTGGCCACGGGCATCGTCAGCCCGGGGAGGATCTCCAGGGACGAGGAGGCCGAGGCGATCTCGGTCTCGATGCCGGAGGACGCGAACAGCAGGTCGACCAGGGTTCCGCTGCCGGCTGGCGAGGACAATCGCACCGTCGCGAGCCGTCCGGACGGTTCGTGTTCGACGAGGGCGGCGATGGCATAGCCCCCGTTGACCAGCCCCGCGACGACCGCCTCGGCCTCGGCATCGGACCCGACGGCGACTGCCACGTCGACATCGCGCGTGAACCGTGGCTCCGACCGGGCCGAGACGGCGAAGCCGCCGATCAGGGCCCAGCGAACGCCGGCGTCGTCGAGGTCCTCGGCGACGGCTTCCAGGGCCGCGATGACGGCGTTGGTCATGGGGGAGCCCAGGCCCGGACCCGGACGCGGCCGGAGACATCCCCGAACTCGGCGCCGGGCCGGTCGGCCAACCAGGCCCGCACGAGATCGTCGATCTGGGCGTCGGACAGGTCGGGGTGTTCCCGGCGCAGCCGGGTGTGCTGCATCGCCACGCCAACCTCATAGAGGTCGAACGCCAGCCGCATCCTCGCGGCGGGCGTGTCGGTGGACATGGTCGCCATCGTAGGTCGCCGCCCGATGCTCGGGGTCGAGGGGCTGCGCCGGCCGGTGGTCGGCGCCCCCTGCGCGTCGACCACCGGACCGGCGGGATCAGTCCTTCCGCGGGCGGCCGCGGCGAGGGAGAGGCCGCGCCTCCGTGGGCGCGCGGCCGGCCTCGGTCAGCGCCCGCCGCAGGACCATCTCGATCTGCGCGTTGACGCTGCGCAGCTCGTCATTGGCCCAGCGGGTGAGCGCCTCGTGCACCGCCGGATCGAGTCGGAGCAGGACGGGACGACGCTCGGGGCGCTCGGTGCTCGGCATACGAGGTCAGGTGTAGAGGCTGCCCGCGTTGAGCACCGGCGCGGCATTCTGCTCGCTGCACAGGACGACGAGCAGGTTGGACACCATCGCCGCCTTGCGCTCGTCGTCGAGGGCGACGATCGCGTCCTCCTCGAGCTTGGACAGGGCCATGTCGACCATGCCGACGGCGCCCTCGACGATCTTGGAGCGAGCGGCGACGACCGCGGCCGCCTGCTGACGGCGCAGCATCGCCTGGGCGATCTCGGGGGCATAGGCGAGATGGGAGATGCGGACCTCGAGGATCTCGATCCCGGCGACGGCGACCCGGGCGGCGACCTCGGTGGCGAGTTCGCCGGAGACGATGTCCGTCGAGCCGCGCAGCGATTCGCCCTCGCCGGAGGCGTCGTCATACGGGTGACTCGTCGCGACGTGACGCAGCGCCGCCTCGGACTGGACCCGGACGAAGCTCGCGTAGTCCTCGACCGAGAACCGTGCCTTGGCCGTGTCGGCGACCTGCCAGACGACGATCGCGGCGATCTCGACCGGGTTGCCGCTCGCGTCGTTGACCTTGAGGGCGTTGGTCTCGAAGTTGTTGACCCGCAACGAGATCCTCCGCCTCGTCGACAGCGGGGCGACCATCGACAGGCCGGTGCGCCGGTTGGTTCCGATGTAGCGCCCGAAGAACTGCACGACCTTGCTCTGCCCGGGCTGGACGATGACGACCGAGGTCAGGACGAGCAGACCGAGGAGGAGCAGCACGACGGAGCCGACCAGCGCGGCGACGTTGACCGTCGTCTCGCCGGCACCGATCGGGAGGGAGGCGAGGAAGGTCGCGACAGCCCCGGCGATGAGGAGGAGCGCCGCGCCGAGCGCGAGGAATCCGTTGACGGCGAACGCGGGCCGCTCGACGATGGCGACGCGGGCGCCCTGGTGCCCGACCGGGGTGGCGGTGGTCTGAGAGTCGGTCTGGGACGTCATGGTGGTGGTGCTCCCCTGTCTGGTTGTGCGATATCTAAGTGATATCACATTTTTGCGACGTCGGGCACGTGACACCGGTCTCGTCCGTATGCCGCTTCGGCCGGTCCGCGACGCCCGTCGCCACCGCGCGGCTCGGGAATGGTGGAATGTCCCGGTGATCGTCCGTCCGCCCGGCCCCCGCGTCTCGCGCCTCGCGCGGACACCTCGGACCTGCGCGGCGGCGGAGGTCGGGGCGTGACCGAGCTGGGGCGCCCCGGGTCGCCGGACGAGGTGCTCGGGGCGTTCGAGGAGTGGGTCGACGGCCAGGGGATCAGTCTCTATCCCGCCCAGGAGGACGCCGTCCTCGCGCTGCTCACCGGCTCGAACGTCATCCTCGCCACCCCCACCGGGTCGGGGAAGTCGCTCGTCGCCGTGGCCGCCCACGCGATGGCGCTGGCGGCGGGGGAGCGCAGCTGGTACACCGCGCCGATCAAGGCGCTCGTCTCGGAGAAGTTCTTCGCGCTCGTCGACATCTTCGGCGCCGCGAATGTCGGCATGCTGACCGGCGATGCGGCGGTCAACCCGGACGCGCCGATCATCTGTGCCACCGCCGAAGTGTTGGCGAATCAGGCACTGCGGGAGCGGCATACGGCCGATGTCGGGGTCGTCGTCATGGACGAGTTCCACTTCTATGCCGAGCCCGACCGCGGCTGGGCGTGGCAGGTGCCGTTGCTGCTCCTCCCGCGGACCCAGTTCCTCCTGATGTCGGCGACGCTCGGCGACACCCGCTTCTTCGAGGGGGACCTGAGCCGGAGGACGGGCCGCGAGACGGTCGCGATCACCCACGCCGAGCGGCCGGTGCCCCTGCACATCGACTGGGCCATGACGCCGATCCACGAGACCATCGAGGACCTGCTGCACGAGGGGCGGGCGCCGGTCTACGTCGTCCACTTCACCCAGCAGGCGGCCGTCGAGCGGGCCCAGGCGCTGATGAGCGTCAACGTCTGCTCGACGGCCGAGAAGGAGGCGATCAAGCGACTCGTCGGCGGTTTCCGGTTCGGGCGGGGCTTCGGTGCGACCCTGAAACGTCTTGTCCTGCACGGGATCGGCGTGCACCACGCCGGCATGCTGCCGAAGTACCGCCGGCTCGTCGAGACCCTCGCCCAGGCGGGCCTGCTCAAGGTCGTCTGTGGGACGGACACGCTCGGAGTGGGGATCAACGTCCCGATCCGGACGGTGCTGATCACCTCGCTGGTGAAATTCGACGGGCGGCGCCAGCGCGTGCTGCGGGCCCGGGAGTTCCACCAGATCGCCGGGCGGGCGGGCCGCGCGGGCTATGACACCGAGGGGTTCGTCGTCGTCCAGGCGCCGGAGCACGTGATCGAGAACCACCGAGCCCTGCTGAAGGCGGGCGACGACCCGAAGAAGCGCCGGAGGGTCCAGCGCAAGGGACCGCCGGACGGGCAGTTGAGCTACACCCAGGCCACCTTCGACCGGCTCGTCGCGGCGCCGCCGGAGGCGCTCCGGTCGCGCCTGCGGATCACCCACGCGATGCTGCTCAACCTCGTCGCCGAGGTCGACGGCCAGGGGGACGCCCTGCGCATCCTGTTGTCGGACAACCATGAGGAGCCGTCCCGGCGCCCCGCACTCGTCTGGCGCGCCGCCCAGATCGTCGAGTCCCTCACCCGGGCGGAGATCATCGAGCCGGTCTCGGGGACGGCCGGCTTCGCGGTCCCGACCGAACTGCTGCCCGATCCGGCGGGCGAGGATGCGCCGCCGGGCGATCCGGCCGACGAGGCCGCGACGGCGCCCACGAACGCGGGGAGTGCCGCGCCCGGACCGGGGGACGGCGACCTCCCCGGCACCGAGGCCGCCATCCCACCGGAGCCGACGCTGGATGTCGTCGGGACGCTGGGATCGGCATACCGGCTGGTCGACGACCTTCAGCACGGGTTCGCGCTCAACCAGCCGCTGTCCGCCTTCGCCGTGGCCGCGCTCGGCCTCCTCGACGAGGCGGAGGCGACCTATGCCCTCGACGTGGTCAGCGTCATCGAGGCCACCCTCGAGGACCCTCGCCCGGTGCTCCTCGCGCAGCAGTTCGCCGCGCGCGGCGAGGCGGTCCAGGAGATGAAGGCCGAGGGGTTGGACTACGAGGAACGGATCGCCCTCCTCGAGGACGTCACCTGGCCCAGGCCGCTCGCCGATCTGCTGGAGGAGGCGCTCGAGCGCTACCGGGTCCATCATCCGTGGGTCTACGCCACCGACCTCGCCCCCAAGTCCGTCGTCCGGGAGATGTACGAACTCGCGATGACGTTCGGGGAGTATGTCGGGCGCTATCAGCTCGCCCGGGCCGAGGGGATCCTCCTGCGGTATCTCAGCGACGCCTACCGCGCCCTCCGGCAGACGGTCCCGCTGGCCGACCGCACCGACGAGCTCGACGACCTCATCGAGTGGCTCGGCGAGGTCGTCCGGCAGACCGACTCAAGCCTGGTCGACGAATGGGAGGCGCTGGTCGCCCCGGACCAGGGCGCCGACCCGGAGGTCCGCCCAGGCGAGCCGCGGGTGCTCAGCGCCAACCCACGCGCTCTGCGGATCATGGTGCGTCAGAGCATGTTCCGGCGGGTCGAGCGGCTCGCGCGCCGGGCGTATGCCGATCTGGCCGCTCTCGACGCCGGCCTCACCGAGGTGGGCTGGCGCGAGGCCGGGGAGGCCTACTTCGCCGAGTACGCCGACGTCGGGACCGGACCCGACGCCCGCGGCCCGGGGATGTTCGCGATCGCCGAGGCGTCGAGGGAGTGGCGCGTCACGCAGATCCTCGACGACCCCGAAGGTGACCGCGACTGGCGGATCACCGCGCGCCTCGACCTTCTCGCCACCGACGAGGCCGGCGAACTCGTCCTGGAGACGCTCGGCCTCGCGCCCGCCTGAGTCCTCGGCCTCGCGCCCGCCTGAGTCCTCTGCCTCCTCGTCCGGGCCGACGCCAGCTCGCGCACGCCGGACCGGGTCCGCCCGCCGCGGCATAGGCTGGCCCGCCATGGACCTGCCCGTCATGCCGCCCGTCCTGCCGATGCTGGCCAAGTCGGTCAAGGGCATTCCCGACCCGGCGAAACACCCGGGCGGGCTGAGTTTCGAGCCGAAGTGGGATGGCTTCCGCTGCCTGGTGTTCAAGGACGGCGCCGAGGTCGAACTCGCCTCCCGCAACACCAAGCCGCTCTCGCGCTACTTCCCCGAGGTCGTCGCCGCCCTGCGGGAGTGCCTCCCGGACAAGGTCGTCCTCGACGGTGAGATCTTCGTCGCGGTCGGCGACCGACTCGAGTTCGAGGTGCTCCAGGAACGCATCCACCCGGCCGCGTCCCGGATCCGCGTGCTCAGCGTCGAGACGCCCGCGCAGTTCGTCGCCTTCGACCTGCTCGCACTGGGGGCGGAGTCGCTGCTGGACCGGCCGTTCAGCGAGCGGCGGGCCCGCCTGACCGACGTCTTGACGGCACCGAGCGAGGTCGTCCACATCACCCGGACGACGACGGATCCGGTGGTCGCCCAGGAGTGGTTCGAGCGATTCGAGGGAGCCGGTCTCGACGGGGTCATCGCCAAGCCGCTCTCCGCCCGCTATCAACCCAACTCGCGGGCGATGTTCAAGATCAAGCACGAGCGGACGGCCGATGTCGTGCTCGCCGGCTATCGCCTGCACAAGAACTCGACCGAGGCCGACCCGCTGCTCGGCTCGCTTCTCCTCGCCCTGTATGACGCGGACGGGCACCTCCAGCACATCGGCGTGTCAGCGTCGTTCACCGAGGCCCGGCGCCGCGCCCTCCTCGAGGAGTTGCGGCCGCTGGAGACCGGGATCGA
Source organism: Nostocoides sp. (assembly GCA_039812345.1). Classification (GTDB taxonomy): domain Bacteria; phylum Actinomycetota; class Actinomycetes; order Actinomycetales; family Dermatophilaceae; genus Nostocoides_A. The sequence continues at coordinate 16,375 of JBDIAJ010000015.1, read as the reverse complement.
GGAGCACCCGTGGGGGGAGTGGATCGACGCGATGATCGCCAATCCCGATCGGGTTCCGGGGACGGGGAGCCGGTGGAGCGCCGGGAAGGATCTCTCGTTCGTCCCGCTTCGGCCCGAGCGGGTGCTCGAGGTCGGGTACGACCACATGGAGGGGCGCCGGTTTCGGCATACGGCGCAGTTCAAACGGTGGCGACCGGACCGCGATCCCCGCTCGTGCGGCTACGACCAGCTCGACGAGGTCGCCTCCTACGACCTCGCCGAGATCCTCGACCCGCACTGACACCGCGCGACGCCCGCCACGTCGCGAGGTGCTCGGCCGGGGTGACCGGCGGCGAGTCCTTTACAGTGGCGGACACGTGCCGCGCCCGCGGCAGCGGACATGCCATGCGGCATACGACCTTGCAGGGGGATCCCGTGACCACTCGTTTCCGACTCGTCGCCGTGGTGGCGGCCGGAGGGCTGCTGCTGACCGGCTGCGGCGGCGACAAGTCCGCGACGTCGTCGTCCACGGCGAACGCGGCCACCTCCTCCACGATGACCTCGTCGACGGACACCACGTCCGCGTCCGGCGGCCTGACCGGCAACCTTCAGGCGTGCATGGACGCGGCGACCGCCGGCCTGGACCTCGCCGGCGTGAGCCTCGACTCGCTCACCGGGAAGTTCGACCAGGCCGCCTTCGACAAGGCGTTCCCGGCCGGGACCGTCGACAAGCTGCCGGCCGAACTCAAGGACGCCTACACCGCGACCATGAACGCGGCCAAGGAACTCATCGGGAAGTCCGGCACCTCCGCCGCGGACCTGTCGCAGAAGTACACCGAGGTCATGACGACCTACAGCAACGAACTCGCGAAGGTCTGCAGCGGCTGACATGGGCGCCGCTGAGGACGAGGTCGTCGGCCTGTGCCGCGATCTGATCCGGATCGACACGAGCAATTACGGCGACGGAACCGGGCCTGGGGAGGCCGCGGCCGCGGACTATGTCGTCGCGCGCCTGCGTGAGGTCGGCCTCGACCCCGTCGTCGTCGAGTCGGACCCCGGACGCGTCAATGTGTTCGTCCGCATCCCGGGAGCCGACCCGCTGCGCCCGGGCCTGTGCATCCACGGTCACCTCGACGTGGTGCCGGCCCACGCCGGCGACTGGAGTGTCGATCCGTTCGCCGGCGAGGTTCGCGACGGCGTCATCTGGGGGCGCGGGGCGGTCGACATGAAGGGGATGGACGCGATGATCCTCGCGACCGTCCGCGAGTTGGCGCGCACCGGGGCGGTCCCTCCGCGGGATCTCGTCATCGGCTTCTTCGCCGATGAGGAGGCCGGAGGTGTCAAGGGCTCCCACTGGGTCGTCACCCACCATCCGGAGATCTTCGCCGGGGTGTCCGAGGCGATCAGCGAGGTCGGCGGCTACAGCGTGACGCTCTCCGCCGGTGGCGACGAGCGCCGGGCCTACCTCCTCCAGACCGCCGAGAAGGGGATCCTCTGGCTGCGGCTGACCGCCCACGGTCGGGCGGGTCACGGCTCGGTGCCCAACGACGAGAACCCCATCGTCCGGCTCGCCCAGGCGATCGACCGCATCGACGCCCACGAGTGGCCCCAGGAGTTCATCCCGTCCGTGCAGGAGTTGCTCGACGGCCTCGCCCGCCTCACCGGCATTCCGTATGCCGCGGGCGACCTGGACCCGCTGTTGCGACAACTCGGCGGGGCGGCCGGGTTCGTCAGGGGCACCCTGCGCGACACCGCCAATGTCACGATGCTCGACGCCGGCTACAAGCACAACGTCATCCCGTCGGACGCCAGCGCCTCGCTCGACTGCCGGTTCCTGCCGGGGCACGACGAGACGGTCCTGAAGACCCTGGCGGATCTCGCCGGCGACCACGTCGACGTCGAGATCGCCCACCGGGACATCGCCCTGGACGCGCCGTTCTCGGGATCGCTCGTCGAGGCGATGATCGCGGCGATCCGGGCCGAGGACCCCGGCGCCGAGGTCCTGCCGTACTGCCTGTCCGGCGGCACCGACAACAAGGCCCTGTCCCGGCTGGGGATCACCGGCTATGGGTTCGCACCCCTGCAACTGCCCGCCGACCTCGATTTCGCCCCGCTCTTCCACGGCGTGGACGAGCGGGTGCCGGTCAAGGCGCTGCGGTTCGGGACCCGCGTGCTGGCGAGGCTGCTCGCGACCTGTTGACACGGCATACGGCGGCGCGGGCGACGTCGCTCGTCCCGGCCTCTCGGGTGGGCGTCGGCGCTCATCCGAGCGTGAGCGGGAATCGTGTCGGGACGGGCCACCCGCACGCGATACCGTTGGGCCATGGCCGACCCCCGCGCTGCCCTCGCCGCTCTCGTCAACGCCTTCGAGCGGCATCTGGAAGCCTGCGCGCAGCGCCGCGGCGAGGATGACCCGAGCGTGCTCGCCGCGTATGACGATCTCGCCGACGCCTTCGAGGCCTACGACGACGCCCTGCTCGACAATTTCGGCGAGATGACGCCGTTCGACGTCGTCTCGGAGCCCGACGACGACGACGCCGACCTGGACGAGGACGACGACGCAGAGGGGCGCTATCTCGGGCTCGACGACGAGGAGTTCGACGACCTCGACGACGAGGACGAAGAGGCGGACGACGACGACGGCGATGACGACGACGGCGATGACGACGACGGCGATGACGACGAGGGCGACGACGACGACGGCGATGACCTCGATGATGAGGACGACCAAGCCGAGGACGACGGCGAGCCTGCCCACCCGCAGACCTGAGCGTGCCCAGCGAATTCACAGATTCTGCTGGGAGCCTGTGGCACGCTGATCCGGCGGATGCCCGCCGTCGTTCCCCATCCCAAGCCCCCGAAGGGTCCCCGTGCTCAGCTATCTCGATGCCCTCGTCCTCGGCGTCGTCGAAGGTCTCACCGAGTTCCTCCCCGTCTCATCCACGGGCCACCTGACCGTCACGGAGAAAGTGCTCGGCCTCCAGCTCGACGCCCCGGCGGTCACGGCCTACACGGCGATCATCCAGCTCGGCGCTATCGTCGCCACCTTCCTCTATTTCGCCCGCAAGATCGGCCGACTGTTCACCGCCTGGGTTCGGGGTCTGCGTGACCCGGCGGCCCGGGCGAACCACGACTACGCCCTCGCCTGGGCCGTCATCGTCGGATCGATCCCCGTCGGCATCGTCGGCTTCCTCGGCCGGCATCTGGTCGAGGGCCCGTTGCGCAACCTGTGGGTCGTGGCCGGCGCCCTGATCGCCTGGAGCGCGGTCATGGTGTTCGCCGAGCGGCGCCATGACGAGCTCGCGGCGCGGGGCATCCAGCGCGGCGAGGGCGCCGTCGGGGTCCGCGACGGTCTGATGATCGGCCTGGTCCAGTGCTTCTCGCTCATCCCGGGTGTCTCCCGGTCCGGGGCGACGATCTCCGCGGGCCTGCTGCGCGGCATCGACCGGGTGACGGCGACGGAACTGAGCTTCTTCATGGCGATTCCCGCGCTGACCGCCGCCGGGCTGTTCTCGATGGTCCAGGAGAAGGACAACCTCGGTTCCCTCGGCGTCGGCCAGATGATCGTCGGGGTCGTCGTCGCGTTCGTCGTCGCCTACGCCTCCATCGCCTGGCTGCTCCGGTTCGTCGCGACCAACTCCCTCAAGGCGTTCGTCGGCTATCGCGTCGCCGCCGGCATCGCCCTCGCCGGCGCCCTCGCCGCCGGCTGGCTCGCCGCGACCTGACCGCCTCGGCGTTCGCCGCGCGGAGCCGCCCCATCCGCTCAGAGCCAGCCGGACCGGCGGAACGCCCGATAGAGGAAACCGCAGACGCTCACCATGAGCAGCAGGACGAAGGCATAGCCGAACTTCCACCGCAGCTCGGGCATGTGGTCGAAGTTCATGCCATAGATCCCGGCGATCATCGTCGGCATCGCCGCGATGGCGACCCAGGCCGAGATCTTGCGCATGTCCTCGTTCTGCCGGACCCCCACGCGCGCGAGGTGGGCGTGCAGGACATCGGTGAGCAGGCGTTCATACGACTCGATGTGGTCGATGACCCGGGCGAGGTGGTCCGCGACATCGCGCAACAGCAGGCGCGCCTCGGTGTCGGAGAACTGGGAGCCGGGGGAGGACAGAGCCACCAACGGTCGCTGCAGCGGCGCCACCGCCCGCTTGAACTCGAGCACCTCGCGCTTGAGGAGATAGATCCGCTCGGAGTGGACGTCCGTGTCGCCGGCGAAGACGCCGCCTTCGATCGCTTCCAGGTCCACCTGGAGTTCACCGTCGATGCGCAGGTAGTTGTCCACGACCGAGTCGATGACCGCGTGGAAGACGGCGACGGGCCCGAGCCGCAGGACATCGGGTTGCTGCTCGAGCCGGTGTCGGATCCCGGCGAGGGGACTGAGGTCCCCGCGGCGGACCGTGACGACGAATCGGTCGCCGACGAAGAGCATGACCTCCCCGGTCTCGATGTCGGAGGTCGCGTCGACATACTTCAAGGTCTTGAGCACGACGAAGATCGATCCCTCGTAGCGCTCGATCTTGGCCCGTTGTCCGCCGTTGCGCACGTCCTCGACCGCAAGCGGATGCAGTTCCAGTTCATCGACGACGAGGTCGAACTCGGGCGCGTCCGGATCCTTCAGCCCGATCCACAGGAACGAGGGCTCGTCGGGCTGCTCGCGCAGGGCCGCGAGTTCGTCGCTGAGGTCACCACACGGTTGCCGTATGCCGTCCACATACTTCGCCTGGTCCACGATCACGAGGGCAATTGAGTCACAGGCGGGTGCACAACGGAAAGTCCTGGCCGCAACCGAGGATTTCCGTTGTGCCGAGGACGTTCCGGCATCGGGCGGAAGGGTCGTGGCTGGAGGGGTTCGGCATAGGGTGGGGGGCGTGCCGACGCTGCTGCTGATCCGCCACGGGCGGACCACGGCGAACGCGAGCGGGGTGCTGGCCGGGTGGACCGAGGCGGTCGGGCTCGACGAGCGGGGGGTCGAGCAGGCTCGGGTGCTCGCCGAGCGGCTCGCGCAGCTTCCCGTATGCCGCGTGGTCGCCTCCCCCCTCCAACGCACCCTCGAGACCGCTCGCCCGGTGGCCGCGTCCCACGCTCTGCCCGTCGAGACGGCGGACGACCTCGGCGAGTGCCGGTACGGCGCCTGGACCGGCCGGCCGCTGAAGGATCTGGCCCGGGAGGACCTCTGGCGCACCGTCCAGCGGACCCCGTCCGCGGCGGTCTTCCCGCCGAGCCCCGACTTCGCCCACGAGGGCCTCGCTCAGATGTCCGCCCGCGCGGTCGCCGCGGCTCGTGGGATCGATGCCCAGGTCCGCGCCGACCACGGGCCGGACGCGATCTGGGTGGCGGTCAGCCACGGTGACGTCATCAAGGCGATCCTCGCGGATGCGCTCGGACTCCATCTCGACGAGTTCCAGCGGATCACCGTCGATCCGGCGTCGGTCAGTGTCATCCGCTACACCTCGGGTCGCCCCCTCGTGCACGCGGTCAACGGTCCCGGGATCGGCCTCGACGCGCTCGTGCCGCCACCCGCCCCCGAGCAGCCCGCCGACCCGCCCTCCGACCCACCCACAAACCCACCCCCGGGCGCGTTCGGCGAGGACGACGGGGTCGTCGGGGGCGGGCCGGGTTAGGGTCTGGCCATGAGTCTGGTGCGTTACGACCCGCCGGAGCGCTTCGTCGCGGGCACGGTGGGCCCGCCTGGTCAGCGGACGTTCTATCTGCAGGTCGTCAAGCCGGGCGCTCGCTCGACCGTCGCCTGCGAGAAGTTCCAGGTCGAACTCCTCGCCGACCGGCTCGAGGATCTCCTCGACGCGACCGCGACCCGGGTCCAGCCGCCGCCGGAGCCCGACAACGACCCCCTCGACACCCCGTTCGACGAGGACTTCCGGGTCGGCACGATGAAGCTCGAGTGGGACGCCGAGCACGGATTGGTCCACCTCGAGTGCCACGACCGCGACCCGGAGGCCGCCGACGACGTCGAGGCCGCCCGGGCGGAGGGCCTGCCCGACCAGATGCAGACCGTCCACATCGTCTTCCCCCCGGTGATCGCCCAGGAGTTCGCCCGGCGATGCAAGGCCCTGGTCTCCGCGGGCCGCCCGCCGTGCCCGTTCTGCGGCGGACCGCTCGACCCGGTCGGGCACATCTGCCCCCGCGCCAACGGATACCGGCGCTGATCTCGACCGACGAACTGACGACCGGCGACCTCCACGTCGTCGGTCGGATCGCCGGCGCCTCCAACACCACGTGCCTCGCCCGCGTCGGCGACCCCGACCACGGTCCGTATGCCGTGTACAAGCCGATCTCCGGCGAACGTCCCCTCTGGGACTTCCCCGACGGCAGCCTCGCCGCCCGCGAGCGCGCCGCCTACCTCGTCAGCGAGGCCGGCGGCTGGCACGTCGTCCCGCCGACAGTGCTGCGCGACGGGCCGCTCGGCTCGGGGATGGCCCAGGCCTGGATCGGCGAACCCGGCGAGGCCGAGTCCGTCGTCCATGTCATCCGGCCCGGATCGGACGCCACCGGCCTGCTGCCCGTGCTGCGCGCCGAGGACGACCGCGGCGGCCCCCTGCTGATCGCGCACGAGGACCGCGACGATGTCCGCGCCCTCGCCGTCCTCGATGTCCTCCTCAACAACGCCGACCGCAAGGGCGCCCACGCCTTCCGCCACGCGGGCCGCCTGTATGCCGTGGACCACGGCGTCACCTTCCACGTCGAGCACAAGCTGCGCACCGTCCTGTGGGGGTGGGAGGGCGAGTCCCTCACCGACGCCGACATCGCCCGCGTCGAGCGGCTCCGGGCCGCCCTGGAGGGGCCGCTGGCGAGCGACCTCGCCGGCCTGCTGACCGCCACCGAGGTCGAGGCCGTCCACGCGCGGGTCGCCCGGCTGCTCGCCAGGCGCCGCCTCCCACGCGCCGGAGGCGGCTGGCCGGCGATCCCGTGGCCGCCCCTGTGACGACCATTCCGTAGTCTGTGCCCGTGCGAACCTGGCCCTCCGTCAGCCTGCCCGCGATCCCCGGTCGCGGGCAGACCCTCACCATCCGCGACACCGCGACCGGGGACCTGGTGCCGGTCACCGGTCACGACGGCCGGGCGACGATGTACGTCTGCGGGATCACCCCGTATGACGCGACCCACCTCGGGCATGCGGCGACCTATGTCACCTTCGACCTCGTCGGCCGGGCCCTGCGCGACAGTGGCCTCGCCGTCCGGTATGTCGAGAACGTCACCGACGTCGACGACCCCCTCCTCGAGCGGGCCGCCCGCGACGGCGTGGACTGGAGCGACCTCGCGGCCGACGAGATCGCGCTCTTCCGCGAGGACATGACCGCCCTCGGCGTGATTCCGCCGGACGACCTCGTCGGCGTCGTCGAGTCGATCGACCTCATCGCCGCCGCCGTCCGGGAACTCCTCGCCGCCGGGGTGACCTACGGCCTGACCGCCGACGACGCCGACGGCGCGGACCTCTACCTCGACCTCGCCGCGGCCGACAGCTTCGGCACGGTGAGCCGGTGGACCCGCGAGCAGATGGACCTCGTCATCCGCGAGCGCGGCGGCGATCCCGACCGTCCCGGCAAGCGCGACCCGCTCGACCCGCTGCTGTGGCGCGCCGCCCGCGCCGGCGAGCCGTCGTGGTCGCCCGAGGGCCTGCCCGCCGGCCGGCCGGGGTGGCACATCGAGTGCACGGCCATCGCCGCCGACCGCCTCGGCCTGCCCATCGACGTCCAGGGCGGCGGGAGCGACCTGATCTTCCCGCACCACGAGATGAGCGCCGCCCAGAGCGACGCGATCGCGCGAAGGTATGCCGCGGCATACGTCCACCAGGAGATGGTCGGCCTGCACGGGGAGAAGATGAGCAAGTCCCGCGGCAATCTCGTCCTCGTCTCGGGGCTGCGCCGCGACGGCGTGGACCCGATGGCCATCCGCCTGCTGCTGCTGGCCCACCGCTATGACGCGCCGTGGGACTACACCGATCCGGCGTTGGCGGCGGCGACATCGCGTCTGGAGCGGTGGCGGGCCGCGTTGTCCGTCAACGAGGCGCCGCCCGCCGAGCCCGTGGTCGCCGCGATCCGGGCCGCCCTGAGTGACAACCTCGACACCCCGTCCGCCCTGACCGTCGTCGACGGCTGGGCCGCTCGCGCCCTCTCCGGCGAACCCGGGGACCCCGAGGCGCCGGGCGTGCTCGCCCGCGCCCTGGACGCGCTGCTCGGCGTCCGACTCTGAGGCTCCCGCCGGCGCCGCTGAGGCTGCCCGCGCGGCGCCGCTGCGCCGTCCCGCCGGCGGCCCCGTCACGTCCGAGTCAGGATGCCCCGGTGTCGGGCTGCTGACCCCGCAGGTAGCGCTCGAATTCGCGGGCGATGGCATCGCCGCTCGCCTCGGGCATCTGGGCGGTGTCCTGCGCCTGTTCCAGCGCCTCGACGTACTCGGCGACCTCCTCGTCGGTCTCGGCGAGTTCGTTGATCCCGTGCTCCCACGCCGTCGCGTCCTCGGCGAGGGTGCCCTTGGGCAGTTGCCGGCCGAGGATCCGTTCGACCCGGTCGAGCAGGGCGAGGGTCGCCTTCGGCGAGGGGGAGTGGCCCGCGTAGTGCGGGACGGCCGCCCAGCAGGAGATCACCGTCAGCCCCGCCTGGTGCGCGGCGTCGGCGAGCACGCCGATGATGCCGGTCGGACCCTCATACGTCGACCGCTCCAGGTCGAAGCGGTGGACGATCTGGTCGTCCTCGGCGGTGGCCGTGACCGGGATCGGCCGGGTGTGGGCGACGTCGGCCATCAGCGCCCCGAGGAAGACGATCGTCTCGATTCCCGCCTCCTGGGCATACTGCATGAGTTCGACGGTGAATCCCCGCCACCGGAAGCTCGGCTCGATGCCGCCGATGAGGACGACGTCGCGGCCCAGTCCCACGGGCCGGGCCAGCAGGATGCGCGTGGTGCGCCACTGGACCCGTCGGCGCCCGTCCTCGAGCACCGCTCGCGGCCGGTTGACCTGGAAGTCGTAGTAATCCTCCGGATCGAGCGCGGCCACGGGGACCGCGTCCCACGCCAGGGCAAGATGGGCGACGGCGTCGCTGGCGGCCTCCCCGGCGTCGTTCCATCCCTCGAACGCGACGATCATCACCGGATCGCGGAGGCTGGGCAGGTCCTCGAGTTCGATCACGAGCCGGATCCGGATTCCAGCGGCCGGCCCGGACCCCCGGGGCTCGTCGACGTCATGGGCCCACCCTACGACCGCAGCGCGCCGCCCGGGTGGGCTTGTGCCTACACTCGCACGACCGCCCGTCGACCGCCGAGGAGGAGGCCGTGCGCCCGCCACCGTCTCCGCCCGGCCACGCCCGGCGCGGGCCGGGCGACGCCAGGCGCTGGCTCGACGCCGTCATGTGGGACATGGACGGCACCCTCGTGGACACCGAGCCCTACTGGATCCGGGCGGAATACGAACTCGTCGAGGCGTATGACGGGACCTGGAGCGACGATCTCGCTCACCACCTCGTCGGCAACGCGCTGCTGGTCTCCGCGCAGTTCATCATCGACCACTCACCGGTCGACCTCTCCCCGGACGAGGTCGTCCATCGCCTCATCGGGCGGGTCGTGGAGCAGGTCAGCGCCCACGTCCCGTGGCGGCCCGGGGCGAAGGCGCTGCTCGACGATCTCGCGGCCCACGCGGTGCCCTGCGCCCTCGTGACGATGTCGTGGTCACCGTTGACCCGTGCGGTGCTCGCGGAACTCCCAGAGGGCACCTTCCGCAGCGTCATCAGTGGTGACGACGTCATCCATGGGAAGCCGCATCCGGAGCCTTATCTGCGCGCCGCCGCGGCTCTCGGCGTCGACCCGGCGCGGTGCGTCGCATTGGAGGATTCCGAGACGGGCGTCCGCTCGGCGGTGGCGGCCGGCTATCCGACGCTGGCCATCCCGCACACGGTCCCCATCCCCCTCGTCCCCGGGTCGCTGCGCGTCGCCACGCTGACCGGTCTGGACACGAACGGGCTCGCCGACCTGGCCGCCCGGGTGCGGCCCTCGGGCCCGAGGGCCGTGCTGCCGAGCTGACGGGGCGATCAGCGGGGTCGGGTCAGGCTCAGCCGCGGAACTTGATCCGCCCGCCGTCGGCGTCCGCGCCCGGACCGAACTTGATCTTGCCGACGGTCTGGACCGGCTGGTCGACGGAGAACTTGATCTTGCCCATGGCCGAGGCCGACGGGGCGACGACGAGAGCCAGCGCGCCGAACACGCTCGCGGCGACGGCGACGCGCCGGGAGCGCCGCAGGGAGGTGGAACGAGTGTGCATGGCTACCCCTGAAGGCGTCGGAGTCGGTGGGCTCGGCCGGGGCCGACCGCCCGAGTGGCGGCGTGCTGATGGTACTACGCAGCGCTGGCGCGATGGGTGCGCTTCGCCGTCGTGCGAGGGTCAGTCCTCGGGGTGGTAGCCGAGATTGGGCCCGAGCCACCGCTCGGCCTGGGCGAGTGTCCAGTCCTTGCGTCCGGCATACGCCTCGACCTGGTCGCGCCCGAGCCGCCCGACGACGAAGTACTGCGCCTGAGGGTGGGCGAAGTAGAGCCCGCTCACCGACGCACCGGGCCACATCGCCATCGACTCGGTCAACTCGATCCCGGCCACCGTGTGGACGTCGAGCAGATCCCAGATCGCCTGCTTCTCGGTGTGGTCGGGACACGCGGGATACCCCGGCGCCGGCCGTATGCCGCGATACGACTCCGCGATCAACGCCTCGTTCCCGAGATCCTCACCCGCGGCATACCCCCACAGGTCGGTCCGGACCCGCTCGTGGAGCCATTCGGCGAAGGCCTCGGCGAGGCGGTCGGCGAGGGATTCGAGAAGGATTGCGCTGTAGTCGTCGTGCGCCGCCTTGAAGGCCAGGACCCGGTCGGTGCTGCCGAGACCCGCCGTGACGGCGAACGCCCCGATCCAGTCGGGTACCCCCGACTCGGGGGGTGCGACGAAGTCGGCGAGCGACCGGTTGGGCACCCCCTCCCGGTGCTGGCCCTGCTGGCGCAGATGGTGCAGCCGGAGCCGGACCGCGGTGCGGGACTCATCGGCATACACGAGGGTGTCGTCGCCGTCGCGGGCGGCCGGGAAGATCCCGGCGATCCCGTTGGCGCACAGCCACTTCTCGGCGATGATCTGGTCGAGCATGGCCTGGGCGTCCTCATGGAGCCGCCGGGCGGCCTCCGCGGACGCGGGGTGGTTGAGGATGTCGGGGAAGCGGCCCCGCATCTCCCACGCCGCGAAGAACGGAGTCCAGTCGATGTAGTCCCGCAGTTCGGCCAGATCGTGGTCGGAGAACAGGTGGATCCCCGGGCGTGCGGGAGCCGGCACGGTGTCCGGGGTGAAGGCGATGACGGGCGCCGCGGCGCGGGCCGCGTCATACGACAGCAGGGGGCGCTCGCTCGACTTGGCGGCGTGCCGCACCCGGATCGCGTCGTATTCCTGCGCCACCGTCGCCATCAGCGCCGGCCGGTGCTCGTCGGAGAGGAGTTGGGCGACGACCGGCACCGAGCGTGAGGCGTCCTTCACCCAGACGACCGGCCCGTGATAGCGCTGGTCGACCTTGACCGCCGTGTGCGCCTTCGACGTCGTCGCCCCGCCGATGAGCAGGGGGATCTCGAAGCCCTGGCGCTCCATCTCGGCGGCGACGTGGACCATCTCATCGAGTGATGGCGTGATCAGCCCGGACAGGCCGATCGCGTCGGCCCCGAGCTCCCGGGCGGTGTCGAGGATCCGCTGTGCGGGGACCATGACGCCGAGGTCGTGGACGTCGTAGTTGTTGCACTGGAGGACGACGCCGACGATGTTCTTGCCGATGTCATGGACGTCGCCCTTGACGGTCGCCGTGACGAGGAGGCCCTTGGCGCGGCCGACGTCGCCCGGCTGCTTCTCCGCCTCGATGAACGGCACGAGGTGGGCGACGGCCTTCTTCATCACCCGGGCGGACTTGACGACCTGGGGGAGGAACATCTTGCCGGCGCCGAAGAGGTCGCCGACGACGTTCATCCCGTCCATCAGCGGTCCCTCGATGACCTCGAGCGGCCGGCCCCCGCGCGCGGCGATCGCGAGCCGCAGGTCCTCGGTGTCGGCCTCGACGTGGTCGTCGATGCCCTTGACGAGGGCGTGGGTGATCCGTTCGGCCACCGGCAGGCCGCGCCACTCCGGGGCCTGCGCGTCGGCCTCGTCGGCGGCGACGTTGAAGCGCTCGGCCACCTCCAGCAGCCGGTCGGTCGCGTCGGTCCGCCGGTTGAGCACGACGTCCTCGATCCGCTCGCGCAGCTGCGGATCGATCTCGTCATAGACGACCAGCTGCCCCGCGTTGACGATGCCCATGCCCATCCCGGCGCGGATCGCGTGGTAGAGGAACACGGCGTGGATGGCCTCGCGGACCGGGTTGTTGCCGCGGAAGGAGAAGGAGACGTTGGACACGCCGCCGGAGACCCGGACTCCGGGCAACTGCCCGGTGATCCACCGGGTCGCCTCGATGAAGTCGATCCCGTAGGTGGCGTGCTCCTCGATCCCGGTCGCGACGGCGAAGATGTTGGGGTCGATGATGATGTCCTCGGCGGGGAAGCCGACGTCACGGGTGAGGACGTCATACGCCCGCCGGCTGATCGCCTTGCGACGCTCCAACGTGTCGGCTTGGCCCTGCTCATCGAAGGCCATGACGACGACCGCGGCGCCGTACTTGCGGCAGAGATTCGCCTGGGCGCGGAAGGCGTCCTCGCCCTCCTTCATCGAGATCGAGTTGACGATGGGCTTGCCCTGGACGCACTTGAGGCCGGCCTCGATGACCGCCCACTTGGAGGAGTCGATCATCACCGGGACCGTCGAGATGTCGGGCTCGGAGGCGATCAGTTTGAGGAAGCGGTCCATGGCCGCGACCCCGTCGATCATCCCCTCGTCCATGTTGACGTCGATGATCTGGGCGCCGGCCTCGACCTGCTGCCGGGCCACCGACAGGGCCGCGGGATAGTCCTCGGCCTGGATCAGTTTCCGGAAACGCGCCGACCCGGTGATATTGGTCCGCTCGCCCACGTTGACGAACAGGCTGTCCGCGGTGATCGTCAGCGGCTCCAATCCGGACAGGCGCATGGCCGGGTCAATTGCCGGTATGCCGCGGGGCGCCACCTCGGCCACCGCCGCCGCGATCGCGGCGATGTGCTCGGGCGTGGTCCCGCAGCACCCGCCGACGAGGTTGACCAGCCCGCTCGCGGCGAACTCGCTCAGGGCGGCGGCGGTCTCGGCGGCGGTCTCGTCATACTCCCCGAAGGCGTTCGGGAGGCCGGCGTTGGGGTAGCACGAGACGAGGGTGTCGGCGACCCGGGCGAGGTCGGCGATGAACGGGCGCATCTGGGCGGCGCCGAGGGCGCAGTTGAACCCGACGGCGAGGGGCCGGGCGTGCCGGATCGAGTGCCAGAACGCCTCGGCGGTCTGGCCTGACAGGGTCCGGCCGGAGGCGTCGGTGATCGTCCCGGAGACGATCACCGGCCAGCGCCGGCCCCGCTCCTCGAAGAGGCTCTCCAGGGCGAAGATCGCCGCCTTGGCGTTGAGCGTGTCGAAGATGGTCTCGACGGCGAGCACGTCGACGCCGCCGTCGACGAGGGCGCCGGCCTGCTCGGCATACGCCTCGACCAGCTCGTCGAAGCCGACATTGCGGGCGCCGGGGTCGCTGACGTCGGGGGAGATCGACGCGGTCCGGTTGGTCGGGCCGAGCGACCCGATGACGAACCGCGGGGTGTCGGGATCGGCGGCGATGGCCTCGTCGGCGGCGGCGCGGGCGAGGGCCGCGGAGGCGAGGTTGAACTCGGCGGCGAGGCTCTCCATGCCGTAGTCCGCCAGCGAGATCCGCTGGGCGTTGAAGGTGTTGGTCGAGATCAGGTGGGCGCCGGCGCGAAGGTAGGCCCGGTGGATGTCGGCGACGATCTCCGGCTGGGTGAGGGAGAGCAGGTCGTTGTTGCCGATCAGGTCCGAGGGCCAGTCGGCGAATCGGTCGCCGCGGAAGTCGGCCTCACCGAGGCGGTGGCGCTGGATCATCGTGCCCATCGCGCCGTCGAGGATCAGGAGGCGCTCGGCGAGGAGCGCGCGCAGACGATCGGTGGCGTCGGGGCGAACGGGCATGCCGGCCATTATCCGACGCCCCGAGCGTGTCGTTCCTCCGAGACCGTCGCGGCGCACCCTCCCGCCGCCCGGTGAGCGGCCGATCGACAGGTCGGGCGGGTAGGTTCGTCGCCATGTCGAGCGCTCCGTCCCCGAAGCCGGCCCCGGGCATCCGCCTGGCGACCGTGGCCGGGGTGCCGGTCTATCTCGGTCCGAGCTGGCTGATCCTCGCCCTCGTCATCATCGCGATGATCGGGCCGCAGGTCGCCGAGAGCCGCCCCGACCTCGGCACGGCCCGGGCCTACGGGGTCGGGTTGCTCTATGCCCTGCTCCTGCTCGGCGCCGTGCTGGTCCACGAGGCGGCGCATGCGGTGAGCGCGCGCCTGTTCGGCTTCCCGGTCCACCGGGTCGTCGCCGACCTGTGGGGCGGCCACACGGCCCTCGACGTGACGCGGGCCCGGCCGGGGGCGAGCGCCCTCGTCGCCGCGGCCGGACCGGCCTCGAATGCGATCCTCAGCGGGATCGGGTTCGCCGTGGCCGGCACCATGGAAGGCGGCGTCCCCCGAGGTCTGATGCATGCGTTCGGCTTCATCAACGGGATGCTGGCGATCTTCAACCTGCTCCCCGGGCTCCCCCTCGACGGGGGGCAGATCGTCGAGGCCGCCGTATGGCGGGCGACAGGCTCCCGGGCCCGGGGCCGGACCGCGGCCGGCTATGCGGGGATCGCCATCGCGATCGGGGTGCTCTGGTGGTTCATCGGCCGGCCTCTGATGGCACGGGAGCCGTTGAGTCTCGGCTACTCCGGCTGGGGGCTGCTGATCGCCTTCTTCCTCTGGCAGGGGGCCCGTCAAGCGGTCGGCTGGGGCCGGGCGACGCGCGCCATCGAGGGCGTGCGGATCGTCGAGGTGCTCACCCCGGTCGTGGCCGTTCCGGCGAGCGCGACCGTCGCGGACCTCCCCACGGGGCTGCCGCCGGTCGTCGTCGACGCGACCGGGCGTCCCGTCGCCCTGGTCGATGCCGCGGCGCTGCGCGCGGTCCCGGCGGACGCGCTGCGGCATACGTCCATCGGGGCGATCGCCGTCCCGCAGCCGTCCGCGTGGGTCGTCGACACCGATCCGAACGCGCCGTTGGCCGGCCTGCTGCCCGCGTTCGCCGGGCTGCCGTCGGGCATCCTCGCGGTCGTTCACCAGGGGCGGTTGTTCGGGGTCGTCACGGCCGCCCGCGTCAACGAGGCCCTCTCCGGCCGCTGACGATCCGGGCCAACGCCCGACTGCTGCGCCCGCCCGGCCCGACGCCCCGCCCGCCACCTGCCCGCGGCTCGAGTCACGAGCTACCGCCTGGTAAGTGGGGTGATCACCCCACTTACCAGGCGGTAGCTGCTGACGAGGACGCCGCGCTCGTCCGGTCCCGTGGGTGGCCAGCGCCTGTCTCCTGGTGCGCCGCGGTGGTCGACCGACAGCTACGCCCGCCCCTCGATCCGGGCGACCAACTGCCCGCGGCTGGCGACGCCGGCCTTGCCGAAGACGGACTTGAGATGGTCCTGGACCGTGTAGGCGCTCAGGCCGAGCGCCCCGGCGATGCGCCGGGTGTCCAGTCCGTCCATGACGAGGCGCGTCACCGCCTGCTCCCGCGGGGTGAGGCCGAGGGATTCGAAGAGCATGGCGCTCAGATCCGTCGGGTCGCTGCGCACGACGGTGATGACCATCTGGCCCGCACCGCAGCCGTCCGGCCCGAGCAGGCGCTCCGCCGACACCGTGAACCAGTCACCATCCCGCATCCGGACCCGGGCCTGGCTCACCCCCGTCGGATCCACCGCGAGCCGGGCGACCAGTCCGGGCACGACGGCCGCCGCGGCGGGCGAGCCGTTCTCGCTGGTCAGACGGGCGAGCCAGTCGCGGGCCGCCGCCGTCGCGAGGACGATCCGGCCGCGGTGGTCCACGACCAGTGATCGGCCGCCCGCCTCCGGGTGCCCGCGTCCGTATGCCTGCTGGAGGATGCCCGCGCGCACCCCCCGGCCGACGGCCGACGACAGCGAACCGAGCACCGCGACCTCGTCCGCGGTGAACGTCCCCGACGCCCGGAACAGCATGACCGCGGCCCAGGGCCGGCCACCGGCATACCCGAGCATCCGCGCCTCGTCGGTGATCCCGAGGGGAAGATACAGCTCGCGCATCCGCCGCGATCGCTCCACGCGACCGCCGGTCTCGAGCGCCATCCCGAGGGCGACGACGCCACGGCGGTGCATGGCGATCAGGGACGACGGCTCCGGGTCGTGATACTCGAGTTCCGCGAAGCGGCGGGCGTTGTCGC
>JBDIAJ010000014.1:0-41918 GCA_039812345.1 Nostocoides sp. | reverse complement strand
GGGCGCCCCGCGCCCCGCGGCGCCGCGCCCGGGCAACAACCCGTTCTCCGCGCGACAGGGCATGGGTCAAGGCGGCGCACCGCGGCCGGGCAACAACCCGTTCGCGGCGAGCCAGGGTATGCCGCGCCCGCAGTCTCGTGGTCCGCGTCCGGGTGCCCCGGCCGGGCCGGGTGGCCCGCGTCCCGGGGGACCGCGCCCCACTCCGGGCAACATGCCCGACCGCAGCGCCGTCGCCCGTCCCGGCGATCGTGCGGCACGTCCCGGCGCGGCTGGTCCCGGCCGCCCCGGTGCACCGGGTCGTCCCGGCGGTGCCGGTGGCGGCTTCGGTGGTCGTCCCGGCGGTGGCGGTGGCTTCGGCGGCCGTCCCGGTGGCGGTCCCGGCGGCCGTGGTGGCACCCAGGGCGCCTTCGGCAAGGGTGGCGGACGCAACAAGCAGCGCAAGTCCAAGCGGGCGAAGCGCCAGGAATTCGAGCAGATGGATGCGCCGACGATCGGTGGCGTGACCGTACCCCGCGGTGACGGCACGACGATCGTGCGGATTCGCCAGGGCGCCTCGCTGACCGACTTCGCCGAGCGGATCAACGGCCAGCCGGCGTCGCTGGTCACGGTCCTGTTCCACCTCGGTGAGATGGCGACCGCGACCCAGAGCCTGGACGAGGAGACGTTCAAGCTGCTCGGCGCCGAGCTGGGCTATGTCATCCAGATCGTCTCCCCGGAGGATGAGGAGCGCGAGCTGTTCGAGTCCTTCAACATCGACCTCGAGTTCGGCGTCGATGTCGAGGAGGACGACGATCTGGTCGCCCGGCCGCCGGTCGTGACCGTCATGGGTCACGTCGACCACGGCAAGACCAAGCTCCTCGACGCGATCCGCAACGCCAATGTCGTCGCCGGCGAGCACGGCGGCATCACCCAGCACATCGGCGCCTACCAGATCCACAAGGAGCACGAGGGCGTCGACCGGGCGATCACCTTCATCGACACCCCGGGTCACGAGGCGTTCACCGCCATGCGCGCCCGTGGTGCCAAGGTCACCGACATCGCGATCCTCGTGGTGGCGGCCGACGACGGTGTCATGCCGCAGACGATCGAGGCGCTCAACCACGCTCAGGCGGCGGATGTCCCGATCGTGGTCGCTGTCAACAAGATCGACGTCGAGGGTGCCAACCCGAGCAAGGTGCGCCAGCAGCTGACCGAATACAACCTCGTCGCCGAGGAGTACGGCGGCGAGACGATGTTCGTCGACGTCTCCGCCAAGCAGCGGCTCGGCATCGAGGAGCTCCTCGAGGCCGTTCTCCTCACGGCGGACGCCGCGCTCGACCTGCGGGCCAACCCCGACCGGGATGCCCGCGGCGTCGCGATCGAGGCCAACCTCGACCGGGGTCGCGGCGCCACGGCGACCGTCCTGGTCCAGTCCGGCACGCTGCATGTCGGCGACGCGATCGTCACCGGCTCGGCCCACGGCCGGGTCCGGGCGATGCTCGACGAGCAGGGCAAGCCGGTCGACGAGGCCGGGCCCTCCAGGCCGGTCCAGGTCCTCGGGCTCTCCTCGGTCCCGCGGGCCGGCGACACCTTCGTCGTCGCCCCCGACGATCGCACCGCCCGGCAGATCGCCGAGCGGCGGGAGGCCGCCGACCGTCAGGCGAGCCTGGCCAAGGCCCGCAAGCGGATCTCCCTGGAGAACCTCGACGCGGCGCTCGCGGCCGGCAAGATCGACACCCTCAACCTCATCCTCAAGGGCGATGTGTCGGGTTCGGTCGAGGCGCTCGAGGACGCCCTGCTCCAGATCGACGTCGGCGACGAGGTCGACCTGCGGATCATCGACCGTGGTGTCGGTGCCATCACGATGAACAACATCAACCTCGCGATGGCCTCGAACGCGATCATCATCGGCTTCAACGTCCGGGCCGAGGGCCAGAACGCGGAGTATGCCGAGCGTGAAGGCGTCGAGATCCGCTACTACACGGTCATCTACCAGGCGATCGAAGAGGTCGAGGCGGCCCTGAAGGGCATGCTCAAGCCGGAGTTCGAAGAGGTCCAGCTCGGCTCCGCCGAGATCCGCGAGATCTTCCGGTCGAGCAAGTTCGGCAATATCGCCGGGTCCATCGTCCGCAGCGGCGAGATCCGCCGCGGCGCCAAGGCCCGGATCACCCGCCGTGGTGTCGTCATTGCCGAGAACGTCGAGGTCGCCGGCCTGCGTCGGTTCAAGGACGATGTCACCGAGGTCCGCGAGGGCTACGAGTGCGGCATCAACCTCGGGTCGTTCAACGACCTCCAGCTCGAGGACCTGATCACCACCTACGAGATGCGCGAGAAGCCCCGGGCGTAACTTCTCGACTTCTCCGCCGATGCGACGAAGTGCTCGTCCGAAACGGAACATTTCCGTTGCGGACGAGCACTTCTCCTTGCGTGCCCCCGCGCCCGGACCGGCCTTTCGACGGGGCTGAACCGGCCTTTCGACGGGGCTGAACCGGCCTTTCGACGGGGCTGAACCGGCCTTTCGACGGGGCTGAGCCGGCTCCAGATCCTCGCGGGGTCGCTGCGGCCGACGTCAAGCGGCTCCTGACCGGTAAGCCTCCCCAGTAACCCCTCAGGCCACCAACCCCTGGCCGAGGATCTCGCCCTCTCGCGCCCCCGGGAGGATGGCGAAGACGGCCGATCCGATCGGCGTGGTCCACAGGTTGAGGAGGTCCTTCTCGGCGAGCCGCCGCTGGACGGGCAAGAACTGCGTGAGCGGGTTCGCGCAGAAGGCGGCGAACAGCAAGCCGCTGTTGCTGACCGTCTCGCCCTCGGGGGGGTCGTCATACGAATAGGGCCGGCGGAGGAACCGTTCGACACCTATCCCGTGCGCACGGCGGACGTGGGCCGCGTCATCGATCACATGGAATCCGAGTCCGTCCACGGCATCGAGGTCCGGGGTGTCCCCGAGCACGTGACCGGTGATCGGCGCGCCCGTGTCGAGGCGGCGCCCGATCGCGTTCTCGCGGGAGAGGCGATCGGCTCGATCCCACTTGTCGAGATCCATGGCGATGCGCCGCAGCACGAGTCCCGATCCCCCGTGCAGCCACGCGGGAGCGTCGGCGCCCGACCAGATGAGGTCGGCGTCCAACCCCGTCGCGTCCGGCTGCACCGTGCCGTCGATCTGACCGAGCAGATTCCGCATGGGCACTCCGTCGGCGACCGCGAACGGCTCGCGGAACCCGCGCTGAACCCACTGGAGGTGGGCCAGGTCGCCGGCAGACGTGATGAGCCGCCGCTGGGCGTGGGCGACCGTGGTCGGGCTGTCCGCGCAGATCTGCAGGAGCAGGTCCGCCTGCCCCCACCGCTTCTCGAGCCGGTCGATGGTCGGGAAGGACGGCAGCGGTGCGAGCCACTCCGGCGCGGGCGCGCCGGCGATGTTCGGGACCCGCGGACCCACGCCGAGGGTCACGGTCAGCCGCGCGGTCACCGCGGCGAGCTCCGGTTCCTGGTCCACGAGGGTGCCGCGTCCGGACATGAGTCGTTCGATGTCGTCGGTCCAGACGATGAGGAGGCGGTGCAGGGCGTTCCGGTCGGCGCGTCCGGGGAGAGTGAAGGCGACGAATGCGGCATACGGCTGGGGGTCCTCGACGATGCCCGCCTGGTGTTCCCCGCGGAAGGCGCGGTATGCCGTGCCGGGATCGGGCAGGGCCCGGTCACCGATGCTCGCCGCGGGGGACCTCGGTGAGGTGGCGGAGTCGGTGCAGCCGGTCAGCGTGAGACCGGCGCCGGCCATCCCCCCGAGCCCGGCGAGGCTCGAGAGGATGACCGAACGTCTTGGGGCGTCGGTCACGAGTGCGACATACTCCCCATGCTGTCCGACGGCGAGGACTGGTAGGACTCGTTGCCGCCCGAATAGGTGCGCACCGCCCAGTCGATCGGGAAGTCCCCGCTGTCGGAGGAGAGGACGATCTGGAGGGTCGTCCCATTGTCGAGTGCCTTGACGAGTTGCATGAGCATGACGTGGTTGGCCCCGGGAGCCAGGACGAAGGTCCCGTTCGCCGGCACCGTGAAGCCGTCTTTGGCCGGCTGCATCACCATGTCGCCTGTGGCGTTCTTGACGGTCTCGTGGAGTTCGACCATCTTGGCGGCCGGGCTGGTGCCGCCGGTCAGGTGGATGGCTTTGTCGGTGCTGTTGACCAGGGTGCCGAAGCACCCGGTCATCGACGTGGCGTCGGCGGGCATCGAATCCGTGGACTTGCACCAGGCATCCGTGACGGTCAGTGCCGCCGCGGTGGCCGTCGAGGCGCTGGTCGAGGTGGACATGGGTGTCGAGGCCGGCGTCCCGGACGACGAGGTCGTCGAGCCGGAGGAGCCGCAGCCGGCGAGGGCGAGGGTCAGGGCGAGCGCGCTCGCGGCCGCGCTCGATCGTGAACGTGAGGTCGTGGACATGGGGTGCCTTTCGGGCGGACGTGAACGAGAGAGGGGGCGACCACGTCGACCGCGCGGGTCGAGCGCACGGTGCGGGCGGGACGCCAGGGCCACCGAGCGGACCGGTGCCCGGTCCCGGCGGCGGGGTCGTGCGGGTGAAGGACGTCAGACTGCGGCGACGGACGGGGGACCGCGCGTGAGGCGGGCGGAGCCGCATACGCCCGGGACGTATGCCGTCCGCTCGCCCCCCGCGGCCGGCCGCGGTCCCGTGACCGGAAACCGCGCGATGGTGACCCACTGGGGGAGAAGGCGGCGGACCTGCCAGATGATCCGTTCGCCCCAGGCGAGGACGGCGGACAGGAGCAGGGTGGCGGCGAGGTGGCCGAGCAGCATGCGGCCGCTGGGCAGCAGCCCCATCGGCGATGAGGCAGCGGGGGCGGACATCCCGGGCATCGCGCCCATGACGTGCCCCACGCTCGGCATGGTCAGCCCGGAGTCGGTCATACCGGAGTCGGTCATCCCGGGAACGGTGATCCCGGGGACGGGCGCGAGGGTGCCGGGAGTCTGGGTCATCCGGGCCATGCCCGGCGGGGCCGACATCGTCGCGACGATGCCGTTGGCGATGGCGAAGGTGACGTGGGCGATCGCCTGACCGGCCGCGAGCAGCGCGACCAGCCGACCGAATCGCAGACGGCGCCCGGTCGCGGCCCAGGTCAGCGGCGCGAGGAGCAGGAGCGCGAGGAGAACTCCGGCGGGGGGCAGCGGCATCCGGCCCACGACGGTGTGTCCGACTCCGGCGAGCCCAACCGACACCGCGGTGAGGGCCGCGGCGCGCACGCCTCGCGGCCACCCCACGCCGGGCCCGGTCATGCCGTTCAGCATAGGTGCGGCCACCCACGGCCCGAGGACGCCCCCGTCGGCCACGGAACGTCGCTGGGTGAAGCGGCACCGCTGGGTGAACCGGCACGGGGCGGGAAGGCTGAGGTTGGTGGTTAAGGTGGGGCGTCCCCAATCCGCCGCCCAGTGAGGAGAAGGCCGTGCCCGACCAAGCCCGCGCCCGCCGTGTCGCCGAGCGCATCAAGGATGTCATCGCCGCCAATCTCGAGCAGGTCGTCAAGGACCCCAACCTCGGTTTCGTCACGATCACCGACGTCCGGGTGACCGGAGATCTGCAGCAGGCGTCGGCCTTCTACACCGTCCTCGGGGATGAGGCCCAGCGCACGCACACGGCTCGGCTCCTCGCCGCCAACACCGGCCGCCTGCGCAGCCTCGTCGGCAAGCACCTCGGCATCCGCCTCACGCCGACCCTCGAGTTCGTCGCCGACGCTCTGCCGGACACCGCGGCGCACATCGACGACCTGCTTCGGGAGGCCCGCGCCCGCGACGCGGAGGTGGCCGCCAGCGCCGAGGGCGCGGTCTACGCGGGGGACGCCGACCCCTACAAGCATGACGAGGCCGACGAGGACATCGACGAGGACGCCGGCGCCCGTGCCGACGCCTGACGGCGCCGCCCCGCCCACGTCCGACCCCGAGGGGCTCCTCCTCCTCGACAAGCCCGCGGGCTGGACCAGCCACGACGTCGTCGCCCGCGTGCGTCGCCTCGCCGGCACCCGGCGGGTCGGCCACGCCGGCACCCTCGACCCGATGGCCACCGGCGTCCTCGTCCTCGGCCTCGGCCGGGCGACGAAGCTGCTCACCTTCCTCGTCGGCTGCGACAAGTCCTATGCCGCGACCATCCGCCTCGGCGCCGCCACCGTCACCGACGACGCCGAGGGGGAGGTCACGGCGACCACCCCGGTCCACCTCGCCGACGACGCCCTGGAGGCGGCGGTCGCCGCCCTCACCGGCCCGATCGACCAGGTCCCCAGCGCCGTGAGCGCGATCAAGATCGACGGGAAACGGGCCTACGCCCGGGTCCGCGGGGGCGAGGACGTCGCCCTCCCGGCCCGGCCGGTCACCGTTTCCCGCTTCGCGATCGGCGAGCGACGAGCGGTGGAGGTGGACGGCATACGGCTCCTCGACGTCGACGTCGACGTCGACGTCTCGTCCGGGACCTATGTCCGCGCGCTGGCGCGCGACCTCGGCGCCGCTCTCGGCGTCGGCGGCCACCTGACGGCCCTGCGCCGCACCCGCGTGGGCCGGTTCACCCTCGCCGACTGCACGACCCTCGATGCCCTCACCGCCGCCCGCGAGGGCGGCGACCCCCTGCCGCTGCGCACCCTCGACCAGGCCGCGCGGGGCTTCCCGTCCCGCGACCTCTCCCCAGACGAGGCCCGTGAGCTCTCTTTCGGCCGACGCATCCCCGCCGCGATCCCGGGCCGCACCGAGCCGGTCGCCGCTCTCGACCCGGACGGTCGCCTCATCGCCATGCTCGACGAAAGCCGGTCCATCGCCCGGGCGCACGTCGTGTTCGCCCCGGCGAGTTCGTAGAGTGTGCCTCGTGCTCCGATGGACCGACGCCGCGCAGACGCCGCCCGGGCTGACGCCGTGCGTGGCGACCTTCGGCAACTTCGACGGCGTCCACCGCGGTCACCAGGCGATCATCGCCGCCGTGCGGGCCGAGGGCGCCCGCCGGGGCCTGCCGACCGTCGCGGTCACATTCGAACCGCACCCGGTCCAGGTCCTCCACCCTGAGCGGGCGCCCGAACTCATCAGCCCCGGCCGCCTGCACTGGGACCTGCTCGAGGAGACCGGTATCGACGGCCTGCTGGTCATCCCGTTCACCTGGGATTACGCCCAGCAGAGCGCGGAGGACTACATCCGGACGACCTTCGTCGAGGGACTCCACGCGGCCGCGCTGGTCGTCGGCCAGGACACCAAGGGTTTCGGCGTCGGCTACACCGGCGACGTCGCCCTCCTTCGCGAGTTGGGGGAGCGCTACGGCTTCGATGTCGTCATCCTCGACGACCTCGGCGACGCCGAGCGCTGGTCCTCGAGCGCCGTCCGGGCCCACCTGCGGGACGGCGATGTCGAGGCGGCCGCGGAGATCCTCGGCCGGCCCCACCGCGTCGTCGGTGTGGTCGTCCACGGCTTCCATCGGGGCCGCGAACTCGGCTATCCCACCGCGAATCTCGAGCGCCGCTCCCGCGGCGTCGTCCCCGCCGATGGGGTGTATGCCGGGTGGCTCACCCGCCTCGACCGCGATCCCGCCAGCGTCGACCGGCGCCTGCCCGCGGCCATCTCGGTCGGGACCAACCCCACCTTCGACGGCACCGATCGCACGGTCGAGGCCTACTGCCTCGATCGCACTGACCTCGATCTGTATGACGAGGAGGTCGCCATCGACTTCGTCGCCCGCATCCGCCCGACGCTGAGGTTCTCCTCGATCGAGGAACTCCTCGACGCGATGGCGCAGGACGTCCGGGAGTGTCACCGGCTGCTCGGCTGACGGTCCGCGGGTTCCGCGTCCCAGTCACCGAGCAATTCCCGCAGCCGCCGTATGCCGTCACTCGCCGTCGACTTCACCGTCCCGGTCGCGATCTGGAGGCTCTCGGCGATCTCGCGTTCCGAGCAGCCCGCGTAATAGCGCAGGACGATGACCGCCCGCTGTCGCGGGGTGAGACGCTGGAGGGCGGCGAGCAGGTCGAGGCTCTCCTCGCGGCTCACCCCCGAGGCGGCGGCCGCGACCTCCGGGAGTGCATCGCTGAGACGTTCCCGGCCCCGGTACCGCCGCCACCGGGAGATGTGGGCGTTGACCATGACCCGGCGCAGATAGGGCTCCGGGCGCTCCCGGATCCGACTCCACCGGGGCACCGCGGCCAGCAGGGCGTTCTGAACGAGGTCCTCCGGCGTCGGACCGGGCAAGGCGTCGGTGGCGAACGCCATACACGGCATACGCCAGTGCCTCCCCGGGGATCGGGTGCATCGCGAGGCGACCGGTCCGCGTCTCGTCCCACGTGGCCGCGACCATCGGGAACGGATCGCTCCCGCCGTAGGTCGCGACGGCGGCGAACCCGTCGGGCCGGAACACGATGTCGCCGATGCCCTCGGGGGTGGTCAGTTCGACCCGGGCGCCGGACCCGATGTCCATGACGACGTCGACGCCCGTCTCCGTCCGGACCGGGGGCGTGGGACCGGGCCCGGCGACATACTCCACGGCCGCCGTCAGGTCCCCGAGGCGTTCAGGCGTGGTCGCCTCGAGTGGCCAGTGCATCGTCGGCGCCAACTGCCCGGCGGTCTCCGATCCGGCCACCGGCGTGCTGTAGCGGAAGACGAGGTCGGGCCTTCGCTCGCCGGTGAAGAAGAACGAGTAGGGTGCGACCCGGGTGCCGGTTCTCCACGTCCGCACGCGCGCCGTCGACGTGTCATAGATCGCGACACCGGTCACCCATCGGCTCGTCTCGGGCGTCGGATTCCCGTCCCCGATCCAGCACGCGACATACCGCCCGTCGGCGGACACGGCCAGTGGCCCAGCCGGGTTGAAGCCGGGGATGTCGAGGAGGCGCGGCTCGCCGGTCGCGCCGCTGACTCCGATCACGGCATCGGCCGGCGAGGAGAACCAACCGTCCCCGTCCCACACCGTCTGGTAGGCCAACGACACCGGCCCGACCGGATCCGCGGGGGTCGCCTTCCGCGCCCCGTTCACGATCTGGACGATCCGGTCGGGCAGGTGCAGCGTGGTCGGCGCCGGAGTCGCCGGGGGATGCGGTCGGGTCACCGGCAACCCCGGCCAGAGGATCAACCCGCCGACGAGCGCGACCACCGCCGCCATGGTGCCCACCACCTGACGCAGGCGCTGCCGGCGACGGCCGGTGCGCCATACGTCCAGCGCGGGGGCACCGGAGACCGTCGCCGGGGGTATGGCGCGTCCCGCCGCCGCACGGAGGGCGACGGCGAGCCCGCGCTCCCCGGGGTCGAGGTCGGAATCGTCGATCATGTCCTGTCTTCACGCGACCCGGGTGGGTTCGGTTGGGTCGACAGGGCAGATTGTGCCTGCGTCGACGTCTTTCGTGGACCAGCCGGGCACCAGAGCGTGACTCGGCGCGTTCCACATGGCACCATCAGGGACCAAACCCCCACGCGAGACGAAAGAGTGGACATCGATGCCCACCCAGGTCACCACCCCTGCCGACGAGGACCTCGACCGCAGCTACCTCGACGATCGGCCGCAGAGCGTCGGTCACATGTTCCGGGAGCGGGTCGCGAAGACACCCAACCGGGTCGCCTACTGGTACCCCGAGGGTGACGATTACGCCAAGGTGACCTGGGCGCAGGTCAAGGACCGGGTCTATGACCTGGCCGCCGGGCTCATCAAGCTCGGGGTCCAGTCCGAGGATCGGGTCGCCCTCGCCTCCGGTACCCGCTACGAATGGGCGCTCGCCGACCTGGCGAACATGTGCGCCGGGTCCACCACGACGACGATCTATCCGTCGACGATCGCCGACGACGTCGCGTTCATCCTGTCCGACTCCGGCAGCGTCATCGTCTTCGCCGAGGACGAGAAGCAGGTCGAGAAGCTGCGCGGCATCCGCGACACCATCGGCGAGGTCCGCAAGGTCATCGTGTTCGACGGCGAGGGCGACGGCGACTGGGTCATCTCGCTCGCCGATCTGGAGGCCATGGGCGCCGAGCTCCTGGCGCAGGAGCCGGGCGTCGTCGATGCGCGGATCGACGCGATCCAGCCCGACCACCTCGCGACGATCATCTACACCTCCGGGACGACCGGACGACCCAAGGGGGTCCGCCTGCTGCACAAGGCGTGGACCTATCAGGGGTCCGCGACGGCGGCGATCCGCATCCTCCAGCCCGACGACCTGCAGTATCTCTGGCTGCCCCTCGCCCACGTGTTCGGCAAGCAGCTGCTGACCATCCCGCTCGCCGTGGGCTTCCCGACCGTCATCGACGGCCGGGTCGACAAGATCGTCGAGAACCTCCCCAAGGTCAAGCCGACCTTCATGGCCGCCGTGCCGCGGATCTTCGAGAAGGTCCACGGCAGCGTCACCCTGATGATGCAGAAGGAGGGTGGCGTCAAGGAGAAGCTCTTCAACTGGGCCACCGGCGTCGGCGGCCAGGTCTCCGAGCTGCGGATCGCCGGCAAGTCGCCCGGTGTGCTCCTGGGTGCCCAGCACGCGGTCGCCGACCGGCTCGTCCTCTCGACGGTCCGCAACCGCTTCGGCGGCAACATCCGGTTCTTCATCTCGGGATCCGCGGCGCTGAACTCCGAGA
The DNA here is from genome assembly GCA_039812345.1 of Nostocoides sp. Lineage (GTDB taxonomy): Bacteria > Actinomycetota > Actinomycetes > Actinomycetales > Dermatophilaceae > Nostocoides_A. The sequence continues at coordinate 31,367 of JBDIAJ010000014.1, read as the reverse complement.
TCTCCCGGTGGTTCCACTCCGTCGGGCTCCTGGTCGCGGAGGGCTACGGCCTGACCGAGACGAGTTCCGCGGCATACGTCAACCGGGTCGTCGCCTACAAGATCGGTTCGGTGGGCTGGCCCCTGCCCGGGCTGGAGACCAGGATCGCCGAGGACGGCGAGATCCTCCTGCGCGGCGAGGGGGTCATGGCCGGCTATCACAACAACCCGGAGGCGACCGCCGAGGTCCTCGACGAGGACGGATGGTTCCACACCGGCGACATCGGCGAACTCGACGAGCGCGGCTTCCTCAAGATCACCGACCGCAAGAAGGACCTGTTCAAGACCTCCAACGGCAAGTACGTCGCGCCGTCGCAGATCGAGGCGACCTTCAAGGGCATGTGTCCCTACGTCAGCCAGATCCTCGTCCACGGCAACGACCGCAAGTTCGTCAGCGCCCTGGTCACCCTCGACCCGGACGGGATCAAGCCCTGGGCCGCTGCCAACGGTCTGGACGGCAAGTCGTATGAGGAGATCGTCTCCTCCCCGCAGGCCCACGACATGGTCCAGGGTTATGTCGCCCAACTCAACGCGACCCTCAACAACTGGGAGCAGATCAAGAAGTTCAGCATCCTCGACAGCGACTTCAGCATCGAGAACGGCGAACTGACCCCGAGTCTGAAGATGAAGCGCAAGGTGGTCACCGACCGCTACCGCAAGGACCTGGACGCCTTCTACAGCTGAGCGACGTCACCGGTGGTGGGCCGAGCTGCGGACGTTCGGTCCACCGGCGTCGTTCGCCGTCGCGTCGTTGACCGGGTGAGTGGGTAGCTCACCCGGTGAGCCACGACCCGCCGGAGCGCTACCGGCCCTTCCCGAATTTCCCGGGTTGGGCAGCGGACTTCGATCCCGTCACGGTCGAGTCGTATGCCGCGCGCCTCGCCTGGATGCGCTCGACGGCTACGAGATGATCCTCGACCTCGTCACCCGGGAGCGGCCGCTCACCGAGGCGTGGATCCGCCAGCTGCATGAGGTGCTGTGCGCCTCCCAGGAGATGTTCACGGTCGCGACCGAGTTCGGGCTGCAGGAGCAGCATTCGTGCGGATCCACCCCTTCGCGGACGGCAACGGTCGCGTGGCCCGCGCCCTCGCCGCGATCCTTCTCTATCGGCGCCCCGGCGTGCCATTGGTCGTCCTCGCCGATCAGAAGGCCCGATACCTCGATGCCTTGGAGGCGGCCGATCAGGACGAATCCGGCACCTTCGTCGCATTCGTGGCCGAGCGGACCATCGACACCATCGAACTCGTGCGCATGAGTCTGGGCGCACAGAGCACTCGCGCCGCCGTGGCGCTGGACCGCATCCGGCGAGACCTGGCCATCGGGGGTGAGGACCGCGGCGTTCTCGCCACCCGGGTTCGGGACGTGATCGAGGTGACGCTTCCCGTCGCGGTGTCGTCATTCCACCCGCCCTCGGACATTTCCTTCCGGATCTTGAAACGGCCGACGAAGGTCCGGCGCGACACCGCACGGTCATACGAGAGGACCCCCGACACCGTCGCCTACGCGCTGCAGGTCGAAGGCAGGTTGGGAGCGGCGGTTCACCGCGGGTTCTCCTTCTGGGCGGCGAACGACGCCACGACCACGCCGGAAATCGTTGTCCCATCGGTTGATCTCGACCACCTCACGTCCTCGCCTCCGAGGCACGTTCGCGAGATCGACCACCTTGTCGCCGACTTCTCCGAAACCCTCGATGTCCTTCGTCACGACGTCTCCCCGTCCGTGTCCGAGGTCCTGCGCATCAAGGTGCACACCTGGCTCGCGGGCTTGATCGCCCAAGACCTCCAGAGTCTCGCCGGGCAGGTGCACAGGTCGCTGCGCGGCGACTGAACGCCGCCGTGTTCGGGGGTGGAGGAAAGGGTCACCTATCCTGGACCGATGCCCGGAGAGTCCCTGTTCGCCGACCTCGAGCCGCTGCTGGAGCGGGTGCGCAAGCCGATCCAGTATGTCGGCGGCGAACTCAACTCCACCGTCAAGGACTGGCACGTCGGCGGTCACGGCCCGGGCGGTGACGACCTGACCGTCCGGTGGGCCCTGATGTACCCCGACGCCTACGAGATCGGGGTCCCCAACCAGGGCCTGATGATCCTCTACGAGGTCATCAACGAGCGTCCCGACGCCCTCGCCGAGCGGACGTATGCCGTGTGGCCCGACATGGAGGACGCCCTCCGGTCGGCCTCCCTGCCGCAGTTCACCGTCGACGGGCACCGCGCGGTCCGGGACTTCGACGTGTTCGGCATCTCCTTCTCCACCGAACTCGGCTACACCAACTTCCTCACGGCGCTCGACCTGGCCGGAATCGGCATACGGGCGGCGGAGCGCACCGAGGACGACCCGATCGTCGTCGTCGGGGGGCACGCGGCGTTCAACCCCGAGCCGATCGCCGACTTCATCGACGCGGCCATCGTCGGCGACGGCGAGCAGGCGGTCCTCCAGGTCACCGACGTCATCGCGGCATGGAAGGCCGAGGGCCGCCCCGGCGGCCGCGGCGAACTCCTCCGGCGGCTCGCCCACACCGGCAATGTCTATGTCCCGAGCTTCTATGCCGTCAGCTACCTCCCCGACGGCCGCATCCACCGCGTGGTCCCGACCGAGCCGGGCGTCCCGTGGCGGGTGGCCAAGAACACCGTCATGGACCTCGACGCGTGGCCCTACCCCAAACAGCCGCTCGTCCCGCTCGCCGAGGCCGTCCACGAGCGGATGAGTGTGGAGATCTTCCGTGGCTGCACCCGCGGATGCCGCTTCTGCCAGGCCGGCATGATCACCCGACCGGTCCGCGAACGCTCCATCACCGGCATCGGCGAGATGGTCGAACGCGGCCTCGCCGCAACGGGTTTCGAGGAAGTCGGCCTCCTCTCACTGTCGTCCGCCGACCATTCCGAGATCGCCGGCATCACCAAGGGCCTGGCCGATCGGTATGAGGGGGAGCAGGTCGGCCTGTCTCTGCCGTCGACGCGCGTGGACGCGTTCAATATCGACCTCGCCAACGAGCTGACGCGCAACGGCCGCCGCTCCGGTCTGACCTTCGCCCCCGAAGGCGGGAGCGAACGCCTGCGCAAGGTCATCAACAAGATGGTCAGCGAACAGGACCTCATCGACACCGTCGCCGCGGCATACGGCGCGGGCTGGCGGCAGGTCAAGCTCTACTTCATGTGCGGGCTGCCGACCGAGACCGACGAGGACGTCGTGCAGATCGCCGACCTCGCCAAGAAGGTCATCGACACCGGCCGCCGGGCCAGTGGGCGACGCGACATCCGGTGCACGGTGTCCATCGGGGGGTTCGTCCCCAAGCCGCACACCCCCTTCCAGTGGGCCGGCCAGCTCGGCGCCGACGAGACCGACGCGCGGTTGGCGAAGCTGCGGGACGCCGTCCGCGGCGATCGGCGGTATGCCAGCGCGATCGGGTTCCGCTATCACGACGGCAAGCCGGGGATCGTCGAGGGATTGCTGTCCCGCGGCGACCGTCGAGTGGGGCGGGTCATCGAGCACGTCTGGCGGGCCGGCGGCCGGTTCGACGGCTGGCGGGAGTACTTCTCGTATGACGCGTGGATGGCCGCGTGCGCGAGCGAACTCGCGGCATACGGACTGGATGTCGACTGGTACACCACGCGCGAGCGCGGCGAACTCGAGGTGCTCCCGTGGGATCACATCGACTCGGGTCTGGACAAGGACTGGCTCTGGGCGGACTGGCAGGACGCGCTCGACGAGCGGGAGCAGGACGACTGCCGCTGGACCCCGTGCTTCGACTGCGGCGTCTGCCCCCAGCTGGGCACGCACATCCAGATCGGCCCGACCGGCAAGACCCTCCTCCCGCTGACCGTCGTCTAGCGGGTCGGTCGACTCCGGTCCTGGTGCGTCGGTGGATGTCCGGCGAGTGTGGGGTGAATGGACGAGACTGCCGTGTCAACCGCGCGGTCTCGGCGCAGAACCCACACTCGGCGAGATATCGCGTGCTTCGACGGACCGTTCACCGCGGGTCCACCAGCGGCACGAAGAGATAGCGCCCGTGCTCGGCCGCCGCGTGGCCGGACGCGGTCCGGGTGACCCGGAGCATCCGCCCGGCCACCGGGATGACCATCACCCCACCGACGCACAGCTGCACGACCAGTGCCTCGGGCAGCGTCGACGGCTGAGCCGAGACGAGAATTCGGTCGTATGGCGCTCCCTCCGGCGCGCCGAGCACACCCGGGGTGGCGAGGTCGAGGCGAGTCCACGGCATACGGACGCGGGCGAGGTTGGCCGCGCCGAAGGCGGCGAGTTCCGGCACGCGCTCGACGCCGACAACCGAGCCGTCCGGACCGACGAGGTGCCCCAGCAGCGCGGTCGTCCAGCCCGACCCGGCGCCGACGTCGAGCACGCGTTGACCGGACCGCACGTCGAGGAGGCGGAGCATGTCGGCGACGGTTCGGGGCTGGCTGTTGGTCTGTCCGAAGCCGATGGCGATCGGCCCGTCGTGCCCCGCCCGCCCCCGGTCCCAGGCGTGGAGGAAGCCGGCCCGCGGCACCGCGGCGAACGCCTCTGCCACGCGATCCTCCTCATGGTCCATCCGTCGAGCGTAGGTCCGCCGACCGGCGCCCAGGTCGGTTGACCGCCCCGAGTCGCCGCACTTACCGTGACGCCGTGCCGCCCAGGTCGTATGCCGTGGCTCCCGTCGCGACGGACGCCGACCTCGCCGACCTCGTCCGGATGCGCGCGCACTGGTCCACCGGGGAGCCGGCCGAGCCGGACGCGGCGTTCGCCGCCGACGTCGCGCGGTGGTGGGGGAGCGAGGCGGGGCGACGGGTCGCGTGGGTGGCCCGGCGGCCTACGGGCGAGGCGGCGGGGATGGCGAACGCGGCGATCTTCGAGCGGATGCCGCGACCGGGAGTGCCGACGGCGCGGTGGGCCTATGTCGCCAACGTCTGGGTCGAGCCGGCGGACCGCCGCCGCGGAGTCGGGGGCCTGCTGATGGACGCCGTCGTGGCGTGGGCGCGTGAGGCTGGCATGGAGCGGATCGTGCTGAACCCGAGCGAGATCTCCCTCCCGCTCTATCGCCGCGCCGGGTTCCGACCCGCCGACGATCTCATGCGCCTCGACCTCCGGGCTTGACCGGCCACTCGACGACCCTGAACCGGCCTTTCGACGACCCTGAACCGGCCCTTCGACGGGGGTCAGTTGTGCGAGCCCAGAACCACGACTCGGGGCCGGTCCGAGGTGCGCGCCGGGGCGGGGCTGACGCTCCCGGTCACGGGCGGCGCGGAGGGCTCGACCCACGTCTGCGCCACGTCCGGCGCGCCGACGAGTTGATAGGGCACGCTCGTCACCATGACCCCGCGCAGCAGCCGGAGCCTCAGCTTCAGCCGTAACCCGCTCTGGTTGTGCAGCAGCTCCTGCCACCAGTGCGCCACGACATACTCCGGCATGAACACCGACACCAGCTCGCGCGGGTTCTCGGTCCGCATCGCCTCGACATACTCGACGATCGGGCGGGTGATGTCCCGGTAGGGGCAGTCGAGGACGGTGAGCGGGATCGGCAGGTCGGCCTCCGCCCATGCCTCGAGCAGCGCATCCGTCGCCTCGGGATCCTCCTGGACCACCAGCGCGGTCAGGTGCGCCGGGCGCGTGGCGCGGGCATACCCGATCGCCCGCAGCACCGGCTCGTTGAGGGCCGTCACGAGGACGACCGCGTTGACCCGGCTCGGCAGCATTCGCGCGTGGCTCGTCGGAGCGAGTTCGGCGCGCACGCTCGCATAGTGTCGCCCGATCGCCCGCATCCCGAGCACCAGCAGGGGGACGGCGATGACGACGAGGTAGGCGCCGCCGGTGAACTTCGTGATGAGGACGATGACGAGGACGAGCCCGGTCAGCACCGCCCCGAATGCGTTGATGACCCGCGACACCTGCACCTGGGTGCGGACGCCGGCCACGGTCACCGACCGCAGCTCCCGGTTCCAGTGCCGGACCATCCCGATCTGGCTCAGGGTGAAGGAGGTGAAGACGCCGAGGATGTAGAGGTGCAGGAGGTTGTCGACGTCGGCGTGATAGCCGATCAGCAGCAGGCTGGCGACCGCCGCCAGCGCGATGATCCCGTTGCTGAAGGAGAGCCGGTCACCGCGGTTGCGCAACTGCCGGGGCAGCAGGTCGTGCTGGGCGAGGATCGAGGCGAGCATCGGGAAGCCGTTGAACGCGGTGTTCGCGGCGAGGACGAGCACGAGCGCGGTGCTCGCCTGAATGACATAGAACGCCGGGCTGGAGGTCCCGCCGAACACCGACGAGGCGAGCTGCGCGATGACCGTCAACTGCGGGTCGACCCGGCAGTCGCCCCGGAAGCCGACGAGGTCGCAGGTGTCGGTCGTGACGTGCACCTTGGCGACGATCGCGAGCCAGGTGATGCCGATGAACATCGTCACAGCGATCAACCCCATCGCCGACAGCGTGCGGGCGGCGTTGCGCGCTTTCGGCGGTTTGAAGGCCGGCACGCCGTTGCTGATCGCCTCGACCCCGGTCAGCGCGGTGCACCCGGAGGAGAAACCCTGCAGCGCGAGGAAGATCAGCGCGAAACCGGTCAGTCCGACATGCTCCGCCCGGATCCCGTATGCCGCACTCGACGCCACCGGGGCGTGCCCGGTCAGCGTCCGCACGAGTCCGACCCCGATCATCGCGAGGATGCCGGCGACGAAGACATAGGTCGGGGCGGCGAACGCCTTCCCCGACTCGCGCACCCCGCGCAGGTTGACGGCGGTGAGCACCACGACGCAGGCGACCGAGAGGGCCACGCGCGCGCCATACAGTGACGGGACGGCGGAGACGAGGTTGTCCACACCGGCCGCCACGGACACGGCGACCGTCATGACGTAGTCGACCATCAGGGACGCGGCGACGACCATGCCGGGCAGGCGCCCGAGGTTCTCGGTGACGACCTCGTACGACCCGCCGCCCTGGGGGTAGGCGCGGACCACCTGACGGTAGGAGATGACGACGACGGACAGCAGCACGACGACGCCGAGGGCGATCCACGGCGTCAGATAGAGGAGGGCGAGCCCGCCGAGGGCCAGCACCTTGAGGACGGCCTCGGTCGCATACGCGACGGACGACAGCGGGTCGGAGGCGAAGATCGGCAGGGCCAGGCGCTTCGACAGGAGCGTCTCGCCGAGTTCGCCGCGGGGGCGCGGCTTGCCGACGAGGAGACGCTTGACGGTGGCTGCGGCATACACATCTGCGACGTTAGGCGGGCCGGTGCAAGGGGCGCGCAAGGATGCCCGTTGCCGCGCTGCAAGGATCCTGCAAGCCTTTCCACGGGATGCCGCTGGCCCCCGACGCCCACGGGTGCGAGGCTGTGTGCGTGGTGCAGATCCCGGACGCCCCGATCGGGCTGGTCGATGCGGAGCGGCCCGCGCACGGTTGGTTCGCCCGGGTGCTGCACCGACCGGGACCGCGGCGACTCGCCGCCGGCCTCGCGCTCGCCGTCCTCGGTCCGGTCGCGCTCACCTGGCTGCTGACCCAGGCGAGCACCTGGGTCGGCTCCGGCGGCCACGGGCTGCTCTATCTCCTCGTCGTCGTCGTCGCGGCCATCGTTGGTGGCCTCGTCCCGGCGCTGATCTGCGCGGTCGTCTGCGTCGGCCTGCTCAACTACTACTTCGTCCCGCCGGTCCACACCCTGCGCGTGAGCACCACCCACAATGTCACCGAGCTCGTCGTCTTCCTCGTCACGGCCGTCCTCGTCGGATCGGTCGTCCACCGGGCGATGTCGACCAGCCACCGCGCGGATCACCTTGCGGGAGAGGCGGGTACGCTCGCCGCCGTGGCGGGTGGGATCATCCGGGGCGAGGATGCGCTGCCGGCGCTGGTCGGCGAGCTGCGCCGCTCCTTCGGTATGACGAGCGCGAGCCTCCTCGCCCCGGCACCCCTCGGCGGCTGGTCGGTTCAGGCGGCGTCGGGCCGGCCCGCGCCCACGCGACCCGAAGAGGCCGATGTCGTCGTCCCGGCGGGCGCCGATCTCCTCCTCGTCATGTCCGGCCGCACGCTCAGCGACGGGGACCGGCGGGTGCTCGACGCGTTCGCCGCGCAGGCGGCTGGCCTGCTCGACCGGGACCGACTCGCCCGGGAGGCGGCCAGCGCCGCCCGGTTCGAGGCGGCCGACCGCTTCCGCAACGCCCTGCTCGCCGCCGTCGGGCACGATCTGCGCAGCCCGTTGGCGTCGGCGTCGGCCGCGGTGGGCAGCCTGCGTGCCACCGACATCCAGTGGACGCCGGACGAGCGCGCGGAACTGCTCGCGACCGCCGAACGCTCCCTGGCTCGACTCGGGCGCCTGGTCGGCGACCTGCTCGACCTGTCCCGCCTCCAGGCGGGCGTCTTCGCCCCGGTCCTCGACGTCGTCTGGCTGGACGACCTCGTCGGGCCCGCCCTGGACGAGCTCGGCGACGCGGCCGCCGCCGTCGAGGTCGACGCGCCCGCGGATCTCCCGCCGGTCGTCGCCGACCCGGCGCTGGTCACCCGGGCGCTGGTCAACATCATCGGCAACGCGCTGCGGCATTCCCCCGACGGTCGCCCCCCGCGGGTTTTGGTCCGCGACCAGGGCCAAGCGGTCGAGGTGGCCGTCGTCGATCACGGCCCCGGCATCCCGCCCGCCGACAGGGACCGGGCCTTCGTCCCCTTCCAACGGCTCGGCGACACCGACAACCGGACCGGTCTCGGTCTCGGGCTCGCCCTCTCGCGGGGCCTCATCGAGGCGATGCACGGGACCATTCACGCCGAGGACACCCCCGGTGGGGGGTTGACGATGCTCCTCGCCCTCCCCAGAGGACAGGTCCCCGAACCGCTACCGTCACCGGATCCGGAGCCGGCCGCATGAAGGTCCTCGTCGTCGACGACGACCCCCAGATCGTTCGCGCCCTGCGGATCAACCTCGAGGCCCGCGGCTACGCGGTCGTCGTCGCCGATACCGCTGCGTCGGCTCTGGTGGCCGCGGGGGAGCAGGCGCCCGACGTCGTCCTCCTCGACCTCGGCCTGCCCGACCGCGACGGGATCGACGTCATCCACGGCCTGCGCGGCTGGAGCGATGTCCCGATCCTCGTCCTCAGCGGCCGGGGAGGCGGACCGGACAAGGTCGCCGCCCTCGACGCCGGCGCCGATGACTACATCACCAAGCCGTTCGGGATCGAGGAACTGCTGGCCCGGGTGCGCGCGGTGACCCGTCGGGCGCTCTCGACCGATCCGGTCGGGGCCGACCCCGTCGTCACCCTCGGCGACGTGACCATCGACCTCGCCAGACGGGCCGTGGTGCGGACGGGAGCGGACGGCATACGGGAGGATGTGCACCTGACCCCGACGGAGTGGAACCTCCTCGACGTCCTCGCCCGCAACCCCGGTCGGCTGCTGAGCCAGCGTCATCTCCTCGCGCAGGTCTGGGGGGAGGCGTATGTCGATCAGCCCGCCAACCTGCGCCTCTACATGACCCAGTTGCGACGCAAGCTCGAGCCGGTCCCGACCCGTCCGCGCTACCTCCTCACCGAGCCGGGGATGGGCTACCGGTTCGCGCCGACGTCGTCCTGACGCCACCCCTCCCGCACCGATCGCGCTGGTGGGAGTATGGCGCCCGTGACACGGCCGTCCGCGAGCTACCGGCGGCGCATGCTGCTCTCGGGCGTGCCCGAGGGGGCCGCGGCGCTGCGGCGGGTCGCCATCGCCGTCGCCGGGCTGATCGCGGTCACCCTCGTCGGGACCGTCGGCTACATGGTGCTCGGGCTGAGCTTCATCGAGGCGCTCTATCAGACGGTGTTCACCGTGGCGACCGTCGGCTATTCGGAGCTCTATGAACGCACGCCGGCGGCCGAGGTCTTCACCATCGTCCTCATCGTCCTCGGCGTGGGGACGGTGCTCTATAACCTCGGGGTCCTCGTCGAGGCCGTCACCGAGGGCCACCTGCGCGAATATCTCTGGAGGCGCCGCATGGACCAGGACATCGCCGAGCTGCGCGACCACATCGTCGTCTGCGGCTACGGCCGGGTCGGTCGGTCGGCGACCGAGCATCTGGTCGATCTGGGCCATCGGATCGTCGTCGTCGACAGCGACGAGACGCGGATGGAGGACCTCACCCTCCCGTTCGTCGTCGGCGACGCCTCCAGCGACGACGTCCTTCGCGCCGCCGGCATCGAGCGGGCCAGGGCGCTCATCTGCGCGCTCGACACCGACGCGGCGACGACGTATGCCACGTTGTCGGCCCGCGCCATACGGCCCGATCTCGTCATCATCAGTCGGGCGCGGACCATCGACAGCAAGACCAAGCTCGTCCTCGCCGGCGCCACGCGAGCGGTGAACCCGCAGTTGATCGGCGGGCGGCGGATGGCGAGCTTCGCCCTCCACGCCGACGTCGCCGAGTTCCTCGACGAGGTCATGCACGACGACGACCTCGAACACCGGATCGAGGGGGTGCGGCTGCCCACCCGGTCGCCGTTGGCCGGGCGGACCGTCGGGGACGTCGACATCGCCGGGATCTCGGGTGCCACGCTGCTCGCCGTCCGGATGCCGCGCAAGGGCGACTTCGTCCCGACCCCGGCCAACGACCTGCTGCTGCAGCCCGGCGCTACGCTGATCGTCTTCGGGAAACCCGATCAGGTGCAACGACTTCGGGAGCGAGCGGGCGTGTGAGCGAGATGGACGGCGACGGCCGGGCGGAGATCACCCTGCGCTTCCTCGCGGCGCCGACCGACGCCGGACAGAGCGGATCGGTCAGTGCGGGCCGGGTCCTCGAGTGGATCGACAAGGCCGGCTATGCCGCCGCGGCCCGCTGGAGCGGGACGTATGCCGTGACCGCCTATGTCGGCAACGTCCGCTTCACCCGGCCCGTCGAGGTCGGTCACCTCGTCGAGGTCCGGGCACGGGTCGTCCATACGGGCCGGTCGTCGATGCACATCATGGTCGAGACGTTCAGCGGGCCGCCGAGCACGGGGGATCTGGCCGCGGCGACCTTCTGCCTCATGGTGTTCGTCTCGGTCGACGGCGACGGGAGGCCGGCGCCGGTGCCGGGGCTGACGCCCAACGGGGAGGCGGCCCGGCTGCTCGAGGCGTGGGCGTTGCGGCGGGCCCCGGTCCGTGGCGAGGTCGAGCAGGCGATGGCCCGGCAGACCTACTCCGAGGCCGGGACCGCGCCGCGGATCGTCATGCGCTTCCTCGCCGCCCCGACCGACGTCAACTGGGGCGGCAAGGTGCACGGCGGGATCGTCATGCGGTGGATCGACGAGGCGGCGCACGTCCTCGCGACATCGTGGACGGGGAGCGCCGCCAATGTCGCGATCTTCACCGGCGGCGTGCGGTTCTATCGGCCGCTGCGGATCGGGCATCTGGTCGAGGTGGAGGCGCGGCTGTTGCACACCGGCCGGACCTCGATGCACATCGGCGTCCACGTCCGCTCCGGCGACCCGGCGACCGGGGAGTCGGCGCTGACGACGTTCTGCCGGACCGTGTTCGTCGGGATCGACGCCGACCGCCATGCCGTTCCGTGCCCGCCGTGGGTGCCGGTCAGCGACGAGGACCGCGCCCTCGACGCCCATGCCGTCGAGCTGGTCGACATCCGCGCCCGCCTGGACGAGTAGGAGCCGGTGCCGAACCGCGGGCAGCGGCCACCGGCGCGAGGCTACGGCGCGGGCGACGGGGTCTGCGGGGCCGCGGCCGGCGCGACCGGATCGGGCTGGGACGGGCGGCCGCCGATGAAGTCGGCCCACCGCTGGTGCACCGGCCCCCACCGGTCGTCGAACCGCGTCGCCCGCTCCGCGGCACGCGCCTCCTTGGCGGGGGAATAGAAGCGTCGTCCCCAGGGCGAACTCGGCCGCGCCAGCCGGACGGCGCCCACCCAGACCAGCGGGCTGAGGAAGATGCCGAGGAGGGCGGTCGGATACTTCCCCTTCAGCGCCGTGACACTGACGACGGCGAGGTGGATCACGAGAACGGCCACGACGCCACCCCTGACCTGGGCGACGGCGTCGGGATCCCACGGCGCGCCCTCGGGGGAGACCCCGACGATGGCCAGACCGAGACAGGCGGCGGAGAGGGTGACGACATAGACGGACAGCTGGCCCTCCTGCGACCAGTACACGTCCTGGAGATGGAAGATCATCGCGAACTCGTCGAGGACGAGGGAGGCGCCGACCCCGACGAACGCCGCGCCGATGTAGTTCACCGGCGCCCTGCCGTCGGCGGCCACGGCACAGAACGCCCCGGAGACGAGGAGGATGATCCCGGGCGTCGAATGGTGCAGGTGCACCCCACCATCACTGAGGTTGTGGAACGGACCGCGGCCCGCCCGGATCAGGCGGGTGATCGCCCGCGTCGTCACGAAGGTGACGACGAACGCGACGAACACCAGCAGCAACGGCCCCTTCGGCCCGTCGACGATCTCGTTCTGCCACCAGCGATGAAGCCAATCCACGGGCTCAACCTACCGAGCGCCGGGCCGGGCGACCGCGAGCCGCGGGCCCGGTCAGCCTCGCAGCGCGCCGACGACCTCCCGGAACACGTCCGTATGCCGCGCCACGTCACCGGGGTCGGTGTCCGGGCACATCAGCGCCATGTTGTGGAAGGGAGTCATCAGGATGCCCCGGTTGAGCAGCGCGAGATGGAGGTAGGCATCCAACTTCTCGTCCGCCGCCGCCGCGGACTCCTCGCCCGAGCGCGGCGCCGGGGAGGCGAAGCGATATTCGGCGCGCGCCCCGAGCCGGCTGATCGACCAGGGCAGGTCGAACTCGGCGATGACCGACTCGACCCCGGCGGCGAACCGCTCGGCGAGGGCGATCATCCCGGTGAACGCCTCGCGGGTCAGCACCTCCCCGAGGGTGGCCCGCATCGCCGCCAGCGAGAGGGCATTCCCGGCCAGGGTGCCGCCGACGCCGCCGACGTCGACGATGTCGGCCGTCCCGGCCTCGGCGTGCCGGGTCACCGTCGCGGCCACGGACTCGCTCAATCCATAAGCGCCACAGGGGATCCCGCCGCCGATCGACTTGCCGATGACGAAGATGTCCGGGTCCAGTCCCCACTCGCGCGTGGCGCCGCCCCAGCCCGCGGAGAAGGTGTGGGTCTCGTCGATCATCAGCAGCGCGCCATACCGGGTCGCCAACTCGCGGACGCCGTCGAGGAATCCCGGCTCGGGCAGGACGATCCCGATGTTCGTCAGCGCCGGCTCGGTGAGGATCGCCGCGACGTCGCCGTGGGCGAGGGCCCGCTCCACCGAATCGAGGTCGTTCCACGTCGCCGTCCGCGTCGTCAGGTCCAGCGGGACCGGCGGCGCGACATTGCCCGGCCGCGACTCGACCCCGCCGTGGATCGGATTGGTGACGGCGAAGGTCTCATCGACGCTGCCGTGGTAGCAGTAGCCGAACACGAGCACCTTCGTGCGCCCGGTCGCCAGGCGGGCGAGCCGGATCGCCCACCGGTTCGCGTCGGTGGCCGACAGGGTGAAGCTCCAGCGCGGCATACCGAATCGGGCGGTCAGCTCGGCCGCCACCCACTGCGCGTCCTCGGTCGGGAGCATGGTCGTCGCGCCGCCGAGGTCGGCGAGTCGTCGCTGGACGGCCCTGATCGTCGGTGCGGGCGAGTGGCCGGCCATGGCGCCGGTGTCGCCGAGGGCGAAATCGGCATACGTGTGACCGTCGATGTCGGTGATCCGGGCGCCGCGCGCGTGGCCGAGATAGAGGGGGAAGCCGCCCGCCCACCGGTTCATCCACGTCATCGGGACCTGGCCGAAGAGGTTCGTCCCGGAGGCGTATGCCGCCCGGCTGCGCGGGTGCTCCGCCTCGTATCGCGCCCGTTCGGCGGCATCGAGGGCGGCGAGTCGGGAACGGTCGACCGGCGTCATGGCGACACGATAGGGGCTATCCTGCCGCCCGATGGTCGCCCCCCGAACCCCCGACGGACCCCCGCCCGCGCCGGTCGTGCAGCGGCTGCGGGTCCGCTACGCCCGCCGCGGGCGGATGCGGTTCACCTCGACCCGGGACTTCGCCCGCGCCCTCGAACGGGCACTGCGCCGGGCCGGCGTCCCGATGGCCTACAGCGCCGGCTTCCATCCGCACCCGCGGATCTCGTATGCCGGTGGCGCCCCCACCGGGATGGCGAGCGAGGCCGAATACCTCGAGCTCGCCCTGGCCGAGCGCCGCGACCCCGCCGACATCCGGTCGGCGCTGGACACCGCGCTGCCGGTCGGCCTCGACATCGTCGCGGTCGTCGAGGCGAGTGGGCGCAGCCTGAACGAGCTGTTGGAGGCGAGTGCGTGGGAGATCGCGTTCGGCGGCGTGACGCCGGAGGCGCTCGCGGCCGCCGTCGCGGCGCTCACCGCGAGGCCGGAGGCGCTCGTCACGCGGATGTTCAAGACCGGGGAGAAGACGTTCGACGTCCTGCCCGCGGTCCTGGCCGCCGAGGTGGGGGTGGGGGAGGGGTGTGCGATACTGCATCTGGTCGTACGGCACACCACGCCCGCCGTGCGCCCCGACGATGTTCTGTCAGCGCTGCGTCAGGCGACCAGCTTCGAAGCGCCGGGCCCCCCGCGGGTGACCCGGACCGCCCAGGGTCCCTGGGACGCCGCCGCCGCGCACGTGGCCGATCCGCTGGCCGCCGACACGGACCTCGCCGCCGCGGCAGGTGACGCGCCCTAGCGCGAGCCCGTCGCGGAGACCAGACTTCCGGGGCGGCTCGCCGCCCCGACAGCGACCGCGACCCACGCGGTGATTCGGGGCTTGACCGCCTGGGCGTGGCCGGGTTGCCGGCGTGGCCAGGAAGGCCGTCATGGCTGACGACTACGACAACGGCCCCGACGCTCCCGCAGTGGAGGCGTATGCCGACCCCACCCCCGACGCTCCCGCCGAGACCGGCTCGCCCGGCGAGGGGACCGGCTCGCCCGGCGAGGGGACCGGCGAGCCGATCGGCGAGCCGGCCCCGGCGAAGGCACGCCGGCGCCCCGCGAAGAAGGCCGCGAAGCGGGCCGCCGAGGAGGGACCCGAGAGCGACGCGCCGGCGGCGCGCCCGCGCCGCCGGCGGCGGGCGACCGCGGCGGCGGCCGAGGTGCTGCCGATCCTCGACCCGAGCTTCGAGCCCGGCACCGCCCGGGAGTCGGCTGAGCCCGAGGTGGTCGACGCCGAACTCCTCGACGTCGACGTGATCGATGCCCAGGTGCTCGACATCGCGGTCGTCGAGGCGCTGGTCATCGAGTCCGGTGACGACGCGGCCGGGCCGGTCGAGGGACCCGGGCCCGAGGATGTCGTGGACGCCGAGATCGTCGACGCGATCGGCGAGGCCGCCCATGACGTTCCGCTCGATTCCGACGACGAGGGCGACGCCGAGCCGGAGGCGAGCGCGGCGTCCGACCCGGCACCCGCGCTCGCGCCCGCCTTCGGGCTCTTCTTCCAGGCGCCGACGGCGCCGGCACCGCGTCGGGCGAGCCGGCCCGCCGGGGCGGTGAGTGCCTCCGCGGGGGCGGCGAGCACGCCGCATACGGACGGGGCGGCACCGTCGCCGGAACCTCAGGAGGCATCGAGCACCGACGCGACCGTGGAGTCGGGCGCCGACGACGCACTGGCCGCCGATGGCGACGCGCGCTCGCGCAGCCGCCGCCGCCGGGGCGGGCGGGGGCGGCGTCCCCGCGCCGGGGACGAGGCAGCGGTGGCGGACGCGTCCGAGGAGGAGATCCGCGAGGACGAGGACGACGTCGAACCGGCGGAGGACACCACCGCGGGCGATGGCCAGACGGCCCGCCGGCGTCGGCGGCGACGCCGCTCGGGTGCGGCCGGGGAAGGGGACGACCCGCCCGGCACCGTGACCCGGGTCCGGGAGATCCGTCGCGAGCGGGACGAACCCCAGGCGGTGAAGGGCTCGACCCGGCTCGAGGCCAAGAAGCTGCGCCGCCGCGAGGGCCGCGAGGCCGGGCGTCGCCGGACGATCATCACCGAGAAGGAGTTCCTCGCGCGCCGCGAGAGCGTCGAGCGGATCATGGTCGTGCGCCGCCAGGAGGGCCGCACCCAGATCGCCGTCCTCGAGGACGGGATCCTCGTCGAGCACTATGTGTCCCGGACGACCAATGCGTCGATGGCTGGGAATGTCTACCTCGGCCGGGTCCAGAACGTCCTGCCGTCGATGGAGGCCGCCTTCGTCGACATCGGCCGGGGCCGCAATGCGGTCCTTTATGCGGGGGAGGTCAACTGGGACGCCGCCGGGCTGCGCTCCGGTGAGGCGAAGCGGATCGAGAACGTCCTCACCTCGGGCGAGTCCGTCCTCGTCCAGGTCACCAAGGATCCGTTGGGGCACAAGGGTGCCCGGCTCACCTCGCAGATCTCGCTGCCCGGCCGCTACCTCGTCTACGTCCCCCAGGGGTCGATGACCGGGATCTCCCGCAAGCTGCCCGACACCGAGCGCAACCGGTTGAAGTCGATCCTGCGCGAGATCGTCCCGACCGACGCCGGGGTCATCGTCCGCACCGCCGCCGAGGGGGCGAGCGAGGAGGAACTGCGTCGCGACGTCGAGCGCCTGGCCCGGAAGTGGGAGCGGATCAGCGCCGCGTCCACCGCCCGGTCGGGCAAGAAGCCGTCTGCGCCGAGCCTGCTGTATGCCGAGCCCGATCTCACCGTCCGGGTGATCCGGGACGTCTTCAACGAGGATTTCGCCTCGTTGGTCGTCTCCGGCGACGACGTGTGGACGGAGATCAGCGACTACATCGAGGACGTCGCGCCCGACCTCGCCCCGCGGATGACGAAGTGGACCGGCGAGAACGACATCTTCGCCGCCCACCGGGTCGACGAGCAGATCGTCAAGGCGCTCGAGCGCAAGGTGTTCCTGCCCTCGGGTGGCTCCCTGGTCATCGACCGCACCGAGGCGATGACGGTCGTCGACGTCAACACGGGGAAGTTCGTCGGCTCCGGCGGCAACCTCGAGGAGACGGTCACCAAGAACAACCTCGAGGCCGCCGAGGAGATCGTCCGCCAGCTCCGGTTGCGAGACATCGGCGGGATCATCGTCATCGACTTCATCGACATGGTGCTCGAGTCCAACCGGGACCTCGTCGTCCGGCGGCTGCTGGAGTGCCTGGGCCGGGACCGGACCAAGCACCAGGTCGCCGAGGTGACCTCGCTCGGGCTGGTCCAGATGACCCGCAAGCGGGTCGCCTCCGGCCTGTTGGAGGTGTTCTCCGAGATCTGCGATCACTGCGACGGACGCGGGGTCATCGTCCGCTCGCACCCGGTGGACAAGGCCGTCGACGGGGGGTCGGGCGCGTTCGACACGAGCCTGCCGGGATCCGGCTCGTCGGCCCCGGCCGGGTCGTCCGGCTCCGACGGCGGCGGACGGTCCCGGCGGGGCCGGGGCGGGTCCGCCGAGTCGTCCGCCTCGTGGCGGGTCGAGAGCCCGGCTCCGAGCCGCGGTGGCCCCACCGCGGCCCAGATCGCCGCCGCCGCCCACGCCGCCGCGGTGAAGAGCCAGAACCGGCAGGAGCTACCCACCCCGGACGGCACGGACGAGATCACCGCGACCGTAGCCGAGGGCGGGCCGGGCTCCGTCGAAGCGATCGTCGAAGCGGCGGTCGAACCCGCCGCGGAGGTCGCGGATGTCGTCGCTGCGGGCGAACCGGCCGAGGGCGTCGAGGGTGGCGCACAGGTCCTCGACCACGACGTGGCCGCGCCGGTCCACGACCACGGCTCGCCCGAGCAGGCCGGGCATGACGACGGCCGGCCCGAGCCGGGCGGACATGACGACGGCGATGACGCGGCGGGTGGGGAGTTCGCGGCAGACGGCCAGGAGGGCGACGACGACGACAGCCACGCGACCGAACCCCCGTCGCGCGGACGTCAGGGCGGCCGGCCACGCCGCCGCCGTGGTCGGGCCACCTCCCCGGCCGGGCCGCCACGGCCGGTGGGAACCTAGCCACGTCGCGGACCTCCCAGGGATCGGCTCGAGGCCGAGGCGGCCCTGGGTCGGCCGCGCCGCACCTGCCCGCAATGAGTCCCGGCGAGCCCGTCATGGACAGATCCACGACAATCGGCGCAACCTCTGTCCAAAAGCCACCCGACGGTCCATACTGCGCCCGCCAAGCCCACTTCGGGCTCGGCGGATCCAGGGGAGAGGGCAAGAAATGAAGTCTGCGCGGTCGAGGTTCTCTGTCGTCGCGTGTGGAGTGGTCGTCGCCGCAGGGGTCGCGGCTCCGGCCCAGGCGGCGAGCGATACCGTCACTCGCACCATCGACGCCACCGGGATGACCTATTGGTGCAAGCCCAATAACTCGGGGGCCAATGGTGGGGTGCTCACGGTCGTTTCGGGCACGTTGGCATTCACCATGACCGTGTCCGACGTGACGGGCGGACAGCGTTTGACCGGCACCATCAGCGAGGGTGACCCGATCGTTCTTCAGGACGGTCAGGGCGCTCTCTACGATTTCGACGACTTCGGCTCGGGCGAGACCTTCGACCAGGTCAACTACACCGATGGGTCCGGCCCGACGGGGATCTATCGGAGCACGGTCAAGTTCACTCCGCAGTCGTCGCCCAAGAACCAGCTCGGCACACAGGTCGCCACGCTCAGATTGAACGGGAACGACCCGTCGACATCGAGTGTCGTGGGCAGCTGCGGCAGCGCTGCGCCGGCCGCACTGCATCGCGCCCTCGTCGCACGGTTCGCAAATAACTGAGGCGGCGCCACGACGCAGTGCCAGGACCGGGCCGGGAGCGACGCTCCCGGCCCGGGCCGTCCCGTCCGTTGACCCCCAAGCACTCCCGGCGGCGCGCCACCCCGGGGGATGCGCGGTGCAGGTCGGGGCCTGCCCGGTCGGGCCTCCTCCCCGGGCGGGCCTCCTCCCCGGGCGGGCCTCCGCGAGCCCAGCAATAGCCCTCGGGCCGGACTGGGTTTTGGAGGCGGGCCCGCCGCTGAGGTACGCTGGTCAGTCGGTGCGCCCACCGAGCCGATGTCCCGTTGACGGGGTCGCTATCGGCCGGTTCGAGAGTGCGTTCCCCCACTGCAGAGGAAAGTGAGTTCAACGTGTACGCGATCGTTCGCGCTGGCGGACGCCAGGAGAAGGTGTCCGTCGGTGATGTGCTGCTCATCGACAAGGTCTCGGCCCAGGCCGGGGACCGCGTTGACCTCCAGCCGCTGCTGCTCGTGGACGGTGCGACGGTGACCAGCGACGCCGCCAAGCTCGCCAAGGTCTCCGTGACCGCCGAGGTCGTCGGCCCGGCCAAGGGCCCCAAGATCACGATCATGAAGTTCAAGAACAAGACCGGCTACCGCAAGCGTCAGGGCCACCGTCAGCACCTGACGCAGGTCAAGATCACCGCGATCGACGCCTGAGCCACGAGCACCGACAAGGACTGATCTGACATGGCACACAAGAAGGGCGCCTCGTCCTCTCGCAACGGGCGGGACTCCAACGCGCAGCGGCTCGGCGTCAAGCGCTTCGGTGGGCAGCTCGTCAACGGCGGCGAGATCATCGTCCGCCAGCGCGGCACCCACTTCCACCCCGGCGAGAACGTCGGCCGTGGCGGCGATGACACGCTGTTCGCGCTGACCGCGGGGACCGTCGAGTTCGGCGCCAAGCGCGGCCGTCGCGTCGTCAACATCGTCCCGGTGGCCACGGCCGCCGAGTGACCCAGGACGTATGCCGCGCGGCCCGGCCGTGCGGCATACGGCACCGGATGCGGGGCGAGCCACTGCGGCTCGCCCCGCCCCTGTTTGTCCGAAGACGCCACCCGTGAGGAGTCAGCCGTGACCACATTCGTCGACCGCGTGGTCCTGCACGCGACCGCCGGCGACGGCGGGCACGGTGTCGCCTCTATCCGGCGGGAGAAGTTCAAGCCGCTCGGCGGGCCGGACGGCGGCAACGGCGGCAACGGGGGAGACGTCGTGCTCCTCGTCGACCCGCAGGCCAACACGCTGCTCGACTACCACCGCTCACCGCACCGCCGCGCCGAGAACGGCCGGCCCGGCGCCGGCGATGACCGTGACGGGGCGGCCGGGGTCGCGCTCGTCCTGCCGGTCCCCGACGGCACCGTCGTCACGACGCCCGACGGCGAGCTGCTCGCCGATCTCGTCGGCGCCGGCGCCTCGGTGACCATCGCCCGAGGCGGCCGCGGTGGCTTGGGCAACCGCGCGCTCGCCTCCCCCCGCCGCAAGGCGCCCGGCTTCGCCCTCCTCGGCGAACCGGGGGAGAGCGTCGACGTCGTCCTCGAGTTGAAGTCGCTCGCCGACGTCGCCCTCATCGGGTTCCCGAGCGCCGGGAAGTCCTCGCTCGTGTCGGTCATCTCGGCGGCCCGTCCGAAGGTCGCCGACTATCCGTTCACGACGCTCGTGCCGAATCTCGGTGTCGTCACGGCCGGCGAGGTCCGGTTCACCGTCGCCGACGTGCCGGGTCTGATCCCGGGCGCGGCGGAGGGTCGCGGGCTCGGCCTCGAGTTCCTCCGTCACGTCGAACGCTGCTCCGTCCTCGTCCACGTCATCGACTGCGCGACCCTCGAGCCCGGGCGGGACCCGCTGACCGATCTCGACGTCATCGAGGAGGAACTCGCCGCATACGTCCCGAGCGGCACCCTCGGGGGGCGGCCCCTCTCGGAGCGCCTGCGGATGGTCGTCCTCAACAAGGCCGACGTCCCGGAGGCCCGCGACCTCGCCGACCTCGTCGCCCCCGACCTGCGGGCCCGCGGACTCGAGGTGTTCATCGTCTCCGCGGTCGCGCACACCGGGCTGCGGGAGTTGACCTTCGCGATGGCGCGCGCCGTCGAGGATGCTCGGGCGGCGGTCGCCGCCGAGGTCATCCCGCAGCGAATCGTCCTGCGCCCCAGGGCGGTCGACGACAGCGGCTTCTCGGTGGTCCGCGAGGAGGACGGCGGCGAGACGGTCTTCCGGGTGGTGGGCGAGAAGACCGTGCGCTGGGTGCGCCAGACCGATTTCTCCAACGACGAAGCGGTCGGCTACCTCGCCGACCGGCTCCAGCGCGCGGGCGTCGAGGAGGCGCTGCTCAAGGCCGGCGCGGTCGCCGGGTCCACCGTGCTCATCGGGCCCGCGGACAATGCGGTCGTGTTCGACTGGGAGCCCACGCTCGTCGGCGAGGCCCAGTTGCACGGCGGCCGGGGCACCGATGCGCGCCTGGAGGACCACCACCGCCGCACCAATCCCGAGCGCCGCGAGGAGTTCCACCGGCGCAAGGACGCCGCCACGCGGACCCGCGATGAACTCGCCGCCGAGCGCCGGGCCGGTCACTGGGACGACCCGAGCGTCGAGGGCGACTGATTCCGGTGTCGACGCCCACCCCCGGTGCGTATGCCGAGTCCACCCCCGTCGACGTCCCGGTCGCCGCGGCCGCCGATGACCTGGTCGTCGCGGCCCGAGCCCGGATCGTCGGTCATGGGCGCACGGTCGTCAAGGTCGGCTCGTCCTCTCTGACCACGGACGGGGGACGGCGGCTCGACCCGGGCAAGCTGGACGCGCTCGTCTCCGCCCTCGCCCGGCGACGGATGTCCGGCGAGCAGGTCGTCCTCGTCTCCTCGGGCGCCATCGCCGCCGGCATCGGCCCCCTCGGGTTGGTGCGCCGCCCGCGGGACCTGGCCACCCAACAGGCCGCGGCGTCGGTCGGCCAGGGTGCCCTCCTGGCGGCGTACACGAGGGCGTTCGCGGCATACGGCCTGACCGTGGGGCAGGTGCTCCTGACCGCGGATGACGTGACCCGGCGGTCGCACTACACCAACGCACGCCGCACCCTCGAGCGGCTCCTCGACCTCGGCATCGTCCCGATCATCAACGAGAACGACACGGTCGCGACGCATGAGATCCGGTTCGGCGACAACGACCGGCTCGCCGCCCTCGTCTCCCACCTCGTGCGGGCCCAGTCGCTGATCCTCCTGACCGACGTCGACGCGCTCCACGACGGGCCGCCCAGCGAACCCGGGTCGCGGCGGATCCCGGTGATCCGCTCGCTGACCGATCTCGAGTCGGTGCGGATCGGCGGCAGCGGGTCGATGGTCGGCACCGGGGGGATGGCGACCAAGATCGAGGCGGCGGCGATCGCCAACTCCGCCGGCGTGCTCGCGTTGCTGTGCGCCGCCGACGCGGTCGGGCCGGCCCTGCTGGGGGAGGACGTCGGGACGATCTTCCTCCCCAACGGGTCCGGGCGAGGGTCGCGGAAGCTGTGGATCGCCCACGCGACGACACCCCGCGGCACCCTCCATGTCGACGCCGGCGCGGTCCACGCGCTGGTCGAGCGCGGGAAGTCGCTCCTGCCGGCCGGGATCACGTCCGTGTCGGGCGACTTCCACGACGGCGACCCGGTCGACATCGCGGGCCCCGACGGCGCCGTGTTCGCCCGCGGGCTGGTCAGCTATGACGCGGTCGACCTCCCCAAACTGCTCGGCCGCTCGACGAAGGTGCTCGCCCGCGAGCTCGGTCCCGAGTACGAGCGCGAGGTCGTCCACCGCGACAACCTCGTCGTCCGCTGACCGTCGAGAGGTCATATAGCGGCCGTCGAGAGGTCAGATAGCGGCCGTCGAGAGGTCAGATAGCGGCCGTCGAGAGGTCAGATTGAGGGCGTCGAGAGGTCAGATAGCGGCCGTCGAGAGGTCATCACCTAGGCTGGCGGGCGTGGAGTTCGGCCTCGATATCGCCCAACAGCGGGTCCCCTTCGACGAGGTCGTGCGCCGCGCCCGGCTCGCCGAGGACCTCGGTTTCACCGGAGTCTGGGGTTTCGATCACTTCGTCCCGATGTATGGCGATGGGCCGGGTGAATGCTTCGAGGGGATGACGACCCTCGCGGCCCTCGCGGGGATGACGACGCGGATCCGCCTGGGGCTCATGGTCGCCGGCGTGACCTATCGGCACCCGTCGGTGTTCGCGCACGAGGCCAACACGATCGACCATGCCAGCCGCGGCCGCCTCGACATCGCGCTCGGGAACGCGTGGTTCGAGGCGGAGCATCGGCAACTCGGCATACCGTTCCCGTCCACCGGCGAACGCTTCGACCTCCTCGAGGACCAACTCGAGATCCTCACCCGCCTCATGACCGGCGAGGTGGTCTCGTATGCCGGGCACCGGGTCTCGCTGTCCGACGCCCGGATGCGCCCCCTGCCCGTGCAACGTCCCCACCCCCCGATCTGGATCGGCGGCACCGGACCGAAACGGACGATGCCGCTGGTCGCCCGGTTCGCGGACTACTGGCACTCCTTCGGTGGGTTCGATCCGGCGACACTGGAGCGGATGGACCGGCTCTGCGCGCGGATCGGCCGTGACCCAGCGACGATCACCCGGGTCGCGTCGCTGTCTCTGGACGGGTCGCCGGCCGCGATCCGATCCCGCGCGGAGGCGCTGATCGCCGGGGGAGTCGGCTACCTGTACTGCGGCTGGCCGGGAGCCGGGGACGGCCAGGTGGAGCTCTTCGCTCGTGAGGTCGTGCCGACGCTCATCTGAGCAGGTCCGCGGTCGCCAGCCTCGGCGCCGTGCGGGCTGTGCCACTCGACGGGGCTGAACCGGCCTCTCGACGGGGCTGAACCGGCCACTCGACGGGGCTGAACCGGCCACTCGACGGGGCTGAACCGGCCTCTCGACGGGGCTGAGCTTAGGGCCGGACCGGGGTCAGCGGACGCGAGTGGGGGTGAACTCGCACGCGGGGTGGGCGATGTCCTCCTGGCTCTGGACCAACTGCAACTCCCGCCGACCGGAGTCGAGGGTGCGCTTCAGGAGCGCATAGACGCTCGAGACGGTCTTGGCCAGCGCCTCGTCCGCGCGGCCGGAGTCGAGCAGGTGCGCGGTGAACAGCGCCGCGGTCACGTCGCCGGACCCATTCGCCTTGAGTGGCAACTGGGGCGTCTGCACCAGCCAGGCCTCGTTGCCGTGGACGGCGAGCATCTCGATCGTCCCCTCGGGACGGTCCGGTCGCAGCACCGACGTGACCAGCACCGTCGACGGACCCATCGCCCGCGCCCGGTCGACCGATGCGAGGGTGTCGGCCAGCGACTCCGGCTCGGTTCCGGTCAGGAAGCCCAACTCGAACTGATTCGGCGTGATCAGATCCGCCTGCGGCACAACGCGTTCACGCAGCAGCACCGGGATGTCGGGGTGGACGAAGCAGCCGCTCTTGGCATTGCCCATGACCGGGTTGCAGGCATAGATCGCCGCCGGGTTGGCCGCCTTGACCCGGGCGACGGCGTCGAGGATGACGTCCCCGATCTGGGTGCCGCCCTGGTATCCCGACAACACGGCGTCCACCTCGGGGAACGCCCCGCGCTCTTCCATTCCGGTGATCACCGCACGGACGTCGTCGGCGGCGATCAGCGGGCCGCGCCAGGCGCCATACCCGGTGTGGTTGGAGAAGTTGACCGTGTAGACCGGCCACACCTCCACGCCCAGCCGCTGCATCGGGAAGACGGCCGCGGAGTTGCCGACGTGGCCATACGCGACGGCGGATTGGATGGAGACGATCGTGGTCACCGGATCATTCTCCCGTATGCCGCGCCGCCCCATCGGTCACGCGGCCACCGAAATGCCCTGAGGTCTGGTGGTCGGACCGAGGTCGTCCGTCTCAACGGACGACCTCGGTCCGACCACCAGACCTCAGCGCGGTGGGCCCGGGGTCCGGGCGCGGCATACCCTTGTCCGTATGACGAGCATCTCCCCCGAGGCGACCGCGACGGTCGCCGACCTGGCCGGCCGGGCCCGGGTCGCCGCCCGCGCGCTGGCGCTGATGTCCCGCGCGGACAAGGACACCGCCCTGCGCGCCCTCGCCGAGGCCCTCGATGCCGCCACCGAGCGGATCGTCGCCGCCAACGCGGGCGACCTCGAGCGCGGCCGTGCCGCCGGGATGCCGGCCAGCCTGCTCGACCGCCTCGCCCTGACCCCGCAGCGGATCGCCGCCATCGCCGACGCCCTCCGCGACATCGCCGGCCTGCCCGACCCGGTGGGCGAGATCGTCCGCGGCTCCACCCTCGCCAACGGCCTCCAGATCCGACAGGTCCGGGTGCCGATGGGCGTCGTCGGGATGATCTATGAGGCCCGCCCCAATGTCACCGTCGACGCCGCCGGTCTCGGCCTGAAGTCCGGCAACGCCGTCATCCTCCGCGGTGGTTCGGCCGCCGCCGACAGCAACCGGGTCCTCGTCGACGTGCTCCGCGAATCGCTCGCCGCCCAGGGGATCAACCCCGACGCCATCGGCCTCCTCGACGGCGGCGGCCACGACGCCGTCCGCGCCCTCATGACCGCCCGCGGCCTCGTCGACCTGCTCATCCCCCGCGGCGGTGCCGACCTCATCCAATCGGTCGTCCTCAACTCGACCGTCCCCGTCATCGAGACCGGGATCGGCAACTGCCACGTGTATGTGGACAAGGCCGCCGACCTCGACAAGGCCCTCGCCATCACGATCAACGCCAAGACCCAGCGGCCCAGCGTCTGCAACGCCGCCGAGTCCCTTCTCGTCCACGCCGCCGTCGCCGAGGACTTCCTGCCCAAGGCTCTGACCGACCTCGCCGGTGCCGGGGTCGTCCTCCACACCGACGAGCGGGCGAGCGCCATCGCCACCGAGGCCGGCGTGCCCTTCGCGGCGGCGACCGACGCGGACTTCGCCACCGAGTACCACGGTCTCGAGATGAGCGTGGGGGTCGTCGACTCGCTCGACGCCGCGCTCGACCACGTCCGGACCTACGGCTCCGGCCACACCGAGGCCATCGTCACCGAGGACCGCGCGGCCGCCCGCCGCTGGACCGCCGAGGTCGACGCCGCCGCGGTCATGGTCAACGCCTCGACCCGGTTCACCGACGGGGGCGAGTTCGGGTTCGGCGCCGAGATCGGCATCTCCACCCAGAAGCTGCACGCCCGCGGCCCGATGGCCCTCCCCGAGCTCACGACGACGAAGTGGATCGTCGAGGGCGACGGGCACGTGCGGGCCTGATGGAAGCCACCGAGGTCCGCAAACTCACCGAACTCGAGGACACCCACTGGTGGTATGCCGAACGGCGCCACCTGCTGGCCCGCTCCATCGCCGGTATGCCGCCCGGCCGCGCCCTCGACATCGGCGCCGCCGGCGGGGGCAACACCCGGGTGCTCGCCGCCGCCGGGTGGGATACCGTCGCGCTCGAATACGGTGAGGAGGGCGCCCGGGTCGGTCGCGAGCGCGGCCTCGACGTCATGCGGGCCGATGCGACCGCCATCCCGCTCGCCGACGACAGCCTCGACCTCGTCGTCGCCTACGACGTCCTCGAACACCTCCTCGACCACGATGCCTGCGTCCAGGAGGTATGCCGCGTGCTCCGCCCAGGCGGCACCTTCCTCGTCGCCGTGCCGTGCGATCCCCGGCTGTGGTCGGCGCACGACGTCGCCGTCGACCACGTCCGCCGCTACACCCGGGCGACCCTGCGCGACCTCCTCGAACGCGGCGGGTTCAGGCTCGACTCGCTGTGGTCGTGGAACGTCCTGCTCCGGCCGGTGGTCGCCCTGCGGCGGCGAGTCAGCAGCGGGAGCGATCTCGAGGAGATCCACCCCCTCGTCAATGCCGCGCTGCGGGGGGTCGTCACCGTCGAGCGTCACCTCCCGGTGCGGACGCTGCCCGGAGTCACGCTCATGGTCACCGCCCAGCCACGGCGCTGACGGCGCGGGCGCGCGGCATACGGACAAAAGGGCGACAACACCCGGTCCCGATGTCGGGGGATCGGGTGGGGGCGGGTTCGATGGGACTCGGGCGTCTCACCAGAGTCCGGAGGCGTCATGCTCGGGCGTGGGAAGGATGCGCGCGATGAGTTACTGCCCCATGTGTGGCGCGGCCGATTCGGGGTCTCCGTGCCGGGTCTGCGGGCTGCCGGCGACCCCCGGCTCCGGCCAGATCGGTCGCACCCCGGCGGGGAGCGGGAGCCCCGGCGCATTCATCGCCTCCGCCTACGCCGCGGGTCGCGCGGGGCTCGACCGGCTCGGAACGTGGCCGGTGGCCGGAATCGCCCTGGCGCTGGGGCTGGGGTTGGGGTGGCTTGGCGCGGCCAGCCTCGGGGGTTCCTCATCGACGGCGTCGGCGAGGATGCCGGGGTCCAGCGGGAGCGTCGTCACCTCGACCAGCACCGTCACCTCGACCGTGACGGAGACCGCCGACGGTGGACAGTCGGGTGAGACCGCCACGGTCACCGAGACCGAGACTCAGGCCTCCGCGCCGACAGCGGAGTTCGTCGACTCGGTCTCCAGCCCGACCTGGATGATCGTCATCGAGTCGCTACCCAAGGGGGCCGTCGACCTCGATCAGGCCAGGACCATGGCCGACATCATGACCCAGCACGGGCGGCCGCTGGTCGTCGTCGACTCCGACGCTCTGACCGGCCTTCACTCTGGCTATTGGGTCGTCGGTCAGGTCGGCTACCCGAGCGAGACGTCGGCCAAGAACGGGTGTGCGGAGTACGACCGGGATGCGGGCCCGCGCTGCTACCCGAAGGAGGTCTCGTAGCCGCAGTCAGCCGGCGAGGCGGCGTTCGGCGCGCATCTCCGGTTCCTCGAGCGAGTCGTAGGCGAGGTGGTAGGTCGGGCGGGCCTGGGCCGCGGCATACAGCCGGCCGACGTATTCCCCGAGGATCCCGAGGGCGAGCAACTGCACGGCCCCCATCCCGGCGACGATCACCACGGTCGAGGTCCAGCCGGCGACGACCTCGCCGGTGGCGCGGGCATAGAGGGCGAACAGGAGCAGCCCCAACGCGAAGATCCCACCGGCCAACCCCATGTAGGTCGCGAACCGCAGCGGCGCCAGGGAGAACGCCGTGACGCTGTCGACGGACAGGCGCAGCATCTTGGCGAACGGGTACTTCGACGACCCGGCGGCCCGCGCCTCCCGGCGGTACTCGACCGTCGCCGACGGGAAGCCCAGCGCCGGCACGACGAAACGGAGGACCCGGCCGTACTCCGGCAGCGCGTTGACCGCCTCGACCGTGGCCCGCGACATCAACCGGTAGTCCCCGGCGTCCGCGGGGGCCGAGGTCCCGGAGAGGCGATCCATCCCGCGATAGAAGAGCCGCGCGGTCCCGCGCTTGAACGCTGAGTCGCTCGACCGGTCGGAGCGGACGCCATAGACGACGTCGACGTCCTGGTCGCGCGCGACGCGCAGCATCTGGGCGATCGCCTCGGGCGGGTCCTGGAGATCGGCGTCCAGCGTGACGACAAAGTCGCCGAGCGCGCGGGCGAGACCGGCCGAGATCGCCGCCTGATGGCCGGCGTTGGCGCGCAGCCGCAGCACCCGCAACTGGGGCCAGGTCCGCCGGGCCCGCTGCAGCCCGACGGCCGTGCCGTCGCTGGACCCGTCGTCGACGGCGACGACCTCGTAGGTCACGCCGAGGCCGTCCGCGACCGGGCGCAGCCGGTCGATGAACAGCGGCAGGACGCTCTCCTCGTTGAACATCGGCACGACGATGCTCAGGACGGGCGCGGGGCTGGACTTGGACACGACGTCAGGCTACGGGAGCAGGTCTGTGCCCGGCCTGTGCGCCGGCTTGGCTCGGCATACGACCTGGGAACCCCCGAAGACGACGAGAGCCCCCCGCGGTATGAGGCGCGGAGGGCCCGCGTCGACTGCCAGGTCCGGACCACCACGGCGGTGCCGGAAGCCAGGGGACGCTGGCCACCCCGGGCCGAGGCCCGGAAAGTCGCTGACACTCGACAGTTCGACGGAGTCGCGTGACCCAGGCGCACGTCTCCCGCGCCCCGGTTGTTCCGGCCCGTATGCCGACTCTCGCCGGCCACTGGGTGTGTCTCGTTTTCTCGGTCGCACTGACGACATCCCCCGATGAATCCTGGTGGATCCACCGTGACGATGACGATGCAGCCGCCATTGAACCCGCTCACGGACCGTGGTGCAACGACGGTTCCGGGCCCGTCGCCGAGCGGTCGCGATCCACACCGTCGTCAACAGGCGCCGAGCGTGCAAGCGCTGTCATGCACAGGCCTGTGGGTGAAAGTCGTGGATGACGGGGCGCCGCGCGACCGCCCCCCGAGGGGAGCGCTAAGGTTCTCCCATGTCGACGAGCCTGATCGCCCTCGCCGCCGAGGGCGCCGAGAAGACCCACACGCTGCCGATGCCGGCGGTCATGTACCCGATCATCGCGCTCGTCGCCTTCGCCCTGCTGCTCGCCGTGACGTGGGCCTTCCGGGGCACCGCGGCCAAGCTCGGTGAGGGCGACCCGATCCGCGGCGACCAGGCCAAGGCCCGGCACGGCCGGGCGGATCACCACTGACGAGCGCGATCCCCGCGGGCGCCGCGGCGGATGACAGCACGGCGGAGGCGGCGCGGCCCCGGGGGAGCGTGCGCCGCATCGGGGTCATGGGCGGCACCTTCGACCCCATTCACCACGGACACCTCGTCGCCGCGAGCGAGGTCCAGTCGTTCTTCCACCTCGACGAGGTCGTCTTCGTCCCGACCGGTCGCCCCTGGCAGAAGGCGGACCGGGACGTCAGTTCGGCCGAGGACCGCTACCTGATGACGGTCATCGCGACCGCGTCCAATCCGCGGTTCACGGTCAGCCGCGTCGACATCGACCGGTCCGGCCCGACCTACACCATCGACACCCTGCGCGATCTGCGGGAACAGCAGCCGGGGGCGGAGTTGTTCTTCATCACCGGGGCCGACGCCCTCGCCCAGATCCTCTCGTGGAAGGACGCGGACGCGCTGTTCGAGCTCGCGCAGTTCATCGGCGTGACCCGCCCGGGCTATGTCCTGACCGAGCAGGGCCTACCTGCGGCTCGGGTCCATCTCCAGGAGGTTCCGGCGATGGCGATCAGTTCAACCGACTGCCGGGACCGGGTCGGGGCCGGCGAACCCGTCTGGTACCTCGTCCCCGACGGCGTCGTCCAATACATCAACAAACACCGGCTGTATGCCGTGAAGGAGACTCGTGCCCGCGACTGACCGAGCCAGGGCCCTCGCCCGTGCCGCCGCCGAGGCGGCCGCCGACAAGATCGCCGCGACCATCGTCGGGATCGACGTGAGCGGTCAGATGCCGCTGACGGACGTCTTCGTGATCGCCTCGGCGACCAACGAGCGCCAGGTCGGCGCCATCGTCGACGAGGTCGAGGAGCGGGTCCGCCTGGCCGGCGCCAAGGTGCTGCGCCGCGAGGGGACCCGCGAGGGCCGGTGGGTCCTGCTCGACTTCGGCGACATCGTCGTCCACGTCTTCCACGAGGACGAGCGCCACTTCTATGACCTCGAGCGCCTGTGGCGCGAGTGTCCGAGCCTCGACCTCGGGGTGCTCGGGTCCGAGCAGGGCGCCGGGGCCGGGGTCCGTCCCGCGCGCTGACCGGCGCTCGCCCCTCACCCACCGCGTCGACGCCAGTTCGTCCGCATCCGGCAGGATTCCCGTATGCCGTCCGCCCGCCGCCTCCTGCTCCTGCGCCACGGTGAGACCACGCACAACCGCGCCGGAATCTGGCAGGGGCATCTCGACGTCGCGCTCACCGACACCGGACTCGCCCAAGCAGTCGCCGCGGGGGGTGCGCTCGCGGCATACGCCCCGATGGGGATCGTCTCCTCGGACCTCCAGCGGGCCGCCCGGACCGCCGAGGCCGTCGGCGCCGCGTGCGGGCTGATGCCCGAACTCGACCCCCGGTGGCGGGAGTTCGATGTCGGCCAGTGGACCGGGCTGTCCAGCGCCGAGGTCATCGCCCGCAATCCCGAAGAACGGGCCCGTGCGCTGCGCGGAGACGAGCAGCGGCGCGGGATCGACGGGGAGGGACCGGCTCAGGTCGCCGCGCGCGTCCGCCCGGCCCTGGACGCGTTGATCGCGAGCCTGGGACCGGGGGAGTGTGGCGTCGTCGTCAGCCACGGGGGCACCATTCGGATCGTGTCGGGACTGCTCCTCGGGATCGATCCGGTGACCCACACGCGACTGTTCGCCGGCCCCGGCAACTGCCAGTGGGCCGATATGGTGGAAGCGGACGGCGCCGGCCGCTGGCGCCTCGCCGGGTGGAATCTCCGTCCCGGTCCTACGCGCAGCGCGGGCGAGGTCAACTGAAGCCAACTGAAGCGCGTCGAGAGGTCAAGTAGAGCGCGTCGAGAGGTCAAGTAGAGGCCGTCGAGAGGTCAGGCGACCCATTGTCTGACCACTCGATGCTCCTGATCTGACCTGTCGACGAGTGGGGCACGGATAGGGAAGCAGTGGCGAAGGGCGCCAGCGGTCGGGAAGCTCGAGATCGGCGATCTCCTGACTTGGTCGGGGTGCGCTCCTGCAATAATCGACACGATTGCCAGACCACCGAGCCACGGGCAGAATGATGCACCGAAGTTCATTACACCTTGCCGCCCTTACGTTGTTGAAAACACAGGGGACAACTCGGTTCGCACCTATTCCTCGACCACGTCAGGTTCATGTCTGGTCAATGCGAGTCCGTTATGGTGATGCGTGG
>JBDIAJ010000013.1:0-42885 GCA_039812345.1 Nostocoides sp. | reverse complement strand
GGGCCGGGGCACGAAACGAGACGACGTGGACACCTCATGAGTCTATTGACGACGAACACTGTTCGTAGTAGCACAGTTTTCGTCAACGAACGGTGTTCGCCAATCGAACCGGGGTCGCCGCCGGCCTGGCGCTCTTCGGCGCCCTGATGGGCCTGTCCATCGTCTTCACCCTCTTCGTCCAGGTCGGCCTCGGCTGGTCGCCGTTGAAGGCCGGCCTGGCCGGGATCCCGCAGGCGGTCGGGATGGTGATCGGCTTCGTCGTCAGCCAACCGCTCGGCGGCCGGTGGGGCGGACGCCGGGTCATGCACCTCGGCGAGACCCTCGCCCTCGCCGGGCTGGCCGGGTTCGTCGCGACCCTCCGCCTGGCCGGCGACGGGATCGGCGCGCTCGACCTCGCGCCCGCCCTGGCCACCCTCGGCGTCGGCTTCGGTATGACGATGGCCCCCTTCTTCGACATCACCCTCGCCGGCGTCGACGAGAGCGAGGCCGGATCCGCCTCCGGCGTGCTCACCTCGGTTCAGCAGCTCGGCGGGTCGGTCGGGGTCGCGGCCCTGGGCACGCTGTTCTGGCATGAACTCGCCCGCGCGGCCGCGTCCCCCACGCAGGTCGGCGCCTTCCGGTCGGCGACCGCGACCGCCCTGGGTCTCTCGATCGCTCTGATGATCCTCGCCGGTGCCCTGACGTCCCGTCTTCCTCGCGCCGCCCGCGACGATCACGCGTCTCGGCCATGAACGTTCATCATGGAAGCGCCTACATGCCCATGTAACCCAATTACGTCGGGTTCAGAACGAGCGCACGCGCCCGGCGATCCCCGTTGTTCACCTGGGGTTGCGGAGTAGGACCGACGCCACTAGTTTCGTCAAAGCCGTGCAGTGACAGCGCAGTTGACCACTCAGGGGTTGCAATGGCAGAGACCGCCGTTTCTCCGAAGTCAGACCAGACCTCGAGCAAGCCCCCGGGGCTGGTGTTCCCCAAGATGGGCGTGCTGTTCGTCGTCCTCGCCTGCTGCTTCCTCGTCTGGGGCGTGGCCGCGGACCTGACGACCCCGATGGTCGCGGGCTTCAAGCGCATCTTCGACATGAGCACCTTCCAGGCGTCGTTGGTCCAGCTCGCCTACTTCGGCGCCTACTTCCTGCTCGCCCTGCCAGCCGCGGCCATCAACGAGAAGTTCGGCTACAAGACCGGGATCCTCACCGGCCTGCTGCTGGCCGCCGCCGGCTCGTTCGCCTTCTATCCGGCGAGCAAGATCATGACCTACACCGCCTTCCTGGTCGCGCTCTTCGCGATCGCCGCGGGCTGCTCGATGCTCGAGACCTCGGCGAACCCGTACGTGCTCTCGCTCGGTCCCGAGGAGACCGCGACCAGACGACTCAATCTCGCGCAGGCGTTCAATCCGGTGGGCACGAACGTCGGGGTGTTCCTCGCCTCGACCTTCATCCTGCCCAAGCTGCAGGACCCGGTGAACCTCGCGCAGCTGACCCCCGAGGAGTTGCACACGATCCGGGCCGGGGAACTCGGCGCCGTGATGGGCCCCTACCTCGGCCTCGGCATCGTGCTCCTCCTCATCGCCTTCCTCATCGCCGTTCGGAAGGCACCGCCGATCGTCGACGAGTTCCCCGATTCGGGCGACGCGAAGTCGAAGCTCATCATGCGTGCCCTCTGGAGCAACAAGCGTTACCGCTACGGCGTGGTCGCCCAGTTCTTCAACGTCGCCGCCCAGGTGTGCTCGTGGACCTACATCATCCAGTACGTCCAGCAGGCCCTCGGCGGAAGCCTCGAGCGCGGCGGTCACATGCTCCAGATCAGCCTCATCATCTTCCTCTTCTCCCGCTTCTTCATGACCTGGCTGATCGGCCGGATCCGCGCGACCCGGGTGCTGGCCGCCCTCGGTGCGCTGGCCGTCGCGCTGTGCGTCATCGGCATGGTCTCCCCCAATATCGTCGGGGTCGCCGCCCTGGTGAGCATCTCCTTCTGCCTGTCGCTGATGTTCCCCACCATCTACGGCGTCGCCCTCAAGGGGCTCGGTCCGGCCACCAAGTTCGGCGCCGCCGGGCTCGTCATGGCGATCGTCGGCGGGGCCATCATGCCGCTGGTCCAGGGCAAGGTCCTGGACGCGACGTCACCGGCGATCTCCTTCATCGTCCCCGCGTTCTGCTTCGCCGTCGTCACCGCGTATGCCGTGTACGACCTGCGCGCCGAGGCCGCCCCGGCCACGCATACCGGCTCCGCGACCCCCGAGGCGGTGGCGTCGTGAGCCGCCGCCGGTTCGGCGTCGCCGCCCTCGCCCTCGGGCTCGTGGTCGGCACCACCGCCTGCTCGTCCTCCGATTCGACCCCGACCAAACCCACCACCCAACTCGATGTCCTGTCCTGGTGGACCTCCGGCTCCGAGAGCGCCGCCATCAAGGTGCTCTTCGACGCCTACACCGCCGCCTTCCCCGGAGTCACCGTCGAGAACGGCGCGGTCGCCGGCGGTGCCGGCAGCAATGTCCAGGTCGTGCTCGCCGAGCGGCTGCGCAAGGGCGACCCGCCGGACGTCTGGCAGACCTTCGCCGGCGCGTCCGTCAAGGAGTACGTCAAGCGTGGCCTGGTCCGCGATGTCAGCAGCGTGTATGCCGCGGACGGCCTCGCGGGTCAGTTCCCGGCGGCGATCCTCGACGCGGTCACCGTCGACGGCAAGCAGTACGGCGTTCCGACCGGCTCCCACCGCTCCAACATGCTCTGGTTCAACCTCGCGGCGCTGAAGAAGGCGGGGATCACCACCCCCGGGGACGGCTACACGACGGCCGCCTGGATCGCCGACCTCGAGAAGGCGAAAAAGGCCGGCGTCACACCCCTGTGCCTCGGCGGCGAGACATTCGCCTCGGCGGAACTCTTCGAGGACATCCTCCTCGCCGAGGTCGGCCCCGACGGATGGGCCTCGATCATCGCCGACAAGTTCGACTGGAGCGGAGACAAGGCGAAGGCCGCCCTGAAGACCCTCGGCCAGGCACTCGACCAGGCGGACCCGGCCTCCGGCGGCATGACCTGGGACGCGGCGACCAAGAAGCTCGCGACCGGCGGGTGCGCGTTCGAGGCGTTCAACGACTCGGCATACGGCGAACTCGTCAACGCCGGGGCCGCCGACGGTACCGACTTCGGTGGCGTGCCCTTCCCCGGGACCACGGGCTCGTATGTCGCGGTCGTCGACACCTTCGTCGCCGGCAAGGGCGCCACCAACGGGGCCAACGCCCTCGACTTCCTGAAGGTCATCGGCACCGCCCAGACCGAACTCGACTTCAACAAGGTCAAGGGCTCGGTCCCGCTCCGCTCCGACGTCCCGCTCACGTCCCTGCCCGCCTATGAGCAGTCGGCGGCCAAGAGCCTGCGCTCCGACAAGCTGCTGCTGAGCATCGTCCACGGGTCGGCGATGAGCCCGGCCTTCCAGCAGGGCTTCTATGACGCCGTCAAGGCCTTTGTGACGGGACGTGACGCGAAGGCGTTCGCCTCGACCCTCGCCGAAGCGGTCAACCAGAACTCGCAGGTGAACAACCACTGAGCGACCCGGATCGTATGCCGAGTCCGCGCCGGGCGACCGGCCGCGGCTCGGCATACGGTCGAGTCGAGCGGGTCCGCGCGGGCGGCTACCAGCCGCGCTCGGCGAGCCGGTGCGGCTGCGCGATCTCCTCGACGTTGATCCCGACCATGGCCTCGCCGAGCCCCCGGGAGACCTTGGCGATGACGTCGGGGTCGTCATGGAAGGTCGTCGCCTTGACGATCGCCTCCGCGCGCTGGGCCGGATTGCCGGACTTGAAGATCCCGGAGCCGACGAAGACGCCCTCGGCGCCGAGCTGCATCATCATCGCCGCGTCGGCGGGGGTCGCGATGCCACCGGCGGTGAACAGCACCACGGGCAGCTTGCCGGCCGCGGCGACCTCCTTGACCAGCTCATAGGGCGCCTGCAACTCCTTGGCGGCGACGAACAGCTCGTCCTCGGGGAGGTTCTGCAGCCGCCGGATCTCGGCGCGGATCTGCCGCATGTGGGTCGTCGCGTTGGAGACGTCGCCGGTCCCGGCCTCGCCCTTGGAGCGGATCATCGCCGCGCCCTCGGTGATCCGGCGCAGGGCCTCACCGAGGTTGGTCGCACCGCAGACGAATGGCACGGTGAAGGCCCACTTGTCG
The DNA here is from genome assembly GCA_039812345.1 of Nostocoides sp. Classification (GTDB taxonomy): domain Bacteria; phylum Actinomycetota; class Actinomycetes; order Actinomycetales; family Dermatophilaceae; genus Nostocoides_A. The sequence continues at coordinate 38,725 of JBDIAJ010000013.1, read as the reverse complement.
ATGTGGTTGGCGTAGTCGGCCGGGGTGAGCACCTCGGACTCGTCGATGTAGTCGACGCCGAGGGCCTGCAGCACCTGGGCCTCGACGAAGTGCCCGATCCGGGCCTTGGCCATGACGGGAATCGACACGGCGGCGATGATCCCGTCGATCATGTCGGGGTCGCTCATCCGCGACACCCCGCCCTGGGCCCGGATGTCGGCGGGGACCCGCTCGAGCGCCATCACCGCGACGGCGCCGGCGTCCTCGGCGATCCTGGCCTGATCGGGGGTGACGACGTCCATGATGACGCCGCCCTTGAGCATCTCGGCCATGCCCCGCTTGACGCGGGCGGTGCCGGTGACGGTCTCGGGCGCGGTGGAGGCGGTCATGCGTCGATCCTCACTGGGAGCTTTCGGTGGTGTCGTTTGCGGGGTGCGGCCCCGACAGAGGCACCCGGACCGGGGAATTGTAGTCCGACGTCAGCGGACGAGAATCCAGCTACCGACAAGGAGGCACACCAGGACCATGCCGCTGGCGAGCAGGCCCAGGCCGATCGCCCGCCCGATACCGCGGACGGCGAGGAGCGGAAGACCGGCGGCCCACGGGAGAACGGTGGCGACGCGCCCCGCCCCACCGAGCAGCATGGCCCAGGCCACGACGGACGCCAGACACGCGGTCAGGACGCTCGCCATGGTGTGCGCGGCGGCGACCGTGTCGAGCCGGCGGCGACCCGCGACCAGGAGCATCGTGAGGACCACGACCACGCTCGCGGCGACCAGGAATCGCCCCCACACCGACGCGGATGAGTCGACGACGCCGTTGCGGATGTGGGAGAGAGCCCACAGGAGCAGGCTCGTCGACACCGCCGGGAGCAGCCAGGTGGCGATCGCCGCAGACCACCCACCGCTCGCCCGCGGCCCGGGCGGGGTCCCGCTCACCCGGGCCCCGGCCCGAGACTCGCCCGGAGGGCCGGGATCTCGTCGTCGAACTCGACGGTCTGCGGGAGGTCGGCGTGCCCGGCGAGCCGGAAGAGTCGGACGACGACCTTGCCGCGGACGCGTTGCACGTCCTTGACCGCGTTGTTGTGGAAGCGACGGGCCAGCTGCACCCGCCGGTCGGCGGCGTCGAGCCGGGCGAGCGCGTCGGCCGCCGGGCCGTCCCCCGCGACGATCTCGGCGACGATCTCGGGGGTCAGTGCGAGGTCGAGGGACTGGGTGAGATCGGACTCGACGCTCTCTCGGCCGCCGAAGTGCTGCCCCTCGAGCAGGTCCTCCTCCCCCAGCCGGTCGGTGGTCCGTTCCAGCGCCTCGGAGGCCGCGGACGCCACCAGGAGCGCGGAGGCGGCGTCGAGGGTGCCGGTGTTGGCGAGTTCGAGGGCCGCCTCGGCGCGGCGGACCAGGCTGGCGTCGAGGGCCGACAGCGCCCCCTCGACCTGGGCGTGCAGGCGGTCGAGCCGGGCCGCGCTGTAGGAGAGATACCACGCGATCGCGAGCATGAGCGCGACGCCGACGATGACCCAGGTGATGGTCGCCATGGTCACCTTCCTCCTGTGTGGGCGACCGTCTCGTAGACGGCGATGATGTCCTCGGCGACGACGCTCCAGTCGAAGATCCGGGCGCGCTGCCGGCCGGCGGCGGCGAGGCGCTCCCGTTCCCCCGGATCGCCGAGCACGCTCAGCAGGCGGTCTCCGAGCGCGTCGGCGTCCCCGTTGGGGAAGACCGTCCCGGCGAGCGGGCCCCCAGGCTCGGCCTGGAGCACCCGCACGAAGGCCGGGAGATCGCTGGCGACCACCGGGGCGCCGGCGGCCATCGCCTCGACGAGGACGATCCCGAAGCTCTCCCCGCCGGTCTGGGGTGCGGCATACACATCGGTCGAGGCGAACAGGCGGGCCTTGTCGGCGTCGGAGATCATCCCGAGGAATTCGCTGGCCCCGGCCACGGCCGGGCTCATCCGCTCCCGGGCCTGCTCGACCGAACCGGGGCCGGCGATCAACAGCCGGGCATCGGGACGCGCGGCCAGCACCCGGTCGAAGGCGCCGCTGAGGACGTGCAGGCCCTTGCGGGGTTCGTCGATCCGCCCAAGGAAGGCGACCGTCGGCCGGTCCGGCGTGCCGGTCCACCGGGGATCCCGTTCCGCCGAGGCGAACGCCTCGACGCGGACCCCGTTGGGGATGACGACGGCATCACCGCCGAGGTGAGTCGTCACGGTGCGCCGGGCGTCCTCACTGACGGCGATCCGGCCGGTGATCTTCTCCAGGCTCGGCCGCAGCAGCGGATAGGCGGCCTGCATGGCCCGGGACCGCAGGTTCGAGGTGTGGAAGGTCGCGACGATCGGCCCGTCGGCCGCCCAGAGCGCGAGGATCCCCGCGCTCGGCGTCACCGGCTCGTGGATGTGGACGACGTCGAAATCGCCGTCGGTCAGCCAGCGATTGACCCGGGCGGCGGTCACCGGGCCGAAGTTGAGCCGCGCCACGGACCCGTTGTAGCGCACCGGGACCGCGCGCCCGCAGGAGACGAGATAGTCCGGCAGCGCGGCCGCGTCGTCGGCCGGGGCGAGGACGGAGGCGTGGTGGCCGGCGGCGAGGAGATATTCGGCGAGATCGCGCACGTGGAACTGGACGCCGCCGGGGACGTCGAAGCTGTAGGGGCAGACGATGCCGATCCGCATCAGTGCGTCTCGTCCAGGTCGTCGGTGAAGATCCGCTGGAACATGTGCCAGTCCGCGGTGTGCGCCGTGATGACCTCGGCGATGACGTCCGCGCACTCCTGGGTCATCGCGTGCAGCCGGGGGCGGGTCGGGCCGGCCGCGGGGACAGTGACCCGGTCGTGGAAGGTGATGACGATGCCCCAGCCGTGGCCGCGCGGCTCGTGGCGGATCGACACCGGGAAGAGCGCCGAGCCGGTGGTGAGGGCGAGGGCGGCGGGGCCGATCGCCATACGGGCACGGCGGCCGAAGAAGTCGACGTCGATGCCGGCGCCGGTCATGTCGCGGTCCGCGAGGAGCGGGACCAGCACCGGGCCGACGGTTTCCCGCCGGACCTGGGTGAACACGTCGACCCCACCCCCGAGCGGAATCACCCGCATTCCCATCGCCGTGCGGACGTCGAGGAACTCGCGATAGATCCGCTCCGGCTCGACGACCTCGGCGACGGTGACCACGGTGCCCAGGGCGCGACAGCACCAGGCCCCCGCGAGATCCCAGTTGCCGAGGTGGCCGAGGAAGCAGATCACCGGGCGCCCCGCGGCGAGCTCGGCGCGCACCGGCTCGTCCCCCTCGACCCGGACGCGGGCGTCGACATCGCCCGGGGACATCGCCGGCAGGCGGAAGGCCTCGTAGTAGTAGCGGAGATTGGTCCGCACCCCCTCGGCGACGAGCCGGTCGAGGGCCGCGGCATCCAGCTCCGGCCGGGCGATCGCGTAGTTGAGCCGGAGCCGGTCGATGTCGGTGCCGCCGCGGGCATGGGCGACCTCGGCGAGCCGATCCACCAGCCCGTATGCCGCGCGCTCGGGCAGCCAGCGCGCGAGCGCCCAGCCCGTGCGGAACTCGGCGATGGTGAGGAGATCTCCGAGACTCACGACTCGGCCAGCGCCTGGACCCGCACCGCCCACATCCGCTGGATCACGGTGACGAGGCTGGCGAGCGCGAGCAGGGCGAGGACCACGGTGAGGACCACCTCGGGCAGTCCCAGCCCCACCAGTCCGGTCGTGACGAGGGTGGCGACCAGGCGATCCGCGCGTTCGGCGATGCCGACGTTGGCGGTCATGCCGAGACCCTCGGCGCGCGCCTTGGCATAGGAGACCACGCTGCCGAGGATGAGGCAGGCGAGGGCGAGCGCGGCCATGAGGATGTTCTGGCCGTCACCGGCATACCAGAGGACCAGGCCCCCGAAGATCGCCGCGTCCCCGAGCCGGTCGAGGGTCGAGTCGAGATAGGCCCCCCACCGGCCGGACCGGCCGGACATCCGGGCCATGACCCCGTCGATGGTGTCGCTGAAGACGAAGGCGGTGATGACCAGGGTGCCGACGAAGAACTGATGCCGGGGGTAGAAGACGAGGGCGCCGACGCACACCCCGATGGTGCCGACGATGGTGACGATGTCCGGGCTGATGCCGAGCGCGAGGAAGAGCTTGGCCACCGGGGTGAAGACCTTGGTGAAGAAGGCCCGGGCGAATCGATTGAGCATAGTGACCGACAGACTAACGACCGCGGGACGTGGCGAGGGGCAGGCTCGCGGCGTCAGGCGTCGAGCGAGCCCGCCGGCGGCGCCTCGGCGAGCGCGGCCGCCTCGTCCCAGACGGCGACGAGGGCCTGCCGGACATCCTCGAGCAGGGCGGGCAGGGCCTTGGTCCGGGCGACGATCGGGAGGAAGTTCGCGTCCCCGCCCCAGCGGGGGACGACGTGCTGGTGAAGATGCGCCGCGACGCCGGCACCGGCGACCGCCCCCTGGTTCATCCCGAGGTTGAACCCGTGTGGCGCGGAGGAGAGTCGCAGGGCGTGGATCGCCGTCTTGGTCAGCGCGGTGAACTCGCTCGTCTCGGGTCCGGTGAGATCGACATACAGCGAGACGTGCCGATAGGGGCAGATGAGGATGTGGCCGGGGTTGTAGGGGAAGAGGTTGAGGACGGCATACGCGTGCCGACCGCGGTGGACGATCAGGCCCGCGGCGTCGTCGCGGCCGGGCGCCGTGCAGAACGGGCAGCCGGCCTCGTCGGTCGGGCGCTCACCGGTGATGTAGACCATCCGGTGCGGCGTCCACAGCCGCTCGAATCCGTCCGGCGAACCGGCGAAATCGGCCGGAGTCTCGGGTGTCACCGCGGACTGGGCGGCGGGCTCGGGCCGATCGGCGGACATGGATCGATCCTACGATCCGCTGCGGCCCGGTGATTTCGCGGCCATCCAGGAGCCGCTGTTACCGTGGATCGACGTGAGCCGCCGTCACCTGCTCCCGGGAATCGCCGCGCTGCTCTGCGGTGCCGTCGTCGCCGCAGGGGCGCAGGCCGCCGACTCCGCCGTCGTGTTCCGATTCGCCGATGCCGACATCGTCGAGTCCTCCGGGCTCGCCGTGATCGGGACCTCGTTCGTCACGATCAACGACTCCGGGGACCGCGGACGGTTCTTCGTCGTCGACCGGTCCGGGGCGACCGTCGGGGTCACCCGGTGGAGCGGCGCCCGGCCCAGGGACACCGAAGCCGTCGCGCCGGCCGCCGGCGGGAGCGTGTGGGTCGGGGACATCGGTGACAATTCGGCCACCCGGGGCGGCATCGAGGTGCTGCGGCTGCCCGTACGCACGGGCGATCGGACGGTGGATGCCCAGCGCTTCGCCCTCGCCTACCCGGACGGCCCGCACAATGCCGAGGCCCTGCTGGTCCACCCCGGCACCGGCCGGCTCTACATCGCGACGAAGGAGCTCGCGGGGGCGTCCCTGTATGCCGCGCCGTCGGGCTTGAAGTCCGGGTCGGTCAACCGCCTGACCCGGGTGGCGCCGGTCCCCCAGCTCGTCACGGACGGGGCGTTCACCGCGGATGGGACGCACGCGCTCCTGCGGACGTACGGCAAGGTGTTCGTCTACGGGTTCCCCTCGCTGCGCCTGCTCGCGTCCGCGTCTCTGCCGGCGCAACCCCAGGGGGAGGGCCTCGCGATCACCGCCGACAACACGATCTATCTCTCGTCCGAGGGTCTGCACTCGCCGGTCCTGCGCTATGTGGCGCCGCCCCGGATCGCGTCGATCCTCGCCGCGGGTGGGCGGCTCGACGACGCCGCCACCGCCACGGACGCCGCGCCGGTGCTCGCGGTGCTCGGGTTCACGGCCGCGGCGGCGGCCGCCGCCGCCGTTGGGGCCTCCCTCGGCCCGCAGGGCGGCTAGCGTGAGCGCCCATGGGCGAGCTTCCGGCTGACTTCCTCTTCGGCGTCTCGACGGCGAGTTATCAGATCGAGGGGGCGGTCGCGGAGGACGGCCGGGGCCGCAGTGTCTGGGACGACTTCTGCGACCGGCCCGGCGCGATCCTCGACGGCTCCAGCGGTGCCGTCGCCTGCGACAGCTACCACCGGATGGCCGACGACGTCGCGGCGCTGGCCGATCTGGGCGTCGACGCCTACCGGTTCTCGGTGGCCTGGCCTCGGGTGATCCCGGAGGGTCGGGGCGCGGTCGACACCACGGGGTTGGACTATTACGACCGGCTCGTGGACGCCCTGTGCGCGAACGGGATCAAGCCATGTCCGACGCTCTTCCACTGGGATCTGCCGTCGCCGCTCGAGGCCGAGGGCGGCTGGCTCGAGCGCTCGACCGCCGAGGCCTTCGGGGCGTATGCCGCCGTCGTCGCCGACCGCCTGGCCGACCGGGCAGCCCTGTGGTTCCCGGTCAACGAGCCCAATATCGTCACCCTCCTCGGCCATGCCCTCGGCACCCACGCGCCCGGCCGCCGGCTCGGGTTCGCCGCCCTCCCGGTGGCCCACCACCTCCTGCTCGGGCACGGCCTCGCGGTCGCGGCCCTGCGGGCGGCCGGCGCGGCCGCGGTCGGTTGCGCCAACAACCACTCCCCCGTCTGGGCCGCCTCCGAGGCACCCGAGGACACGGTCGCCGCCGGCCTGTTCGACGCGATCTACAACCGCCTGTTCGCCGACCCGATCCTTCTCGGTGCCTACCCGGACGAGCTCGCCGCCTTCCTCCCGGCGACCGTCGCCGACGACCTGCCGACGATCGCCGCTCCCCTCGACTTCTACGGGTTCAACTACTACAACCCGACGCTGGTCGCGGCGACGCCGGGGCCGGAGGCGGATCCCTCGCCGTTGGCGACCGGCCTGCCCGTCCACCTGCGCCGCATCGACGGCTACCCCCGAACCGACTTCGACTGGCCGGTGGTGCCGGATGGACTGCGGGAGATGGCCGTCCAGCTCACGCAGCGGTATGCCGACCGCCTCCCCCCGCTCTATGTCACCGAGAACGGCGCCTGCGACAACACCGGGCCGGACCCGGCGGGGCGGGTCGCGGACCCGAACCGGATCGCCTACCTCGACGGGCACCTCGCCGCGCTCGCGCAGGCCCGCACCGAGGGCGCCCGGGTGGACGGGTGCTTCGTCTGGTCGCTCCTGGACAACTTCGAATGGGCCGAGGGCTACACCAAGCGATTCGGGCTGGTCCACGTCGACTTCGACACGCTGGTCCGGACGCCGAAGGACTCCTACGCGTGGTACCGCGACCGGATCGCCGCGGTGCGCGCGGGCTGAACCGGCTCAGTCGGTGGTGACCACGGCGCCACGGGAGACGGTGCCGGGGACGAGCACGTCGGCATACACTCCGGCGCAGTTGCCGGCGGCGCGGGTGATCCGCAGGACGGTGTCGCCGATCGTCACGGACCCGCCGACCAGTCCGTCGAGATCGGCGCTCGGGACGTCGAGGACGAGGTTGGCGCGGGTCTGCGCCGCGTCCGCACCGACGAGATGGACGGCCGCCTTCTTGCGGCGATCACCGTCGAGGCCCTCGGGGCCGATGCCCACGAGGTCGAGTTCGACGCCGGGCTCGTCCTTGACCGGGTGGATCCGAACAGAGGCGAGCTGACCGATGACGCGCATGGGGGTGATTGAAGCAGAGCCCGAGCCCGGGTGCGCGGGTCGTGTCCCGTGATTGAGGGACACCGCCGACCTCCCCGGCTCGGCAAGGATCGGCGCAGACACCTTCCCGGGAGATCACGGTATGAGCGATTCCACCTGTCCGAACTGTGCCGCCCCGTGCGCCGCGACCGATCTGTTCTGCAGCCGATGTGGTCGTCCACGGACACCTTCCCCGGCTCCCTCGGATTCGCCATATCCGAGCGCCTATCCCCCGCCACCCGCCACCCCGCTGCCCGCCACCCCGCCGCCCGCCGCGCCATCGACCGTTGGTGCGCCGCCGGCCTGGGGTGCGCAAGGCGCACAGGACTGGACCTCGGCCGCGCCGGTCACGGCATACGACCCGGTCGGCGCGTTGCGGGAGGGGTGGAGCCGGTTCAGCGCCGACCCGGGACGGCTCCTGATTCCGGTCCTCGTCGGCAGCATCGTCCAGGGCATCGTGTGGACGATCTACTACGTCGTCATCATCGCGGCGCTGCTGGGCGCCGCGGTCACTCCCGGCTCGTCATACGAGACCTCCGCACGCGTGCGCGGTGCGGTGGGTGTCGCCCTCGTCCTCGTCCTGATCTTGACCGCCGTGGTGGTGGCCGCCACCCAACTCGTCTATGCCGGATGGGCCAAGGGTGCCCTCGGGGTCGCCGACGGGGCGCGACCGTCGATGGGCGAGATGTATGCCGGGTGGCGCAAGGCTCCGGTCCTGGTCCTGTGCCTGATCTTCGCGGTCTGCGGCGTGCTGAGCGGCTATGTGTTCTACATCCCGATATTGATCCTGGGGTTCCTCGGCCAGTTCGCCGTGTTCGACATGATCGACGCCCGGACGGGCGTCCTCGACTCGATCACCCGCAGTTCCCGGATGGTCCTGGCCAACCCGGGCCCGATCCTGCTGTTCGACCTGCTCGCGGGGATCGCGCTGGCGGTGGGCGCGCTCCCGTGCGGCCTCGGGCTGCTGATCGCGATCCCGGTGACGCTGGTCGGGCACGCGCGCACCTACCGGGCGTTCGCGCCGCCGCCGACCGCCTGAGCCGGGCGGCATACAGGAAATTCACGGGTTCGTGGGCTTTGCTGGTGCTCGCCTCGTCACCGGAAGGAGCGAACCGTGGAATTCCTCGGAGCGCCCGAACTGCTCGTCATCGCCCTCGTCGTCTTCGTCCTGTTCGGGTGGAAGCGTCTGCCAGACGCCGCCCGGTCCCTGGGGCGCTCGGCCCGGATCTTCAAGGCCGAGGTGCAGGCGATGAAGGACGAGGACGCGGCGGCACCGCTGGTGCAGGACCGGCCGGCGGACGCCCGGCCCGTGAACGACGGCCGCTGAGCCGGCCCGCCGGAGCCCCTGGTGAGTTCTGCCCCTCGACCGCGCGGGGGCCACTCGTCGGGATGGTGGACGTGGAGGGGCTCGAACCCCCGACCTCTCGCGTGTGAAGCGAACGCTCTGACCAGCTGAGCTACACGTCCCGGACCGCGAATGCGGCCGGGCAACCATACCCCACCCGCGCCCGGGCCCGGCACCACCCCCCTGCCGGCCGACGTCACCCGGCCGGGCCGCCAGCACGAGATGGCAGCGGTCGGGACGGTCCGGGTCGATGACCGCCGCGGTGCGAGCGCCCTCGGCACCCGGCCCCACGACCAGCCCCGCCCGACCCGGCAGGAGCAGGGGGCGTCGGAACCGGACGTGGGTGGATTCGGCATACGCGAACCGGGGGCCGAGGCCGGCCAGCACGCGGGCGTGCAGCCACATCCCGTGGGCGATCGCCCTCGGGAAGCCGAAGGCCCGAGCGGTCAGGGCGTGCAGGTGGATCGGGTTGGCGTCACCGCTCACGGCGGCGTAGCGACGCCCGAGGTCCGCCGGCAGCCGCCAGATCTGGCACACCGGGCCCGCCGGGATCTCGACGTCGACCGGATCCACCGCTGGCCCGGTGCCGCGGACGCCCCGAGCGAGGAAGCTGCTGCGCCCCTCCCAGGCGAGCGTGCCGGCGCAGCGGACCTCGGTGATGAGGTCGACGAGCAGCCCCTTCGGATGGACCCGCACCTCCCCCGGCCGGACCGTGAGGTCGAGGACGTCGCCGGCGGACAGCGGGTGGTGGGCCGTGATGGCGTTCGCGACGTGCACCAGCCCGGCGACCGGCACCGGGAAGTCGGGATCGGCGAGGACCGCGACCTGCAGCGGGAACGCGGCCACCGGCGGGAAGGTCACCGGGAGCCGGTCGCCGACGACATACCCGCACAGCCGTTGATACGCGGTGAGGCGCCCCCGCTCGATCCCGTATGCCGATACCCGCCTCCCGCGCACCGACTCGGCGCCGCCTGCGCTCCCGCGGGCGAGCGCCGCCCGAGCCAGGAGGGGCCCGAGGCGCGGCATGGCGTCGAGGGTGACGACGGTCATCGGCTCAGGCGCCGAGCAGGCTCTGCCCGCACACCCGCAGGACGGTGCCGGTGACCCCGGCGTTCGCCTCCCAGGCGAGGAAGCCGATGGCCTCGGCCACGTCGACCGGCAACCCGCCCTGGCCGAGCGAGTTGAGCCGGCGCCCGACCTCCCGGGTCGCCCAGGGCACCCGGGCCGTCATCTCCGTCTCGACGAAGCCCGGCGCCACGGCGTTGACGGTGATCCCGCGGGACCACACCTCCGGCGCCCGCCCGAGGGCCCGAGCGAGCCCGGCCACCCCGGCCTTGGACGCGGCATAGGTGACCTGGCCGCGATTGCCGGCGAGCCCGGCGATGGAGGAGACGAGCACCATGGCGCCTCCGTCGCGGACGCCGCCCGGGCCGAGCAGCACCTCGTTCATTCGCAGGATCGAGCCGAGGTTGACGTCGACCACCGACGCCCACCGGTCGGCGTCGGTGTTGACCAGGAGCCGGTCCCGGGTGATCCCGGCGTTGTGGACGACGACGTCGAGCCCGCCGTGGCGGGTGGCGGCGTGGTCGGCGATCCGGGCACCGGCATCCGCGGCGGTGACGTCGACCTGGAGCGCGCTCCCGCGGATCTCGTTGGCGAGCGCCGCCAGCGCGTCGCCTTCCGCCGGAAGGTCCGCGCACACCACCGGCGCCCCGTCCCGGGCGAGGACCCGCGCGACCTCCGCGCCGATGCCGCGCGCGGCGCCGGTGACCACCGCGACGCGCCCGTCGAGGGGGCGGACCCAGTCGGCGGACGGCAGGGCCCGCACCGGCGGCCCGACCTCGAGGACCTGCCCGTCGACGTATGCCGACCTCCCGGACATCAGGAACCGCAACGGCGCGGCGAGCGCCGCCTCGGCACCCGGGGCCACCCGGAGGAGGTTCGCTGTCCCCCCGTCGCGCAGCTCCTTCGCGACCGATCGGACGATGCCGTCGAGGGCGCTCTGGGCCGCGACCCGCGCAGCGTCCGCCACCGCCGCCCGCGCGGCGTCCGCCACCGCCGGCTCGCCCGGGGCCGCCGACCCCTCCGGACCCGAGACCGGACGACCGAGGAGCACCACCCGCCCGGACGGCGCGAGGCGACGCAGCGCCGGGCCGAGACTCGCTCGGACGACGTCGAGGTCGGCGGGCGCCGCGACACCGGTCAGGTCGAGGACGACGGCCCCGACCGGAACCGGCTCGGCATCGGAGGCCAGGTCCACGCCCCACTCGGCCACCCACGCCGCCACCGCGGCCCCGACATCTCCGCCGGGGCCGGAGGTCACGAGCACGGGACCGGGCAGGAGGGACTCGCCCGCGGCATACCGGCGCAGGGTCGCGGGGCGCGGCAGGCCGAGCGTGCCGGCGACCCGTGCGCCGAGCCCGGAACCGACCAGGGCGGCATACCGGTCGGCCATGCTCAGAGCGCCTCGAGGATCGCGACGACACCCTGCCCGCCGGCCGCGCACACCGAGATGAGTCCCCGCGCCCCGGAGCCGCGCTCGTGGAGGAGCTTGGCCAGCGTCGCGACGATCCGGGCGCCGGTGGCGGCGAAGGGATGGCCGACGGCGAGCGACGACCCGGTGACATTGAGCCGGTCGCGATCGATCGTCCCGACCGCCGCGGACACACCGAGCCGCTCCCGGGCGAATCGCTCGGACTCCCACGCGGCGAGCGTGCAGAGGACGGTGGCCGCGAACGCCTCGTGGATCTCGACGAGGGCGAAGTCGTCCAGGCGCATGCCGGTCCGGGCGAGGAGGCGGGGAACGGCATACGCCGGCGCCATGAGCAGGCCCTCGTCACCGGTGACGAAGTCGACGGCCGCGCTCTCGGCGTCCACGAACCGGGCCAACGGGGCCAGCCCGTGCGCCTCCCCCCACCCGGGCGAGCCGAGCAGCACCGCGGCGGCCCCGTCGCTGAGCGGAGTCGAGTTCCCCGCGGTCAGGGTCGCGTCCGGGCCCGACCAGAACGCCGGACGCAGGGCGGCGAGCTTCTCCATCGACGTGTCGGGCCGGAGGAACTCATCACGGGTCACGCCGAGATACGGCGTGAGCAGGTCGTCGAAGAACCCCATCTCGTATGCCGCGGCGAGCCTTCGGTGACTCGCCACCGCGAGCTCGTCCTGGGCCTCCCGGGTGATCCCCCACTCCGCGGCGGTGATCGCCATGTGCTCTCCCATCGACAGCCCCGTCCGTGGCTCCCGATTCGCCGGGGTGGCGATGCCGAGGTGCCCGAGTCGCACCCCGGCGAAGGGCCGCAACCGGCCCGCCAGCGAGCGGCCGCGAGCCGCCGCCAGCAGGGTCCGGCGCATCGGCTCGGTGACGGCGATCGGGGCGTCCGAGGTGCTGTCGGCTCCGGCGGCGATCCCGGACTCGATCTGGCCGAGGGCGATCTTGCCGGCGATCAGCACCGTCGCCTCGAGACCGGTGGCGCACGCCTGCTGGAGATCGAATCCCGGTGTCGTCGGCGCGAGCGCCGAGCCGAGCACGCTCTCGCGCACGAGGTTGACGTCGCGGCTGTGTTTGACGACGGCCCCGCCGGCGACCTCGCCGAGCCGCTCTCCGGCGAGCCCGCAGCGGGCGACGAGGCCGTCGAGGGCCGCGGTGAGGAGGTCCTGGGTCGAGGCCTCGGCATACCCGCCGAACTGGCGCGCGAACGGGATCCGGTTGCCCGCGTAGATGACGGCAGACCGCGGGTCCGCGGCGCTCGGCGTGTTCATGATCGCAGCGTATCCGATACCGCGAGTATCGGATACTTCGAGTCTCTGCTACCGTCGACACATGACCACGACCGATGGCCGCCGCACCCGGTGGGACGGACACCGGAGCGCTCGGCGCGAGGCGTTGCTGGACGCGGCGATCCGCGCCATCCGGCAGCACGGCGCGGGCGTCGGCATGGAGGAGATCGCGGCGGTCGCCGGCACGTCGAAGGCGGTCGTGTATCGCCACTTCGTCGACCGCGCCGACCTGCACCGGGCGCTGTGCGAGCGCGTCGGTGCACTCATCCTCCTCGACATCGGCAGCGCCATCGGGCTGCCGCTCCCACCCGGCGACCCGTTCGGCCCCGGGGGCGAGGCCCGCCGGGCCGTCGCCGCGACCATCGACGCCTATCTCGCTCTGGTGGAACGCGATCCGCAGCTCTACCGCTTCGTGTCGACCCCGCCGGCCGGCGCTCCCGATCTCACCGACGCGCTCGCCTGGGCCATCGCCGCGCAGGTGCAGGGTGCTCTGGCTCCGGCCCTCGACGCCCGCGGGGAGCCGGCATACGTCGCCGCGACGTGGGCCCAGGCGATCGTCGGGATGGTCCGGGCGGCGGCCGACTCCTGGCTCGCCGACCCCGCCCGCACCCCCAGGCCGGAGATCACCCGTGCCCTGACCGATCTGCTCTGGTCGGGCCTGGCCGCCGTCTGGCCGGGCGGGCCGCGATGACCGCCCAGGCGGCGACACCCGTGCCGGTGACCACCGATGTCCTGCGGACCTTCCTCGACGGGCGTTGGGCCGCGGTTCGCGACGACATCCGGGCCCGGGCCGACGACCCCCGACTGGGGCCCGACACCGACCCCGACGCGAGCCTCGAGGAACGCCGCGCCCGCACCCTCGACCGGCTCCGGCTCCTCGCTGAGGAGCCCTACGCCCGCGCCGGGCTGCCCCCCGCCCTCGGCGGCACGGGCGATCTCGGCGGTTCCATCACCGCCTTCGAGATGCTCGGACACCTCGACCTGTCGCTTCAGGTCAAGGCGGGCGTCCAGTTCGGCCTGTTCGCCGGTGCCCTCGCCCAACTGGGCAGCGAGCGGCACCGTGCCCTGCTCGACGACGCCATCGCGGCCCGGTTGCTCGGCTGTTTCGCGATGACCGAGACCGGTCACGGCTCGAACGTCCAGGCGCTCGAGACGACGGCCGACCACGACCCGGCCACCGACGAGTTGATCGTCCACACCCCGACCCCGAGCGCCCGCAAGGACTACATCGGGGGCGCGGCCCGGGATGCCCGGATGGCCGCCGTCTTCGCCCGCCTCCGCAGTGCGGACGGAACCGACCACGGCGTCCACTGTGTCCTGGTCCCCCTGCGCGACGCGGCCGGAGCGACCCTGCCGGGAATCACCATCGACGACTGCGGCGGCAAGGGCGGACTGGACGGCGTCGACAACGGGCGGATCGCCTTCGAGCACGTCCGCGTGCCCCGCACCAGCCTGCTCGATCGCTTCGGGGGGTTCGACGCGGCCGGGGCCTACACTTCGCCGATCGCCGATCCGTCACGCCGGTTCTTCACGATGATCGGGACGCTGGTGCGCGGCCGGGTCAGCGTCGCGGGCGGCGCCGGAGCCGCGACCCGGACCGCCCTCACCCTCGCGACCCGGTATGCCGCGGCCCGGCGCCAGTTCGGCCCACCCGGTGGTGAGGAGGTCAGCCTGCTGACCTATCCCACTCATCAGCGGCTGTTGCTGCCCGCCATCGCCGACGCCTATGCCCTCGCCGTCGTCCAGAACGACCTCGTCGTGCGTCTGCAGGACGTGGCCGCGGCGGCCGACGCGGACCCGCACCCGCAACGCCGGCTCGAGTCCCGGGCGGCCGGACTGAAGTGGTTGGCGACCAGTACTGCGACCACGACGATCCAACGCTGCCGGGAGGCCTGCGGTGGCGCCGGGTATCTCGCCGAGAACCGGCTCGTCGGGCTGCGCGCGGACGTCGACGTGTTCACCACGTTCGAGGGAGACAACACCGTCCTGCTGCAACTCCTCGCGCAGGACCTTCTCGGCGGGCTGCGCGCCGACCTTCGCCGGGCTCCGCACGGGCGGGCCTCCCTGCTGGCGCGGGTCGGGGCCGCGGCGGTGACCCGCGACAGCGTCACCGCGGCGCGCGTGCGCACCCTCGCCCGGGCGGCGCGCCTCGACACCGACGCCTGCCTGGTCCTGCTGCGCCAGCGCGAGCATCTGCAGCGCGACCGCGTCGCCCTGCGGCTCGCGCCCGCAGCGGATATGCCCCCCGGGCCGGCGTTCCGGCGCTACCTCGCCGAGCAGCGGTCCCTGGTCGCGCTCGCGCAGGCCCACGTCCGACGCGTCGTCGCCGAGGAGTTCGCCGCCGCGGTCGCGACCGTCACGGTGCCGTCCGCCCGCCGCCTCCTGCGGTCCGTATGCCGACTCCACGCCCTCGCGGCCGTCGACGCCGACCGCGCGTGGTTCGTGGAGAACGGCCTGCTCACCCCGGCGCAGTCACGCCGCATCCCCGACCTGGTCGACCGCCTGTGCCGGGAACTCGCCGGCGATGCCGTCACGCTGGTGGACGGATTCGGCATACCCCCGCAGTGGGCTCGGGCGCCCATGCTGGGCTGACGAGCGGGCTCAGGCCTCCTCGGCGCGCTCGCGGCGAAAGTGCCACACGACGAGGGCGATGACGACGATCGCCGCCACGACGATCGCGGCGCCCCGGCCGAGGTAGTGGGCGACCTTCTCGTAGCTTCGGCCCGCGACGTGCCCGGCGACGACCACCGTGACTCCCCAGGCGATCCCGCCGACGGCATTCCACACGAGGAAGCGCGGATAGGGCATGCGGGCGCTGCCGGCCATCGCCGGCATCATCGCGCGGAGGAAGGCGGTCCAGCGACCGAGGAAGACGGCGCTGCCGCCGCGTCGGCGCAGGAAGTCCTGCGCCTTCTCGACCCGGTGGCCGTGCTTGTCCAGCGCGCGGTGTTGCAGCAACCGGGCACCGAGGGTGCGGCCGACCTCGTAGCCGACGCTGTCCCCGGCGACGGCGGCCACGCAGACGACGACGAGCATCCAGGCGAGGCTGGTGTGCCCGAGGCTCGCCGACACCCCGCCGAGGATGGCCGCCGTCTCTCCGGGAATGACGAACCCGGCGAAGAACGCGTCCTCGGCGAAGACCACGGCCCCGACGACGAGATAGACCAGCCAGGCCGGCTGGTCGAGGATCCCGATCATCATTCCCTGCACGGGGGCCATTGTGCCTGCCACCGGCCGGGCGCCAGCACGCCGGTCAACCCACCGGAGCGGTCACCCGAGCCGGAGGACGTGCTCCAACCGGTCGGGGACGAAGCCGGGCACCCCACTGATCCGCAGCACCAGCCACAGGATCGCCAGGACGACGAGGGCGGTCGCGAGCGCGGCCAGAGCCTGGACCCACCAGGGGCGGGCGCGGACCCACCGGTTCCACGCCTGCACCCGGTCACGGACCCAGTCGAGGACCCGCTGGGCCCACTCGAACTCGCTCGCCCACAACGCCAGGCCGGCGAAGACGATCAGCCACCCGGGGCCCGGGAGAGGCACCAGCGCGAGCCCGAGGACGACGACGACGAGGCCCGCGAGGGCGATGGCGAACCGATACAGGCGGGCGGTCGTCGGGTTGGACCGGATCCGCCGACGCCAGGCCCATTCGTCGTCGTCGGCGTCGAGGAGGATGTGCTCGTCTGCCCGGGCGAGCGATGCCCGCTCCGACTCGGCCCCCCGCTGCCGGTTCTCCCCGGTCACGGATCCAGGTTCGCCGCGGCCCGGGCCGCGAAGACGTCGGCGGCGCGGCGTGTCACCGGTCCGGGAGCCCCCAGGGTGCGGGTGTCGACGCGGGCGATCGGGTGCACGTCCCGCGTGCTCGACGTGATGAACGCCTCCTGACAGGTATGCAGTACACCGAGCGGGAGCGCCTCCTCGACGACCGCCAGCCCCTCCTCCCGGCACCACTCGATGACGAGTTCTCGGGTGATCCCGGCGAGGCAGCCCGACGACAGCGGCGGGGTGAGGATCTCGCCTCCGACGACGACGAAGACATTGCTGCCGGTGCATTCGCACAACTCGCCTCGGGTGTTGGCGAAGACCGCCTCGTCGGCGCCCCGCTCGTGGGCGTGGGCGAGGGCGACGACGTTCTCGGCATACGAGATGGTCTTCAGACCGGCCACGGCGGATCGTTCGTTGCGCGTCCACGGCGTCACCGCGAGGGTACCCGTCGGCGCGGGCCGGGCGGCTTCGGCGGCCGTGACGATATAGGTCGGCGCGGCGCCGCCGCGGTCCGACCCCAGCGGCCCCGGACCCCCGGTGACGGTGTAGCGCAGGCGTCCGAACTCGATCGGCTCGCCCGCGCTGAGGACGGCCTTGATACCGGCGTCGAGCGCGGCCTCGTCGAGCGCGGACAGGCCGAGCCCCGCTGCACTGCGCCGCAGCCGGGCCCGGTGCCGGCTCGGCGCGAACACCTCGCCGCCGACGATCTTGCACGTCTCGAAGATCCCGTCGCCTACCGTCACGCCATGGTCGATGGCACGCAGAGCCGCACGGTCGCTGTCATAGAGGTCGCCGTCGACCCAGACCCGGATCACGGACCTCATGGTGTCAAAGATCCGGATGCCAGGCCCACCAGGCGTGCCGCTTTCAACCGCGTTTCCTCCCATTCGGCTGCCGGATCCGAGCCCCAGGTGATGCCGGCGCCGGCTCCGAAGTGGAGGGTTCGGGCCCCCTGCCGCTCGGTTGCCCAGAACGTCCGGATCCCCACGGCGAGTTCCGCGGTGGCGTTGTCGGCGTCGATCCAGCCGAGCGCGCCGCAGTAGGGGCCGCGCGGGACCGGCTCGAGATCGGCGATCGTCCGCAGCGCCGAGGATTTCGGGGCGCCGGAGACCGAGCCGGGGGGAAAGGTCGCGTCGAGGACGGCCCGCCAGCTCGCGTCGGGCCGCATCCGACCGGACACATCGGTGACGAGATGGACCAGCCCCGGGTGCGGTTCGACCGCGCACAGGTGGTCGACGACGACGGTGCCGGGTCGGCATACGTGCTGGAGGTCGTTGCGGACGAGGTCGGCGATCATGACGTTCTCGGCATAGTCCTTGGGGAGCATCGCGGCGGCGGTGACGGCGGTGCCCTTGATCGGGCTCGACGTCAACCGGTCACCCGCGCGCCGCAGGTAGCGTTCCGGGGACGCGCAGACGATGTCGACGCCGTGCTCGGGGGCGTGGATCGTCGCCGCGTAGGGCGCGGGGTTGCCGCGGGTGAGGATGCCGGCCAGCGCGGGCAGGTAGGCGTCTCGCGGCAGGGGGTGGTGCAGGATCCGGCAGAGGTTGACCTGATAGACGTCGCCGCGGGCGATCGCCGCACGGATCGCGTCGACACCGGCGACATAGGCCGGCCGGTCGAGCGTGCTCGACCACGGACCGGCCAGTGGCACCCAGGGGCGGTACTCCGGCGGCCTCGCGAGGGTGCGCCGGCCGTGGCGCGCGAACCGGATCGCGGTCAGGTCGCCCTCGAAGTCGATGACGATCGCCCAGAACCCCGCGCGCACGTCGTCGATGTCGTGGGTGACCGCGACGACGTCGTATGCCGTTCGCCTCCCGAATCGTGCCCAGCCCACGTCGCCGATCCTAGGGAGGGCGAGCCCGGCGGCCGCGTTTGCGCGCGTCGTCACCGCGGATGCCGTCCACTCGCCTACCGTGCTGACCATGCCTCGACGCACCGTCCGGCGGCGCACCGCCCTGATCGCCGGCCTCGTGCTGGCCACCGCCGGGTGCTCCAGCGCCTTCGGCGACCCGGCCGGCGCACCCTCTGGGGGTGCGTCCCGGAGTGGGGCCGGTGGTGCGGCGGCATCGGCGAGCGCCTCGGGCCGAACGCCGGCCGCCGAGGTCCGGCTCGCCTTCGGCGGCGACATCCACTTCGCCGACTACCTCGCCCCGCTGGCCACCGACCCGGCGGGGCTGGCCGCGCTGGTCCCGCTGTGGGGGTCGGCGGACCTGCGGATGGCGAACCTCGAGACGGCGATCACCGAGCGGGGCACCCCCGAGCCGAAGGCATTCCACTTCCGCGCACCCGCCTCGGCGCTGACGAGCCTGCGCCAGGCCGGCCTCACGGTGCTGACCCAGGCCAACAACCACGCGGTCGACTACGGCCTGGTGGGTCTGCAGGACACGCTGGCGGCGAAGGCGGCCTCGCCGGTGCCGATCGTCGGGCTCGGTGCCACCGAGAGCGAGGCGTTCGCGCCGGCGATCCTCGACGTGGCCGGGCTCCGGGTCGCCGTGTTCGGCGTCGATCAGGTCCGCGACGAGACCACGCTCCCGCTCCATTCCGCCTCGGCGACCCAGCCGGGCGTCGCGTCGAGCGATCCGCCCGACCGGATCGTCGCGGCCGTCCGGGGGGTCCGGGACAAGGTCGACCTCGTGGTCGTCTACGCCCACTGGGGCGACGACTACCAACAGTGTCCGGACGCCCGGTCGACGGCGACCGCGCACGCGCTCGAACAGGCCGGCGCCGATATCGTCGTCGGCGCGCACAGCCACCGGGTCAACGGGGCCGGCTGGCTCGGGACGACGTATGTCGATTACGGGCTCGGCAACTTCGTCTGGTGGCGCTCGGCGGAGCCCGACTCCCGGACGGGGATCCTCACCCTCACCGTGGATGCCGCCGCCGCCCGCGCGACCCGGCCCGGCGCTCGGCCCGCGCCCGTGGTGCGGGCCGCGGCGTGGAGGCCCCTGCTGATCGGAGCGAACGGCATACCGGCTGAGCCGTCGGCGGCGGACGCGCAGCGGCTGTCGGCGCTCTGGGAGGCCGACCGCGCCTGCGCCGGCCTGTCCGCCACTCCCTGACCGTCGCTACTGTGGGCGGATGCTCGCCGTCGCCGCCGTCAGCCAGTCCGCCACCGATCCCCTGTCCGGCCTCCAGATCGGCGATTTCCCCGAGCCGGCGCCGCCCCCGGGCTGGATCGTCGTCGATGTCGTGCTCGCCGCGCTCAACCATCACGACCTGTGGTCGCTCAAGGGTGTCGGCCTGCCGGCCGACCGGCTGCCGATGATCCTCGGCTGCGACGCCGTCGGGCACGATCCCGAGGGCACCGAGGTCCTCGTCCACGCCGTCGTCGCCTCGCCGGGCTGGAGCGGGGATGAGACCCTCGACCCCCGGCGCTCCCTGCTCTCGGAGGTCCACCCGGGCACCCTGGCCCAACGGGTCGCGGTGCCCGCGGCCAATGTCGTCCCCAAACCCGCCGGGTTGAGCTGGGAGCGGGCGGTTTGTCTCCCGACGGCGTGGCTCACGGCATACCGGATGCTGTTCACCAACGCCGCGGTCCAGCCGGGTGACACGGTCCTCGTGCAGGGGGCCGGCGGCGGTGTCGCGACCGCCCTCATCCAACTCGGCGCGGCCGCCGGGCTGCGGGTCTGGGCGACCTCCCGCGACGAGGCCAAGCGCGACCTCGCGCGGAGTCTCGGCGCGGATCAGGTCTTCGAATCGGGGGCGCGACTGCCGGATCGGGTCGACGCGGTCATGGAGACGGTCGGTGCGGCGACGTGGTCGCACTCGGTCAACGCGCTGCGGCCGGGCGGGACCATCGTCATCTCGGGAGCCACCTCGGGAGACGCACCGCCGAAGGCGGAACTGACGAAGATCTTCTTCAAGCAGCTGCGGGTCATCGGCTCCACGATGGGCAGCCGGGTCGAGTTGGGCCGACTGGCTCGGTTCGTCGAGTCGACCGGCCTGGTGCCCCAGGTCGACTCCGTCCTCGACCTCGCCGACGCCCGCGAGGGGTTCGCCAGGATCGCCGCCGGAGAGGTCACCGGCAAGATCCTCCTGCGCCCCTGAGGTGTCGCCGCCCCGGCGACCGCCTCGACGCGTTAGCGTTCCCTCGTCGGCCGACGCCGATCACGGCGCACCAGGCGCCCGTGGACGAGATCGAGGAGGACCGCATGTCGGATGCATGGATGAGCGCCCGGATCGACCGCCGCCGGATGCTCGCCCTCGGTGGCGCCGCCGCCGGAATGGGCGTGCTCGCCGCGTGTGGCGGCAACACCGGGCGGAGCACGTCGACGACCTCCACGGGCACCGGTGGGATCGCGACCGGGAGCGGTTCGTCCTCGGCCGGTGGCGCCAAGCCGACCCTCCAGCAGTGGTACCACCAGTACGGCGAGGCCGGCACCCAGCAGGCGGTCGAGGGCTACGCCAAGGCCTACCCCGACGCCGACGTCAAGGTGACCTGGAAGCCCGGTGACTACGACCAGACGACCGCCGCGTCCCTGTTGACCTCGTCCGGCCCGGACGTCTTCGAATACGGCAACGGCCCGACCATCGACATGATCAAGGGCGGCCAGGTCGCCGATCTCACCGGCATCCTCGGGGACGCCGCGTCCGACTTCAACGCGGCGATGGTCAAGCGGATGACCTATGACGGCAAGCTCTGGGCGGTCCCGCAGGTCATCGACATGCAGATCCTCGTCTATCGCAAGTCGCTGCTCGACAAGGCCGGTATCACCCCGCCCACGACCATGGACGAGTTGACCGCGGCGGCGGAGAAGCTCACCGTCGACAAGACCAAGGGCCTCTTCCTCGGCAACGACGGCGGCGTGGGCCTCATGGGCGGGCCGATGCTGTTCTCCTCGGGGTTGGACTACCTCAACGACGACGGGTCGTTCGGGTTCGACGATCAGAAGGCCGTCGACGCGTTCGGCAAGCTGCGGGAGATGTTCACCAGCAAGTACCTCCTGCTGGCCGCGCCCAAGGACTGGTATGACGCCTCCGCCCTGACCTCCGGTCTGACCGCGATGCAGTTCACGGGTCTGTGGACCTTCCCGAGCATCCAGAAGGAACTCGGCGACGACTTCGGTGCCATCCCGTGGCCCGCCATGCCCGGGGGCACGCAGTCCGTCGTCGTGGGCGCCTACGGCTCGTGCGTCAACGCGAAGTCGGCGAATGTCGAGGCGGCGCAGGCGTTCGTCAAGTGGCTGTGGGTCGACCAGACCGACAAACAACTCGACTTCGCCACGGCATACGGCTTCCACATCCCGGCCCGCGCGAGCCTCGCCGCTCAGGCCAAGACACTCCAGAGCGGGCCGGCGAAGGACGCCGCCGCGGCGGCGCAGACGTTCGGCCACGCCCAGAGCACGATCCTCTGGACACCGAAGTGCGCGACCGCCTTCGGCGACATGATGACCAAGATCGTCAAGGACGGCGCCGACGCCAAGGCCGAGATCGCCAAGGTCAAGGCGGTCGCCGACGCCGAGGTCAAGCGGGTCCTCGGCTGACGCGATGAGCGCGACCCCGCTCACCCTCGGACGACGGCTGCGGGGCCGACAGAACCAGAACCTGTGGTTCTGGGCGTTCGTCGGCCCCTTCGTGCTCGGGCTCGTCGTCTTCATCTACGTCCCGATCGCGTGGAGCGTCTATCTCAGCTTCTTCGACGCCTACAACACGGTCACGCCCACGCGCTTCGTCGGCCTCGGCAATTACCTGGACATGGTGCGGGACGACGCGTTCCGGTCGAGCCTCGGCACGTTCATCGTCTTCGCGGCGGTCATCGTCCCGACGACCTTCGCGCTGTCCCTGCTGACCGCCTTCCTCGTCGCCCGGACCCGGGTCATGCAGACCTTCTTCCGGTCGGTGTTCTTCCTGCCGACGGCCTGTTCGTATGTCGTGGCCGCCCTCATCTGGAAGATGTCGATCTTCGCCGGCGTCCCCTCGGGCATGGTCAACGCGGGGCTCGGCGTCTTCGGGCACGACACGATTCCATTCCTGTCCGTGACCAGGCCCCCGTGGTACTGGCTGGTCATCGTCTCGGCGCGGCTGTGGCTGCAGGTCGGGTTCTACATGATCCTGTTCCTCGCCGCCCTGCAGCGGATCTCGCCGACGCTCTATGAGGCCGCGGCGATCGACGGGGCGAATGCGTGGCAGCAGTTCCGCTACATCACCCTCCCGCAGTTGCGGCCGACATCCGCGGCGGTGCTGCTGCTCCTGCTCATCAACGCCTTCCAGGCGTTCGACGAGTTCTACAACATCCTCTCGAGCTTCGGGCAATACCCGCCGTATGCCCGACCACCCCTCGTCTATCTGTACTACGTCGCGCTCGGCCAGGGTCAGGACTTCGGCCACGGCAGCGCGGGGGCCGTCATCCTCACCCTCGTCATCGCCCTGTCGGCACTCGTCTTCAACCGCTTCTTCAGCTTCCGCGGGGAGGACTGACATGGCCGTCGTCGATCGCTCGCCCCGGGCCCGGATCGGTGCCGCCGCCCGCTACACCGCATTGATCTGCGCCGCGATCCTCTTCCTGGTCCCGTTCTATCTCCTCGGCCGCAACTCCCTGATGTCCGAGCGCGACCTCGGCTCGCCCGAGTGGTACTGGCTGCCTCCCGGCTGGCATGTCGAGAACTTCACGGCGATCTTCTCCGACCCGGCGCTGCCGCTGGCGCGCAGCCTGCTCAACTCGGTCGCCATCTCCGTGGTCCAGACGATCGGGGTGCTGATCATCTCCGGGCTCGCGGGCTATGGGCTCGCGCGGATCCCCTACCGGTGGTCGAACGCGGTCTTCTATCTCATCACCGCGACCCTGCTGATCCCGGCGGCCGTGACCTTCGTCCCGAGTTTCGTCCTCGTCTCGACGCTCGGCTGGATCTCGACGCTGCGGGGCCTGATCATCCCGGGGCTGTTCCAGGCGCTGGCGACCTTCCTGTTCCGCCAGTTCTTCCTCGGGTTCCCCAAGGAGATCGAGGAGGCCGCCTTCCTCGACGGTCTCGGCTACTGGGGCACCTTCTGGCGGGTCGTCGTCCCCAACTCCCTCGGTTTCGCCGCCGCCATCGGGACGATCACCTTCATCGGTTCCTGGAACGCCTTCCTCTGGCCGCTGGTGATCGGCCGCGACCAGACGACCTGGACGGTGCAGATCGCCCTGTCGACCTTCCTGACCGCCCAGTCGGTGGATCTCTCACACCTCTTCGCGGCGGCCCTGGTGGCCATCGCCCCCCTGCTGGTGATGTTCCTCTTCCTCCAGCGCTGGATCGTCGAGGGTGTCGAACGCACCGGCATGGGCGGAGACTGACCCGACGAAGTTCTCCGCTACCCGAGGCCGGGGACGTCCGCGCGGCGGGCGATCGTCGCCGTCGCGCGCCGGCACGCCCCGGGCGGGACCTGAGGCATGAGGGCGTCGAGGAAGGCGAACCGCCGCAGGACCGACTGGTGGTAGGCGCCCGCGGCGGTGCTGGCCTTCCGGGCGTGCCACCAGTCGGCGATGTCGCCCCACCCCGGGGCCGCCAGTGAGCCCCCGAACTGCTGGATCGCGAGGGACGAACACAGGGTGGCGAACCCGACCCGATCGGCCAGGCGCCAGCCGGCGAGCGTGCCGAGGAGCAGCGCCGCCCCGAACACGTCACCGGCCCCCGTCGGGTCCAGGGCGTCGACCCGCAGCGCCGGCACCGACACCTCCTCGCCCGTCGAGGCGTCGATGGCGAGGGCACCGTGCGGGCCGTTGGTGACGACGGCGAGCGGGACCCGGTCGGCCAGCGCGTAGAGCGCCTCCTGCGGCGTCGTCGTCCGGGTGTAAGCCATGGCCTCGACGGCGTTGGGCAGGAAGCCGTCGCAGCCGGCGAGCCGGTCGAGCACCTCCGGGTCCCACACCGAGGTCGCATCCCAGCCCACGTCGGCGAAGACGAGCGCCCCCCGCGTGCGGGAGCGGACCACCCAGTCGGGGAGGGAGCCGCCGTCGCCCTCCGCGAGATCGACGATGACCGCCCGGCTGCGCGGCGGGTCGCCGACGAGCTCGGTCGCCGGGACCGGGGCCGGGTGTCCGTGGGTGACCATGCTTCGATCCCGGTCCACCGCCATGGACACCGTCACCGGGCTGTGCCAGTCCGGGAACCGGCGGCTGTGGGTGAGGTCGATGTGCTCGCCCTCCTCCATCGTGCGCCAGCAGAAGTCCCCGTAGTCGTCCTCGCTGAAGGCCGCGGCCAGGGATGTGCGCAGGCCGAGCCGTCGGGTGGCGATCGCGAGATTGGCGATCCCGCCGGGGCAGGAGGCCATCCCCGAGGCCCACTCCTCGGTTCCGGGACTGGGCGTTCGCGCCATACCGGTGAAGATGATGTCGAGGAAGACGACGCCGGACATGAAGACGTCGAACTCCGGTCCGTCAGCGACCCGGCCGGATTCGAGCGGGTCGAAGCGAGCGTCCGGCATACGGTGTCCTCCCTGAGCCCTCCGATCGAGCCACTGCCCTTCCCATGGTGCCATCTCCGGCCCCGGTCGCGACAGACGCGTAGCCTTCGCGCATGAGGCTGGCGATTCTGGGCGGCGGCGGCTTTCGGGTCCCCCTGGTCTATCGCGCCGTCCGCGACGATCCCGCCCGCCGGATCACCGAGGTGGTCCTGCACGACGTCGACTCGACCCGGCTCGCCTGCATCGAGCGGATCCTCGCTGGACTGGCCACACCGGGTGCGCCTCGGGTCACGGCGACCACCCGGCTCGACGAGGCGGTCGCGGGCGCCGATGTCGTGTTCGTGGCGATCCGGGTCGGCGGGCTGGCCGGGCGGGTGGCCGACGAGCGGGTGGCTCTCGACCACGGCCTCCTCGGCCAGGAGACCGTGGGAGCGGGCGGGATCGCCTTCGGGCTGCGCACCGTGCCCGTGGCCCTCCACATCGCGCGGCGGATCCGGGCCGCGGCCCCGACCGCGTGGGTGGTCAACTTCACCAACCCCGCCGGACTCATCACGGAGGCGATGCAGGGCGTTCTCGGAGGCCGGGTCGTGGGCATCTGTGACTCCCCGGTCTCGCTCGGACGACGGGCCGCCCGGGCGCTCGCTCTTCCGGTGGACCGGGTGGAACTGGGGTATGCCGGACTCAACCACCTCGGGTGGCTGCATTCCCTCACACTCGACGGGGTCGACCACCTCCCCGAGCTGCTCGCCGACGAGCAGGCCCTGCTGGGGATCGAGGAGGGGCGCATCTTCGGGCCCGCGTTCCTTCAGTCCTCCGGGTCCATCCCCAACGAGTATCTGCACTACTACCAGACGACCGATTCCGCGATCGCCCAGGAGCGCGGGGTGCCCACCCGCGGGGAGTTCCTCGCCGACCAACAGGGGAGGTTCTTCCAGAGTCTGCCCGGGGAACCCGCCGCCGCGCTCACCGAGTGGGAGGCGGTGCTCACCGAACGGAATGCCACTTACATGGCGGCGGCGCGCGGCGACACCCCCCGGGCCGAGGACGACCTCGTCAGCGGCGGATATGAAGGCGTGGCCCTCGCCCTCATGGACGCGCTGACCGGCGGCGACAGCCGGCGGCTCATCCTCGACGTCCGGGGCGCCGGCGCCATCCCGGGTCTGCCGGCGGACGCGGTCGTCGAGATCCCGTGCGTGGCGGACTCCGCGGGTGTGCACGCGCTTCCGGCGGTGCGGCTCGCCCCGCCGGAACTCGACCTCGTGCACACCATCAAGTGTGTCGACCGGCTCGTCATCGACGCCGCGACCACGGGTGATCCGCGCCTCGCCGTCCAGGCGTTCGCGGCCCACCCGCTCGTCGGGCCCAAGTCGGCGTCGTCGCTGCTCGCGGCGTATCGGGCCCGCATCGCGGACCTCGACGCGGTGTTCGCCCGCTGACCGCCTGGGCCACGGCGTGTGTGGCCGGACCGGCCCGACGGGTCAGCTCGGCCAGACCCCGCTGCTGCCGCGCCGGTGGCTGTCCACGAGATGGGTGTCGACGATGCCGACGGCCTCCATCAGGGCGAACATCGTCGTCGGACCGACGAAGCCGAAGCCGTTGGCCCGCAGCGCCTTCGACAGGGCCACCGACTCCGGTGACATCGTCGGCACCTCCTGCGGGGTCCGCGGGCGGGGTGTCGTCGCCGGGCGGAAGGACCAGATGAGGGCGACCAGGCCACCCCGCTCGCGCAGGGACACGGTGGCGCGGGCGTTCCCGATCGTCGCCTCGATCTTGCGCCGGTTCCGGACGATCCCGGGATCGGCGAGCAGCCGACTGACGTCGGAGTCGGCATACGCGGCGACGACGTCGGGGTCGAAGCCGGCGAAGGCCGACCGGAACGCGGGACGCTTGCGGAGGATCGTGGCCCAGGACAGTCCGGACTGGAACGCCTCCAGCGACAGCCGTTCGAAAAGGCCCCGCTCGTCTCGGACCGGCATCCCCCACTCGGTGTCATAATAGGCCCGCATCAGCGGGTCGGTGGCGGCCCACCCCGGGCGGGCCAGCCCGTCCTCCCCCACGATGACCGTCACCGGAGCAGCGTATGCCGCGCGCGTCTGCCGGCGAGCCCGATCAGGAGGCCGTGGTAACGTCCCCCGAGGGGAGTCCCCCCATCGTGCCCGAAATCGCCGCGGGTCCCGGCCGGGCCACAGGACGCCGAACACAACACGAGCGGAGTATTTGCCGAATGCCCAACCGATCCCATCCGAGTCTGCGCCGTCTCCTGACGATCGGCGCCGTTCCCGTCGCCGTCGTCGGCATGTCCGCCGCCACCGGCACCGCGATCGCGACCGCCGCCGCGGGGGTGACCTTCACCGTCAACTCGACCGCCGACGCGCCCGACGCCGGCAAGAACGGTCAGTGCAAGACCTCCGCCAATGTGTGCACCCTGCGGGCCGCGATCATGGAGGCCAACTGGACGACCCAGCCGGTCACGATCAACTTCAGCATCCCCGGCGGTGGCATCCAGACCATCAACATCGCCTCACGCCTGCCCAATATCACCGCGACCGGTGGCGTGCTCTTCAACGGGTACTCACAGCCCGGTTCCGCTGCGAACACCTCGGCTCTGGTCAGCAACGCCCAGATCAAGGTCGAGATCAAGGGCAAGGGCGCGAGCTCCTTCGACGGACTCGTGTTCTCGTCCGGAGGCAATGTCATCAAGGGCATCTCGATCTACAACTTCATCAACCAGATCCAGTTCACCGGGCTGAAGGCCGACAACAACAAGGTCCTCGGTAGCTATGTCTGCACCAACGCCACCGGCACCGTCGGCTCGCCGACCAGCGGCAACCAGATCGGCATCCTGCTGCAGAAGGGTGCGAGCAGCAATGTCATCGGCACCCCCGCGGTCGCCGACCGCAATGTCGTGTCGGGCTGCGGCAACCGCGGGATCACGCTGTCCTACGAACCGACCAGCTACAACGTCATCCAGAACAACATCGTCGGGCTCAACCCGGCCGGCACCAAGGCGCTGCGCAACGGCAGCCAGGGCGTCGACATCAACTACACCGACTACAACGTCGTCGGCGGCGACAACCCGGGCCAGGGGAACGTCCTGTCCGGCAATGGCGGTTCCGGCATCGAGGACTCGCACGGCGGGCACAACCACAACAACACGCTCGCCGGCAACCTGATCGGGACCACGCCCAGCGGTGCCGTCGCGTCCTGGGCGGGCAACCTCCTGTGGGGCATCCGGTTCGAGGGCCCGAAGTTCTGTGCGACACCCGGCCGGCCCAACCCGGCCAGCTGCACCCTCGCCGGTGTCCCGGAGGGTCTGCCCAACAACAACACCGCCCGCGGGAACGTCATCGTCTCCAACGGCAAGGGTGGCATCCTGATCGACAAGGGCCACAACAACGTCACCCTGTCCGGCAACTGGATCGGCGCGACGAAGGCCGGCGCTGACGGCGGCAACAAGGTCGCCGGCGTCCAGATCCAGCGCGGCTCCTACGGGATGAAGATCACCGGGAACGTCATCGCACACAACCCGGTCGGCATCCAGATCGCCTCCACCGGTGGCTACCCGCCGGGCAACGAGCAGCGGACCTATGGCAACACGATCAGCCGCAACTCGACCTTCGACAACACCGGGATCCAGTTCGTCTGGCAGAGCAGCCCCTCGATGGTCCAGAACGGGATGACCGCACCGAACCTGACCCCGGCGGCGGGCAAGGTCATCAAGGGCACCACCTGCGCCGGCTGCACGGTCGAGGTCTTCCTCGGCGAGAACAAGACGGCCAAGGCTGGGAAGACCTATCTCACGACGGTGACGGCCTCCGCCACCGGCGCGTTCAGCGTCAAGCTCAGCGCCACCGCCGGATCGGCCATCACGGCGACCTCGACGGACAAGTCCGGAAACACCTCCCCGTTCCAGGTTCCGGTCGCCCTCAAGGGATGATCCTGAACTGAGCGAGCGACGGCGAGGACCGGGTGAGGCGATCTCACCCGGTCCTCGCTTTCATTTCGGTGGGGTACCCTCTCCCCGGCCCCGGGTTCGGGGGGGTATCGTCACAAGTTTCTGGAGAGTTCATGATCAACCCGGTCCGCCGCGCCCGCGTGCGTTCCCCGTTCGTTCTCGCCCTCGGCGGGATGCTTCTCGCCTCCGGCGCCGCGCTGGCGCCGCAGGCATCGGCCGCGGCCGGCTCACCCTTCGTCGTCAACTCCCTCCTCGACACGGCCGACGCCAAGATCGACGGCGTGTGTGCGACGTCCACCGGCGTGTGCACCCTGCGCGCCGCGCTGATGGAGGCGGACGCCGCCTCCGGGGCCGCCGTCATCAACTTCAACATCCCGGGATCGGGGGTCCAGACCATCGCGCCCGCCGCGAAGCTTCCGGGTCTGACCAACCCCGCCGGGATCACGATCGACGGCTACTCCCAGCCGGGGGCCACCGCCAACACCGACCCCCTGGTCAGCAACGCCCAGATCAAGATCGAGGTCAAGGGCAAGGGCCCCGGCACGTTCGACGGCCTGGTCATCACGACACCCAACAACACCATTCGCGGGTTGGCCGTCTACAACTTCTGGAAGCAGATCAGCCTCCTGGGCGATCCGGCGGACAACAACACCTTCGCGGGGAACTTCATCTGCACCAACGCCGCCGGCACCTTCGGCGCCACCGTGATCAACCCCCAGAGCCTCGGCGTCATGATGCAGCAGGGTCCCAGCGGCAACCGGGTCGGCACTCCCGCCCTCGGCGACCGCAATGTCATCTCCGGGTGCGGCAACCGCGGGGTCATCTTCTCCTTCGCCCCCACCACCGGCAACCTGGTCCAGAACAACATCATCGGGCTCAACCCGGCCGGCACCGCCGCACGGCCCAACGGCTCCCAGGGTGTCGACATCAACTACACCTACGGCAACATCGTCGGCGGCACCGGCCCCAACGAGGGCAATGTCCTGTCCGGGAACTGGGGCTCCGGCATCGAGGTGTCCCACGGCCGCAACACCAACAACGATGTCGTCGTCGGCAACCGGATCGGGACCGCGCCCGACGGCAGCGTGACCACCTACTCGGGGAACTCGCTGTGGGGCATCCGCTTCGAGGGCCCGAAGTTCTGTGCCGACCCCGCGCACGAGAACCCCGGCGGCTGCACCGAGGCCCAGGTCACCGAGGGCCTGCCGCACGACAACTCGGCGATCGGCAACATCATCGTGTCCAACAAGAAGGGTGGCATCCTCATCGACAAGGGCCACCACAATGTCGTGGTCCAGGGCAACTGGATCGGCGTCACCCCCGCGGGCGTGCTCGGCGGCAACAAGATCGCCGGCGTCCAGATCCAGCGCGGGTCCTACGGCATGATGATCAAGCAGAACACGATCGCCGGAAACCCAGTCGGCGTCCGGATCTCCTCGACCGGTTCCTACCCGCCCGGCCCCGAGCAGCGGACCTACGGCAACACGGTCAGTCAGAACAGCACCTACTCCGGCACCGGAATCCAGTTCGTGTGGAGTTCGTCGGCGACGATGGTCCAGGACAACATCCAGCCCCCGACGATCGCCGCCGGTGCGACCGGGTCGGTGTCCGGCACCACGTGCGCCAACTGCACGGTCGAGGTCTTCGTCGCCGCCAACAAGACCGGCCGGATGGGCAAGACCTACCTCACCACGGTCACCGCGAACGCCGCCGGCGCGTGGAGCGCCACGACGGGTCAGCCCGCCAACAAGCCGATCACCGTCACCGCGACAGACGCGACCGGCAACACCTCGATCTTCGCGATCCCGGTGTTGACGCTCGCCTGATCCGCATGGCCCAGGCACGACACCACGAGTGAGCGACGGCGCCCTCGGTCTCCCAGGAGACCGAGGGCGTCCGCGCGAGTCCACCGAAAACACTTCACAGAAGGACCTCCCATGTCTCTCGTCCGTCGCACGGTGGTCACGCTCAGCCTGACCGGTGTGCTCGCCGCCGCCGGCTGCTCCGGCGGGTCAACCGGCACGGCCTCGTCGAGTTCCGGCACGTCGGGAGCCGCGTCGACGTCTACCTCGACCTCGTCATCGGGGAGTACCTCGACCTCGTCATCGGGGAGCGCCTCCGCGAGTGGATCGGGCTCTGCGTCCTCGTCAGCGTCCTCTTCGGCCACGCCGGGGCCGACACCGAAGTACCCGGCCGCGGCCAGGAAGAACACCAAGGCCGGGGCGGAGGCATTCGCCGGCTACTTCTGGGACTGGGTGAACTACTCGTGGGCGACCCCGCGCTCGGGGGCGATCACCAGCCTGAGCGACAAGAAGAAGTGCGACCAGTGCATGAAGCTCGAGGACATGGCCAAGATCCTCGTCAAGCTCGACCGCCGCTACTCGGGCGCTCCGTTCACCATCGATTCCGCGACCCGGACGAAGGTCTTGAGCAACCTCGCGCTCGTCCGTGTCGAGGGGAGCCAGAACAAGGTCGACGTCCTCGCCAAGGACGGCGCCGTCCTCAACAGTCAGGCCGAGGGGAAGATCGCCTGGCTGATGCTGCTCAGCTGGTCGGGGAAGCGCTGGGACGTCCAGACCCTCACCCGCGGCTGAGTGCCGACGGCCCGCCCCCCATGCCCACCGACCTCGACGCCGAGGAGCTCGGCACGGCCGCGATCCGGTTGACCGTGGACCTGATCGGTGTCGATTCCGTCAACCCGGGTCTGGTGCCCGGCGCCCCCGGCGAGCGCGAGGCCGTGGACCTGCTGCGGGAGCGGCTCGCGCGGGCCGGCTGGCGGACCGACGTGGTCGAGGTGATGGGCGCCCCCGATCGCCCGAGCCTGGTCGCGATCGCGGGCGCGGTGGATCCGTCGCGCGGGGTCGTCGTGCTCAACGGGCATCTCGACACCGTCGGTGTCGACGGCATGGCCGACCCCTTCACCGCTCGGGTCGACGGGGATCGGTTGTCCGGTCGGGGTGCCTGCGACATGCTCGGTGGCGTGGCGGCGCTGGTCGTCGCCGGCGAGTATGCCGCGCGCGCCGGCGTGCCCGTCGTCCTCGCCCTCGTCGCGGACGAGGAGGATCGCAGCCTCGGCGCCGAGGCGGTGCTGGCGGCGCTGCCGGGGATCGGCATACGACCGGAGCTGTGTCTGGTCGCGGAGCCGACCTGGCTGCGTCAGTGCACGAGCCTTCGCGGGTATGCCGTGGCCGACGTCGAGTTCACCGGCCGGGCGAGTCACACCTCCCTCCCCCACGAGGGGATCAACGCGATCAGCGCGCTCGCCCGGTTCGTCACCGCCGTCGACGCCCGCGCCGAGTCCGTGCGGGCCCGCGGCGGGGAACTGCTGGTCAGCGTCGCCCACGGAGGTAGGGCACCGTTCACCGTTCCCGACACGGCCGTGGCCACGGTCGAGCGGCGCACCGTGCCTGGTGAACCGCCGCAGGCCATTCTCGGCGACATCGACGCGGTGCTCGCCTGGCTCCCGACGGACGACGCGGCGGCGAGCGCGCGGCATACGCTCCGGATGAGCCGGCCGGCCTGGCGACTGGCGCCCGACGGCCCGGCCCGGGAGTTCGCCGGCCGGCTCCAGGCGGCCCTCGCCGACCTGGGCGCCGGGGACGCGGAGCCGTTCGACGCCCCCTATTGGATGGAGGCGGCGCTGTGGGAGGCGAGCGGCGTCCCGTCGCTGGTCTGCGGCCCGGCAGGCGGCGGGCTGCACAGCGTGGACGAATGGGTCGATGTCGGCCAGGTGCGCGCGTTCACCGTCGCACTCGCTCGGACCCTCGTGGAGTGGGCCGAGCCGGCCTGACCGGGAGCGGCGGGCCGGCCCGACTCGGGTAGGTTGTGTGCGCCATACCCGAGGAAGGGAAGCGCCATGTCCGCGTCGACACCGAGCACGACCCCGGCGCACATCGACCTGGTCGAGCGATGGGCCGCGCACAACTACCATCCGCTGCCGGTCGTCCTGGCCGAGGGCCACGGCGCGTGGGTGACCGATGTCGAGGGCCGGACCTACCTCGACTGCCTCGCCGGCTATTCGGCGCTCAACTTCGGACACGGCCACCCGCGGCTGCTCGCGCGCGCCCACGCCCAGCTCGACCGGCTGACGCTGACCAGCCGCGCCTTCCACAACGACCGGCTCGGGCCGTTCGCCCGCGACCTGTGCGCGCTCACGCGCAAGGACATCTGCCTGCCGATGAACACCGGCGCCGAGGCCGTCGAGACCGCCCTCAAGCTCGCGCGCAAGTGGGGGTATCGGACGAAGGGCGTCCCGGAGGGGCGGGCCGTCATCATCGTCATGGAGGGCAACTTCCACGGGCGGACGACGACGATCGTCAGCTTCTCCGACGACAAGGTCGCGCGCGACGAGTTCGGGCCGTTCACCCCGGGGTTCGTCACCGTGCCGTATGCCGATCCCGCCGCCCTGCGCGCCGCCCTCGCCGACGACGACGTCGTCGCGGTCCTGCTCGAGCCCATCCAGGGTGAGGGTGGCGTGGTGATCCCGCCGGACGGCTACCTGCGCGAGGTGCGTGCGGCCTGCTCGACGGCCGGGGTGCTGATGATGGCCGACGAGATCCAGTCGGGGCTCGCCCGCACCGGCGAGACCTTCGCCTGCGACCACGAGGACGTCGTTCCGGATGTCTACATCCTCGGGAAGGCCCTCGGTGGTGGCCTCGTGCCGCTCTCCGCCGTCGCCGCGGATGCCGATGTCCTGGAGGTGATCACGCCGGGGACGCACGGCTCGACATTCGGCGGGAATCCGTTCGCCTGCGCCGTCGGGAGCGAGGTCGTGGCGATGCTCACGACCGGGGAGTTCCAGGCGGCCGCCCGCGAACGGGGCGAACAGCTGGCCGCCGGGTTGGCGTCGCTGCGAAGCCGCGGGATCGACGGCATCCGGCTCCGTGGCCTGTGGGCGGGGGTCGATCTCGACCCGGCGGTGGGCACCGGCCGGGCGCTGGCGGAACGCCTGCTCGCGCACGGAGTGCTCGCCAAGGACACCCACGGCCGCACCATCCGGCTCGCTCCGCCGCTCGTGGTGACCGCGCAGGACATCGATGCCCTCCTGGCCGCCCTCGACCGGGCCCTCCTGGATCTCGCCTGACGGCGGGCGGATTCAGAAGAGCCGGCCGTCGTCCTCCGGTGCCGGGCGTTCCAGCTCGAGGAGGAAGCGCTTGCGGTCCAGTCCGCCGGCGTAGCCCGTGAGTGAACCATCCGCTCCGATCACCCGATGGCACGGAACGACAATGCTCAACGGGTTGGACCCGTTCGCCCATCCGACCGCCTGAGCGGCGCCCGGGCGACCGAGCGCCCGGGCGAGGTCACCGTAGGAGCGGGTCTCGCCATACGGAATCTCGCGCAGGAGCGCCCAGACGGCCTGTTGGAAGTCGTCCCCTCGCGCGGCGAGCGGAAGGTCGAAGGCGTGGCGCCGCCCGTCGAAGTACTCCCCGAGCTGCCGAGCGGCGTCGGTGAGCAGCGGGTCGCCGGTCACGGCGCGACCGAAGTCCGGCAGCCGGTCTCGGCGACGATGCGGCGCGAAGTAGATCCCGGTGAGGGCGTCGCCGTCGCCGACGAGCGTGAGGGCACCGATCGGCGAGTCGACGACGGTGTGCACGGTTGCGGCCACGAACGCTGTCATATCAGGTGAACGTCCGAAGGCGCGTGCGTGTGAGATGTCGTCAGGCGCCCGGCGTGATCTTCACCAGCGTGACCGCGGGTCCGAGGGAGAGGGTCACCGAGGTGACCGGATTCGGCGTGACCTTCGGGTCGGCCGCGAGGCTGAGATCGGTGTGCACCTCGACCCGCTGCGGCGTGGCGAAGCTCAGCACGACCGGCGACGGAGTGCGGGCGATCGGGACGTATGCCGTGTAGTTCCACACCGACAGCGGTCGCCACAGCGCCAGCCACCACTCGCCGGTCCGTTTCTGCAGGAGAACCGTGCTGACCCCCTGCTTGCGGGGGTCGGCGACCCGGAACGCGAGACCGGTCGGCGTCAATGCCTGGTCTCCCCCGGCGAGGAGGGTGGTCAGGCGGGTGACCGAGGTCGCCTGAGGCTTGGCGGTGCCGTCGGGACGATAGAAGCCGAAGAAGCGCTGGTACTGCGGCATCGCGGTCGGTTCGTCATACAACTCGTACATGAAGGTCCGGGCGAGGCCGATGCGGAAGGACTCCAGATAGGCGCGGGGCATGTAGATGCCCGAGCTGGCCTCGTCGATGCGACCGGTGTAGAGGCCGTTGGGGTCGTTGTTGTAGCCGGTCTCGCTGAGGATGATCGGCAGGTCGTGCGAGATGTTGTAGGCGTAGCTGCGGGCCCGTTGACGGAAGTTGATCGCCTTCTCGAGCCGCCCGGGGTTCGTGTTGAACTGGCTCGGGATCGTCTCCGGCGTGGAGGCCTTGAACGCCGTCTCCGGCTTGGCGCCGATGTAGTAGGAATGCAGATTGCCGGCGTCGAAGTAGCCGTTCATCGGATTGCCCGCGGAGTCGGTGCGCATCAGTGGCGCGGTGTTGGGCAGGTCGAATCCGACGAGGGCGGGGCCGAGGATCCGCGTGCGCGGGTCGAGGCGCCCGCGCTGGGAGGCGAGATAGATCATCGACGCCTTGAGCGCGTCCGGCCAGTTCTTGACCTGGGGATAGACCTTGTCGTACTCGTTGAAGGTCTCGACGGCCTCGGTGTAGGGAGCGAGGCCGTTGCTGACGATGTAGTCGAGGCGTAGGTTGATCGCCGCCTCGATGTCGGCCTCGGTGGGCTCCGACATCATCGGTCGCAGAGAGGTGAAGTGGAGGCCGATCCCGTTGCGGCCCAGCAGGAGTGAGGACTTGATCGCCTTGCCGTAGCCGGGATCCCCGGCGACCACGTAGTTGTTGGTCCGCACGTGCCGGACGCCGAGTTCGCGGAGTTTGGCGAGGACGACGTCACCCTTCGGATACTCGCGATCACTGAGGTGAACGACGATCCCGAGGGTGTCGAGGAAGGACTCGGTGCTCCGGGCGGTGACCAGCGGCGGGCGGTGTCGCCGCACTCGCGGAGGGCGGAATCGCGCATACGGCACTCGCGGCGGTGGTGCCGGTCAGGAGTCGTATGCCGTCGCGCCGGCTGAACGTCGTCGTTGTCGTCATACGGTTATCCCCTGGTTATGTTCGTGGCCCCGGCACATGGTCCCATGTCCTTCCTGATTCGGGGTCGCTTTCGACGCAAACGCGGTACGCCGCGTGAGCCGACTGACGACTGGGCCTGCGACCGGCCTCGTACGCCACCTGGCCCGGACCGTGCCCGCCGGCGACCTGGATGATTGATTCCAAGGGGTGTCAGTGGTCGTAGGCGGTCACCGGCACCGGCCAGGACCGGGGTGATCGCGATCAGGTCGGTCAGGGAGGCGCAGTAGCCGTACTCGGCCCACCCGGCCAGGTCCGAGCGTTTGACCGTTTCGCGGGAGCGGGCGCACTCGATGGGGGTGGAGTCGACCACCAGCACGTCGTCACCAGCCACCGAGGTGTGCTCGGTCAGGTACTCCATGACCGCGAGCATGCTCGGGCCGAGCCGGCGCAACCGCTTGTTCTAGCCAAGCTGGTGGGGCAGGTAGGGGAACAGGTGGCGCAGGTTGGCCCGCACGTGACGCACCCAGCGGGCTGCGTCATCGAAGCCCAGCAGCACCGACATCACCGCCGTCGTGATCAGCTCCGCGTAGCTGACCTGGGGTTTGATCCCCGACCCTCGGGCGCCACGGCGCCAGGTCCGGGCGCCTGAGCAACAGATCGTCAACCGTCATACAGTGCGGTAGCGAGGGTGTCCAGATCGGTGTCCACGAGAGCCTCCATGCTCGAGTTGGTTCGCAACATCGAGTCTGGACACCCTCACCCCCAAACCACACGCGCCACACCAGTCACCTTGGAATCAATCATCTCGCCCACGAGCGCGACGACCTGATCAGTGATCGGCGGGACGGTCCGCTCGAGACCTCGGCAACCCCGGCCGTGCTGATCGGCGCGCTGGGGTCGGCGCCGGGACCTTCATGGGGTCTGAACCGATGCAGCGAGCGCCTGGGCGGGGGCGCGCTCAAGCCGCAGTGGTGGGTCCGTGGGTGGTAAGGCGACGGGCGTCGTCGTAGCTTCCGGGTGTGATGTCCCAGACCACGCGGAGGCGGCGTTCGTCCGAGTCGCCGGGCGGCGCGTGGGTCACCCGGCCGGCGAGTCGTCTGGCGTGAACGATGGTGTGGTGCATCCGGCAGAGCAGGGCCGCGTTGTCGAGATCAGTATCGCCGCCGTCGTTGTGTCGGGGTCCCCGCGAAGTATCGGAGCGACGAAGGAGTGGAGAACTTCGTGGGGTGACGGTCCAGTGGATCAGGTGATGGGCATCGGTCCAGTCGGGCGGCCGGGAGCAGCCGGGGAAGGTGCAGCCGCGGTCCCGGACGATCAACGCGGCCACCTGGGCCGGGGTGAAGAGACGCCTGGTGCGGCCGACGAGGACCGGATTGCCGTGGACGTCGACCACGACGGGAGTGATCCGCCCGTTGCACGAGAGGGCTCGCACGGTCGGGATCGACAGGAAGCGGCCGGCGTCGCAGGTGCCGGTCGTCTCGCCGGCTCCGGCGCCGGTCGCGAGATCGTCGAGTTTGACCAGGACGGTGGTGTGGGTGGAGGAGCGGCCGACGATGCCGTCATCGGCTCGGACGGCCCGGCCGATCAGGTCGATCAACGCGTTCGCTCGTCGCGTGCTCCAGGACCGTAGGTCGGGTTCGCCATCCGGGCCGGGCACCGGCGCGGTCAGTGGGCCGAGTGCGCACTCGAGGACGGCCGCGGATTCGTGGTCGAGGCTCATCCGGTAGTCGACGAGGGATCCGCCGTCGTCGTGTCCGCGTGACAGGCTCATCCGTGCCCGTGCCTGCCTCTCCCTCTTGGAGCGGTCCTCCGGATCCCCGTAGCGGGCGATCAGTGCCGGGCGCAGCCTGCGGACCTGGGCGGGGTCACCGGCGAGGGCGAGGTCGGTGTAGGCGTCCCACCCGGTGTCCACGAACCCAGGCTGCAGATCGGGCAGCAGCCGCAGCATCTCGGTCGCCGCGACGGACGCGGCAGCGACCGGGGCGGCGCCGGTGAGGACGGCCTCGGTCAACCGGTCAGGAAGGACCCGCTTGGTGATCTCCCGCGCAAGCCGCACCGGCCGGGCGCACATCGCACCGGTCGGGTAGCGCCGCGAATGGGCGGACACCCAGTCCCCGAGGGCCAGAGGCACCGAGGCGCTCTCGTGCTCGCCGCGGATCACGGCCTCGCCGATGACGGCGACTTCGGCGGCATCCGTGATCAGAGCGAGTTCGCCGAGTGCCCCGAGGATCTCGCCCAGCGCGCCACCACCGGCCTGCCACAGCACCCCCCGCAGACCCCGCAGCGCCTCTGTCGTCTCGGCCATCAGCGCACGCACCTCGGTCACGCCACGCTCGAGCGTGGCGGCGGCCCCCGTGTGGGGGGCCTTCGCGGGCTCGTTTCCGGGCTGGTCGACGGTTGGCATGCTTAATAATACAGCTACCTAAGCATGTTTGCAATCTCTTGCTCTTGTTTGTCTACGTTTCCGATAGCCAACCGGTATCACGCATGACCAGCGTTCGGGTGAGCCGACGTGCAAGCCACCTCGACCCACCGACCCGCGTGCAGTCCCGCATGCCCCCGCCAGGCCTCCGCCGCCGCCCTCGTCGAGAACGACACCGGCGCCTCATGCGTCTTCCGGTTGTAGACCTCCCAGCGGACCCCGCCGCCGGCTGCTTCTGCTGTGCTCATGCCCTTGCCTTCCGGTTGTCGGATGCCAGGTGACCGTTCGTCGATCCTGCACGTAGCCTGCACGCGCCCGAAGCAGAAGGCCCCTGACTTTGCGTTTCCGCAGGTCAGGGGCCGTTTCGGTTGGT
Organism: Nostocoides sp.; assembly: GCA_039812345.1. Classification (GTDB taxonomy): domain Bacteria; phylum Actinomycetota; class Actinomycetes; order Actinomycetales; family Dermatophilaceae; genus Nostocoides_A. The sequence continues at coordinate 69 of JBDIAJ010000013.1, read as the reverse complement.
GGGCGATACTGGGTTTGAACCAGTGACCTCTTCCGTGTCAAGGAAGCGCGCTACCACTGCGCTAATCGC